>JBASIS010000026.1:0-3444 GCA_049654905.1 Chromatiaceae bacterium
TTATTATCCCGGGAAAACCCCCGGCTCTGCCGGGGGACTGAAAAAGTTTGACAATTACGGGAGTCCATCCAGGAAACTCCGGGTTGTGAGCCGCCAAGCACACACCTGCGGAGAATCCCGATGGACGAATCTGAGAGCCTAAGCCACGCGAAGTGGGAGTGCAAATATCACCTGGTGTTTATCCCGAAGTGTCGACGTAAGACCTTGTATGAACAGTTACGCCGCCACCTTGGGGAAGTCTTTCGCGCCTTAGCGGAACAACGACAATGTCGCATCCTGGAGGGGCATCTGATGCCCGATCACGTGCATATGCTGATCTCGATTCCGCCCAAGTATGCGGTCTCGTCGGTGGTCGGGTTCCTCAAGGGCAAGAGTGCGATTCATCTTGCCCGGGTATACGGTGAACGCCGTCGCAACTTCGTTGGCCAGAGCTTCTGGGCGCGCGGCTATTTCGTCTCGACGGTTGGTCGCGATGAGGCAACCATTCGCGAGTACATCCGCCACCAGGAGCAGGAAGACCAACGACTCGACCAGCTCAATCTATGGAACTGATGAGCCGCCTTTAGGCGGTCCAAGCACCGCGGGACCGCGTTAGCGGCCCCGCCCAGCCGCTTTGAGCGGCTCACGAATGAAAGCCCCCGGCTCTGCCGGGGGATGGTTATGAATAAGTTTTGCCGTTCAAATCTTATTTTGGACTCATGCCACGTCAACCGGGGTAGAATGCGCCAACTTCAACACATTACGCTTTTGGCCGGATTAGTAATTCTTTCTGGTGCCAGTCCATCGAGCGCAGCGGGTCATTTATTTGACTGTGACTCAAGCACCCTCGAACTCACAATCAATATGAATTTTGGCGAATGGTTCGATAAAAATGGTAATAGAGGAGAGGTGCGTTTTGGCAAGAAGCCAAACACATATCAGATAGACTACAAGGGAACTGCCGCTTTCCTTACCCATCGAGGAAAGAAGTCGAAGCTAATGTTTCCTGACGGGAGAATAATTCCAATGTCGTGCAGCGAGGGTGGGTCCGGCCAAACTCCTGGGGAGTAACCCCCGTAGGGCGGAACGCGATAGTGGTTCCGCCTTTTGCTGAGGAAGAAACGTAAGGCTCAACAAAGAGAAAAAGGGGCAAGGAGTTGATGAACCAAACAGTGGCGATCGATTGTCCCGCGGAAATACTGCTCTCCCTCCACATGAACGCCGAGGGACTCGCGGGCTTCATGAAGGAGCAAACGGCTATCAGCCTGTTCCGGGAGGGACGTTTGTCGTCCGGTACCGCCGCGGCCTGGCTCGCGCTGCCCCGGGTGACCTTCCTGCTGCGGGCGATGGCCGCCGGCGCCGTCTTATTGGAAGACAGCGCCGATGACCTGGCACGGGAAACGTCTTTGTTGGGCGAGCGGGCGTGATCTGCTGCAATACCACCCCGATCATCGCCCTGGCTGGCATCGGCATCGGCCAACTCGATCCTGAGGCTAAGCTGTGTCGGCTGGCGGGGGAGTCGTCGTGAAAACTTAGCAGGGCCTCACGGCAACCGCCGCACCACGAAGCCCTCCACCCCCCAGATGCGCAGTTCCTGCCCCGGGCGCAACTCGATGACGGCAAAGTCCAGTTGATGAGCACGCAGGCGCGGCGGCGGCCCCTGGGTGTCATTTCACGGGCATTCAGCAAGAAACTCATCGATTACGGCTGCATAATCACCCGTATTGTGCAAGGGGTGCCCGCCGCTGGGCAGAACCAGGACCCGCGCCGCCCCCGCCGTGGCCAGGGTGGGGCGGTAGTCCAGCACCTCATCATCTTCCGCCAGGATGAGCCTGCCCGGGATGCGGGCCTGGATGGGCCGCTGCTCATAGTCGCCATAGCCGGCACAATCCGCCGCCGTCCAGGTAAAGGGCTCACCCGTATCAAAGCGGGTATTGATGCCGATGTAGCGCTGCAGCGATTGGGCAGGCTGGATGGCCGGGTTGAGGGCGATCCAGGGTTTGCCCCAGTCATTGCCCAGCCGGCGCGCCCAGAACCCGCCCAGACTGGTGCCCATCATCACCAGGGGCGCGGCGGGGTCCAGCTTCAGCCCGGCGAAGGCCGCGAGATAACCCGTGGGTCGGTAATCGCCAGCGGTGGCCACCCAGAGCAACTCATGGCCCAGGTCACGGATCAGCGCGGCCTTCGGGCTTTGCTCCTGCCGCCCACTGGCGAACCCATGGAAATACACCACGGTGGTCATAGCGGCTGGCCTGGCGCCTGGCCCGGTGCGGGCTCGTCGTAGAGCGCGGCCAATTGCCGCAAGGTCGCCCGCATCTCCTCGCGCAGGCCAGCGGGCGCCAGGACCACGCCATGCGTACCCAAAGACCCCAGCCAGTTACGCAACTGCTGGGTATCGGCCACTTTGACCCGTACCTCCTGCCAGTCGCCAGCCAGGGGCTTGATCTTCTGACCCGCGGCAATGGGCGTCTCGGCCAGGTAGGCGGCCAGGGTGCCCCGGACCTTGAGGACCAGCTTCAGTGGTGCGGCGCCCAAGCGGATGCCGAACTCCTGGGCGATGAAGGCATCGATGTCGAAGCCCTTGGGACGCTGGGCGGCCAGATCCATCACCTGGGCCGCGTCGATGCGATGGATGGCGAGGAAGCGCGGGTCCTGGTAATCCCGCAAGGTACAGACCAGATAGACCACCTGCTCCATGACCACCAGCCCCAAGGGGTGGACCGGATAAGTCTTGGCCTCGCCCCCCAGGGTCAGGGCGCGGTAGGTCACCTCGATTTGGCGCTCCCGGAGCAGGCCATCGTAGAGGCTGGCCTGGATAGCCGGATCAATGGCGGGCGCCACCTTGGTCAGGGTGCGCGCCACTACCCGCACCTTGTTTTTCCACTGGGTGACCCGGGAGGCGCCGGTATCGACCACCCCCCGGGCGGCATCGAACCAGGGCGTCAGGTTGGCGAGCGTGGTCGGCGGCAACAGGGCCCGCAAGTGTTGCTCGACCAGATAGAAAGTCAGGGCGGCATGGGGGTCCATGCTCGGGATGTCGATCTGGCGGGCGCCCTGGCACCAGCGCCAGCCCTGGGGCCGGCCCTCGGAGGCCTCCAGTGGGAAGACGGCCGCCAGGGCATTGAGATCCCGTTGGACGGTGCGCAGGGTGACCTCGATGCCCTGGGCGTCCAACTGCGCCTTGATGCTGGCGGGGTCGAGCCGGCGCGGGTAGCGGGGGATCAGCCGCAACAGGCTCCATTGACGCAACAGGGTGTCGATCATCGGGGACTCCGGGACGGGTGGGCGTCGCGACCCAGCGGGTCACATGCGCGCAAAGCCTGATCCTAGCAGACTGGCCGCGGGGTGGGCGAGCCACGCCACCCGGCCGCCGACTAGCCGCCGCTCTGCGCCCACCATTGCTCCGCCAGCACCGCGAGGGTCTGGCGCTGCGGCAGGGACGCCAGCCAGGGTGCCGGAATGGCC
>JBASIS010000027.1:0-11625 GCA_049654905.1 Chromatiaceae bacterium
TGAACTGGTGCGGCTGATCGGGGAGGTCCTCTCGGTCCAGGCCCGGCTGCGTCAGCGCCTGCTGGAGGTCCAGACGCTGGACCGGACCGCCCAGGCCGCCAGCAATCAGGGTGCCCCGGGCCTGGACCCCGACCTGAGCACCGCCCTCCGCCGCTTTACCCGGGACCTGCGGGACACGGTACAGGCCCAGGAACTGCTGACCGTCGGCCTCGGCGAGCAGGCCCTGGTGCTGCGCATGTTGCCCCTGTCCATGGTCTTCGACCCCAGCGCCCGCATGGTGCGCGAACTGGCGCGGGCCGCGGGGAAGGAGGTGCGGTGCGAGGTCCAGGGCGGCGAGATCGAACTGGATCGCCAGATCATTGAGCGCCTGGGGGACGCCCTCGTCCACCTGGTGCGCAATGCCGTGGACCATGGCCTGGATGACCCGGCGGAACGGCTGGCGGCAGGCAAGCCCGCGGTCGGTCGGGTGTGCCTGAGCGCCCGCCATGCCGGCGGCGGGGTCCTAGTGGAGGTGAGCGATGACGGGCGGGGCCTGAACCGGGAACGACTGATCGCCAAGGCCGTCCACAAGGGCCTGCTCGACCCCGCCCGGGCCGCGACCCTGACCGACGAGGAGGTTTGGGAACTCATCTACGAACCGGGCCTCAGCACCAGCGACATCATCACCGACCTGTCCGGACGGGGGGTCGGCATGGACGTGATCCGCCGCACCGTCATCGACGAGCTGCACGGCGCCCTGTCCCTGGTCAGCCGTCCCGGGGAGGGCAGCCGCTTCACCTTCAATCTGCCCCTGTCACTGGCGCTGATGCGGGTGCTCCTCTTCACCAGCGGCGGGCACCGTTTCGGCCTCGCCGCCCAGCAGGTGGTGGAACTGATCCGGGTCACCCCCGGGGAGACCATCCAGGTCGCCGGCCGCCCGGCGGTGGTGCTGCGCAACGAATTCATCCCCCTGGCCCCCCTGGCGGAACTGCTGGGCCTGGAGGCGAATCGGCCGGGGCCCCGGAGCCGGGGGGCGCGGCTGGCGGTGATCATCGGGGTGCGTCAGGCCAAGCTGGGGTTGCTGATCGACGACCTGGTGGACGCCCGGGACATGGTCATCAAGAGCCTGCCCGGCCAGATGCGCGGCTGCGGCCTGGTGAGTGGTATCGTGGTCACCGGCGACCAGGCCCTGGTCAGCGTGCTGCAGGCCCCGGGCCTCCTGGACCTGGCGCGGCGCTACCGGGGCGAGACCACGACCCGAAGCGCGGCCCAGGCCGTGGGGGCGACGCCACGCAACGAGCCCTGGCGCATTCTGGTGGTGGATGATTCGCTCAATACCCGGGAGATCATCAAGGAGGTGCTGGAGGCCTATGGCTACCGGGTCACCACCGCCGAGGATGGCCTGGATGGCTGGCAAAAGGCCTTGGGCGGTCGCTACAATGCGATCCTGACCGATGTGGAGATGCCGGGGCTGGACGGTTTCTCCCTCACCGCCCGCCTGCGCGCCCATGCCCCCTACGAGACCACGCCCATTATCATCATCACCTCCCGCGAGCGGGAGGAAGACAAGCGCCGGGGCGTCCAGGTCGGCGCCGATGCCTATATCGTCAAGGGCGACTTCGACCAGTCCAGCCTCCTTGATACCCTTAACACCCTCCTGGGGGACCCATGAACATCCTGATCGTCGATGATGACCCCTTGGCGGGGGAGCTGGTCGGAGCCCTCTTGGAGGACTTTGGCCACCACTGCCAACTGGCGGAGAACGGTATCGCGGCCCTGGAATGCCTGGGGGCAGAGGCCGGAATCGAGCTGGTGATCTCGGACCTCAATATGCCCCTGGTCAGCGGTCTGGAACTTTTCCAGGAACTGCGTGCCCAGGGCCAGGCGGTGGCCTTTATTCTGCTGACTGGAGATGACCCCGAACCTCTGCGGGCCCAGACCCCGGGGCTCTCCGGGGTGCTGCGCAAGGATGCCGATCTGGAGGAGATGCTCCCGGCCCTGGTAGCGTCGCTGGCCGGGACCTGACGGCAACCCGGATTGGTTCAGACAGAGAGGCGGACGGACACAAGGCTTATGGCAACACCACCCTCCGAGGGCTTTCAGGCGCGCAAGGCGCGTTTACGGCAGGCATTCCGCGCCCAGTTGCCCACGCGGCTGGCGGAGGCGCGGGCGCAACTGGCGGCGATCCAGCCCGGCGCGGCTGGTCGGGAAGGCCTGGCGCGCCTGGAACTGACCCTGCACACCCTCAAGGGCAGCAGTGGCTCCTTCGGCCTGATCGGCATCAGCGAGGGGGCACGGGAGGCCGATGAACTGGTCAAGGCCGCCCTGACCCACCATGATCCGGTGACACCGGACCTCCTCATGACCCTGAGGGTTCTGCTGGAGCGATTGGCGCGGGCGGACCTGGAGCCGGAGCGCGAGGCCCCCGGGGAGCACCTGGGCTTCGAGCCCCTGCCCCCGCCCAGCCCCGAACCCGGCATCCCCGCGGCCCTGGTGACCAGTGACCCGGCCACCAATGCGCGCGGCGAGCGCCCCATCCTGCTGTGTGACGACGACGGAGACCTGGGCCAGCAGATGTGCGCCCAACTGGCCTGCTTCGGCTACCAGGTCACGGCCATCACCAGCCTCGACGAGCTGCCGGCGGCGGTGGCGGCGAACCCGCCCGCCACGGTCATCATGGATGTCATGTTCCCGGAGGGCGAACACGCCGGCCCCGAGACCCTGGCCGCCCTGGTGACCGCGACCGGGCAGCGCATCCCGAGCATCTTCATCTCCGTTCGCGATGACTTCCAGGCCCGGCTGCAGGCGGTCAAGGCCGGCGGCAGCGCCTACTGCACCAAACCGGTCAAGACCACCGAGATCGTGGAGTTCCTCGACGTCCTCACCAACCGCGAGTCCCCGCTGCCCTTCCATGTCCTGGTCGTGGATGACGACCCCGAACTCGCCGCGCTCCACGCCCTCATCCTGGAGGAGGCCGGCATGATCACGGCGGTCGCCACCAACCCGGCGGAGGTCCCGAAACGGCTCAAGGGCTTCAACGCCGATCTGGTGCTGATGGACATGTATATGCCCGAGTGCTCGGGCCCGGAACTGGCCCAGGTGCTGCGCCAGATGCCCGGCCATGTGAGTCTGCCCATCATTTATGTCTCCTCCGAGACGGACCGGGAGCGCCAGATCAAGGCCATGGAGGTGGGCGCCGACGGCTTCCTCACCAAACCGGTGGACCCCCGGCGGCTGATCGCGGAGGTGACCCTGCGCGCCGAGCGGATGCGCACCCTGCATGCGCTGATGGTGCGCGATGGCCTCACCGGACTCTTCAACCACAACGCCATCATGCAGTTCCTGGACCTGAAGGTGGCCAACGGCCGACGCGAGGAGGGTACCTTCTGCTATGCCATGATCGACGTGGATCGCTTTAAGCGGGTCAACGATACCTATGGCCACCCGGCGGGCGATCAGGTCCTGATGGCCCTGAGCCGGGGCTTGCGCCTGCGGCTGCGGGAGTGCGACCTGGTCGGACGCTATGGGGGGGAGGAGTTCGCGGTCATCCTGTCCGGGGTCAACGAGGCCCAGGCCAAGGTGATCCTGGATCATCTCCGCCGCAGCTTTGCCGAAGTCATCTTCTATGCCGGCGAGGCCACCTTTACCTGCACCTTCAGCGCCGGGGTGGCCGGCTTCCCGCGCTTCCCCACCGCCGAGGCCATGCTGGAAGCCGCGGACCTGGCCCTGTACCGGGCCAAGGGTGGCGGTCGGGATCGGGTGGAGATCGCCGCCCCCGCCAGCATCCACCCCTGGTCCGCGCCGGAGCCGTCCGCGGTCGAGACCCTGAGACGCCGCGAGGTCGGGCATGATCGCTGAGCCCGAGTCGGTCCCGGTCACCGGACCCGCGACCACGCCGCCGGACCCCGACCCGAGCGATGATCTGGGGGTCATCCTGTCGCAACGACGCGCGGGGCGCCAGGATATCCTGGACCTGGATGCGGCCACCGTCCAACAGGTCATCTTCGCCATCGGCGACCAGAACTTTGCCCTGCCGGGTGCCCAGGTGGCCGAGATCCTGCCGCTGGCACCCATCTTTCTGGTCCCGGGCTGCCCACCCGCCGTGGAGGGGGTCATGGACGTGCGCGGCAATATCTGCGCGGTCCTGCGCCTGGGTGACCTGTTGGGCGTAGCCCATGACCCCCTCACCCGCCATACCGCCATCCTGCTGGGACGCGTGGGTGACCAGGATAGCGGGCTGCGGGTCGATCGCGTCGCGGACGTGACCCCAGTGATCCTGGAGAGCCTGATGGCCCCGCCGGACAACCTGCCACCGCCCCTCGCCGGCCTGGTGACGGGGGTCTTCCAGCAGCCGGCGGGCCCCGTCCTGGCGCTGGACATGGAGCGTATCTTCCAGGCCTGGCGGGAGGGGCGCCTGTGACCGCCCCCCGACCGGCCGGTGCCCCGTCGGCAGCCCTGGCCCCCCCGGGTCTGGATCTGGTGCTGTTCCGCTGGGGCCCCCTGCATCTCGCCCTTCCGGCCAGACAGGTCTCGGGACTGGGGCCGGATAGCGACCCCGAGGCCCCGGCGGTCGGTGATCTCCTCGATCTGCCCGCCGCGATCACGGACGCGGGTTTACCCCCCTCGCCTTCAGCCGCGATCCGCCGCCTGAGCCTGCGGGGAGCCGGCCCGGGGGCGGGGCTGCGGGTCCAGGAACCCGTTAGCCAGGTCCGTCTGGACGCCGTCGCCATCCACCCCCTGCCGCCCCTGGTCGCGGCCCGTCTGCGCCTGCCCCTCGTGCGCGCCCTAGCCTGCCCGGGGGATCCGGCGGGGACCATCATTCTCATTCTCGACCCCGCGGCCGCCCGGACCGGCCTTAGCCCGCCTCGCCAGGACGCCCCCCCCCAGCCCCCATCCCATGATTGATAAAAGCCCAGTGACCTACCCAGCATCCAAGCCGCCAGCGCCGGCTCCTGCCACCGAGAACGAATCTCCGCCAACGCCTCCCGGAGCGGCCGGGGTCCAGAGGGACCGGCTCACCCTGCAACAGGAAGAAGTCACCCTGCGCACCCTCTTCGACACCCTGCCGGACATCCTCTATGTCAAGGACCTGGATCTGACCTATCGCCTGGTCAATCCGGCCTGCTGTCATCTGATGGGGCTCGGGGAAGAGGCGGTGATCGGCCGCGGGGATCGGGACCCCCGCTTCCCGCCCGATCTCGTCGCCACCATGATGCGCCATGACCCCGAGGTGCTCGCCCAGGGCGAACCCCAACTCAACGAATCCCTGGTGACCGGAGCGGATGGCACCCCCCGCTGGTTCCGCACCCGCGTGACCCCCCTCCGGGATGCCAGTGGCCGGCTCGCCGGGCTCTTCGGGGTCGGCCAGGACATCACCGGCCTCAAGGCCGAGCAGGGACACGGCCAGCGCCTGTCCCGGCTCCGCCAGCACCTCCTGGACATGGTTGACCGGGATGATCAGGAACTGATCCTCCGCACCGCCCTGGATGTCGCCGAGGAGTTGACCCATAGCCAGATCGGCTTTCTGCATTTTGTCTCCGAGGACGAACGGGAGGTCTCGCTGCAGGTCTGGTCCACCCGCACGCGCGCCAGGATGTGCTTCGCGGAGGGTAACAGCCTGCACTACCCGGTGAGCGAGGCCGGCGTCTGGGTGGACTGCATCCTCCAGCGCCAGCCGGTGATCCACAATGATTACGCCAGTCTGCCGCACCAGAAGGGCTTGCCCGAGGGCCATGCCCCCCTGGTGCGCGAGGCGACCGTACCGCTGTTGGTCGATGGCCGCGTCGTCGCCGTGATCGGCGTCGGCAATAAGGCCCATGACTACAATCATCAGGATCTGGAGATACTCCGCCAAATCCTGGAGATAGCCATCCATTGCGCCGACCGGCAGCGGTTTGAGCGGCAACAAGAATACCTGGCCTTCTACGACGTCCTGACCGGCCTGCCCAACCGTGCCCTGCTGATCGAGCAACTGAACCAGGCCATCGCCCAGGCCAACCGCTCCAACCAACTGATCGCGGTCTGTTACCTTAATCTCGATGGCTTCAAACTGATCAACGAGACCTATGGACCCTCCATCGGGGATGCCCTGCTGGTAAGCCTGGCCCAGCGTCTCCAGGGCAGCCTGCGGGCGGGCGATGCCCTGGCCCGTGCCGGGGGCGACGAGTTCGCCCTGATCCTCGCGGGCCTCGCCTCCGCCTTCGAGGGCCAGGAGGCCGTTCAGCGGGTGGTGAAGCAGATCACCCAGCCGATCGACGTTCAGGGCCATCGCATCTTTGTCGCCGGCAGCATGGGCGTCACCCTCTTCCCCCTGGACCCCGATGGGCCGGACACCCTACTGCATCACGCCCAAAAGGCCATGTACCAGGCCAAGGGCATGAACCGCTCGGGTTACCATTTTTACGATCCGGTCCAGGATCACCAAATGCGCCAGCTCCGCCGCCTGCGGGAGGAATTCACCCTCGCCCTGCAGGGCGGCCAGCTCCTGCTCTACTACCAGCCCAAGATCGCCTTGGGGGACGCGAGCCTGATTGGCCTGGAGGCCCTCATCCGCTGGCGGCATCCCCGCGAAGGCCTGCTGGAACCCGCCCGGTTCCTGCCGCAGATCAAGGACTCCCCCCTCGAGATCGCCCTGGGCGAGTGGGTGGTGGCCCAGGCGCTGGCCCAGCAACAGGCCTGGCGGCAAGCGGGAGTGGAACTGGCGGTGAGTATCAACATCAGCCCGCGCCAGATCCAGATGCGGGGCTTCGTGGATCTCTTATCGCGGACCCTGGCCGCCTATCCCCCGGGAACCGCCGGGCAGTTGGAAATCGAGATCCTGGAGATCGCGGAAATCGGTAGCACGGTGGATGCCGCCCAGGTGATGACGGCTTGCAAGGCCCTGGGTGTCCATTTCGCCCTCGACGACTTCGGCACCGGCTATTCCTCCCTGACCTATTTTCATCATCTGCCCATCGACCTCGTCAAGATCGACCAGCATTTCGTGCGCGAGATGCTCGACAGCAACGAGGCCCTGGGTATCGTCGAGGCGGCGCTGCGCATGGCGAACGCCCTGCAAAGGCCCGTGGTGGCGGAGGGCATCGAGTCAGTGGAGATCGGCTTCATGCTGGCCCGGCTTGGCTGCCAGTTCGGCCAAGGCTTCGGCATTGCCCGGCCCATGCCCGCCGAGCAAGTCCTCCCCTGGCTGACCCAGTGGCAGGGCGAAGACCTTTGGCACCCGTTGGGAAAGGAATCCCTGGCCGCATCGGTCAAATACGACCTCGAGGTGGCGATGTTCAGCCTGCGACTCTGGCTCAACCACTTACTGGCCAGCTTGAGCGGGGCAGCCGGCGGGACCTCTCCGCCCCTGGATGAGTACCAGTGTCAGTTCCACCGCTGGTATCACGGCATCGGCCGGGCCCGTTATGGCGGCAATCCGAACTTCGCCTTCATCCAGGCCCAGCATTACCAGATCCACCAGCTTGGGGCCATGCTGGTGGATCTGGCCGCCAGCGGCCAGGCGCGGGAGGCGCAGGCACGCCGGGGGGAACTGGAAGCCCTGGGGGAGGCCATGATCCGCCTCCTGCGGCGGCTGGAGAGAACCTAGCAACCCTTGTGGTCAGAGCGCGGCTGGGGCGGGCATCTCGCCGTGACCCGCCACCCCTCGGTGGCACCGGGCCCAACTCAGATCGATGGCGTGACGCTTCAGGTCCGCGAGGCTGAGGAGGCGCAGCACCTGCTGGTGGGTGGCCCTCAGCACCACCCGCGGCGCGACGCCGGCCTCCAGGGCCTCCTGCCAGCGGGCCGCGCACAGGCACCAGTGGTCACCTGGCTTGAGGCCCGGAAACTCGAACTCCGGATGCGGAGTGATGAGGTCGTTACCCTGCCGCAGGGAATACTCCAGAAATTCCGCCGTGACCCGGGCGCAGACGCCATGCAGGCCCACGTCATCCGGACCCGTCGCGCAACTGCCGTCGCGATAGTAGCCGGTCACCAGGTCGCCATCCGAGCAGGGGGCCAGAGGCTCCCCAAGCACGTTCAGGGGCTCGTCTCTACGGGGAAATCCACCGTCCATCGCCTTCTCCTCTAATCATGACAGGGTGGGGCCCTTGCCCGGTCCCACCCGCTTCGTCTATCGTCCCCCTACTATCCGTCAGCCGATCCCCGCCATGCAAGCTGCCCGCGACCTCTTTTCCTACCCCCCGCATTGGGCCCACGAATTCGGCACGGCGCCGCAACTGCCCATGTCCCGGGCGGAGATGGACCTGCTGGGCTGGGATGCCTGCGATGTCATCATCGTCACCGGCGACGCCTATGTGGATCATCCCTCCTTTGGCATGGCCATCGTTGGGCGGCTGCTGGAGGCCCAGGGGTTCCGGGTCGGCATCCTGGCCCAGCCGGACTGGAACTCGGCGGAGGATTTCCGGCGCCTGGGCCGGCCGAACCTCTTTTTCGGCATCACCGCCGGCAACATGGATTCCATGGTCAACCGCTACACCTCCGACCGGCGGCTACGCAGCGACGACGCCTACAGCCCCGATGGCGCCGGCGGACGGCGGCCGGACCGGTCGGTGATCGTCTATGCCCAGCGGGCTCGGGAAGCCTTCAGGGACACCCCCATCGTCCTGGGCGGTATCGAGGCCAGCCTGCGGCGCATCGCCCACTATGACTATTGGTCGGACAAGGTGCGGCGTTCCGTCCTCCTGGATGCCAAGGCGGACCTCCTCCTCTACGGCAACGCCGAGCGCGCCCTGGTGGCCTTGGCCCATCGGCTGGCCGCCGGCGAGCCCATCGGGTCCATCCGCGACCTGCGCGGCACGGCCTTCATGACCCGGGAGATACCCCCGGGCTGGGTGGAGATCGACGCTACCCGCCTCGACGCCGCCCCCCGGGCGCCAGCCCCCGGAGCCCAGGCTGGGCCGCGGGTTGAGCCTTTTCGGGATCCCCATCGCGATCCCTACAATCTGGCGCCAGGCGGCGCGGAACCAGGCTCGTACAATACCCAGACGGAACGGGATGAGACCAGATCCCTGGGCGGAGCGGAACCCGGGAAGCCGACGCCCGGGACCCATCCAGGCAGGGTCATCGACCGGCGCCCAGGCATCAAGGTCGCGCTTCCCACCCTTGCCGGCGACGCCGGTCCCGCGGCTGATCCGGGCCCAACCCGTTCCGACCGTGCCCACACCCTCCTGCGCCTGCCGTCCTTCGAGCAGGTGCGGGACGATCCCCTGCTCTATGCCCATGCCTCCCGGCTCTTCCACCTGGAAACCAATCCGGGCAACGCCCGCGCCCTGGTCCAGGGCCACGGCGACCGCGACCTCTGGCTCAACCCGCCGCCCATCCCCCTGAGCAGCGCCGAACTGGACCGGGTGTACGAACTCCCCTACAGCCGCCGGCCCCACGACAGCTACGGGGGGGCGCGCATCCCGGCCTGGGAGATGATCCGTTTCTCGGTCGCCATCATGCGCGGCTGCTTTGGCGGCTGCACCTTCTGCTCCATCACCGAGCACGAGGGCCGCATCATCCAGAGCCGTTCCGAGGCCTCCATCCTGCGGGAGATCGAGGAACTGCGCGACCGCACCCCGGGGTTTACGGGGGTCCTCTCGGACCTGGGCGGCCCCACCGCCAACATGTGGCGCCTGGGCTGCCGCGACCCGGCCATCGAGTCCGCCTGCCGGCGTCTCTCCTGCGTCTTTCCGGGCATCTGCAAGAACCTAGGCACGGACCACGACCCCCTCATCCAGCTCTACCGCAAGGCCCGCGCCCTGCCCGGCATCAAGCGCGTCCTCATCGCCTCCGGCCTGCGCTATGACCTGGCGGTGCGCTCCCCGGCCTACATCCGCGAGCTGGCGACCCACCATGTCGGCGGCTACCTCAAGATCGCCCCCGAGCATACGGAGGCGGAGCCCCTGGCGCTGATGATGAAGCCCGGCATCGGCGCCTATGACCGCTTCAAGACCCTGTTCGACAAATATTCCCGGGAGGCGGGCAAGGAGCAGTTCCTCATCCCCTACTTCATCGCCGCCCACCCGGGCACCCGGGACGAGGACATGCTGGCCCTGGCTTTGTGGCTGAAGGCCAACGGCTTCCGGCCCGATCAGGTCCAGGCCTTCCTGCCCACGCCCATGGCCCTCGCCTCGACCATGTACCACACCGGCATCAACCCCCTGAAGCGAGTGACGCGGGGCGCCGAACGGGTGGTCCTGGCGCGCGGCGCTCGCCAGCGCCGGCTGCATAAGGCCTTCCTGCGCTATCACGACCCGGAGAACTGGCCCCTGCTGCGCGAGGCCCTGAAGCGAATAGGCCGCGCCGATCTGATCGGCAACGGCCAGCGCCACCTGGTGCCGGCCTGGCAGCCCGGTAGGCCGGGGCCCGGACCCGGGGGCGGAGGAGTGAACTCCTCATCCAGCACCCGGCCCCCGTCGTTGCCGAAGCGCTCCAGGCGGTTGTAGGTGGGTTGATCAAAGGCCCTGGAGTAAGGGTAATTCCAGCGTAAGACCCAGTCGGCGGGCATTGAGGCTCTGATTGCGATCCAGTGTCGCGAAGCGTTGCAGGCCCAATTCCTGGGCCACGGCGAGGTGCAGGGCATCGGCACCGCGCAAGCCCTGCCGATAATCGTCGACCAGCTCCGCCGCGGCGCGGTAAGCGACGCGTGAGATGGGTATCAACGTCAGGCCGCCGGTGGTGAGTCGCTCGAACAAGGCGAGTACTTCGCCGGCCTGGTCGGGACTCACTTGGCCGGTACGGGTCTTGATGGCGATGGCGCTGTGGAACTCGGTCAAGGTCCAGTCGGCGCTGACCAGCGGTTCGGCATTTGATCTAAACCAGGTCTCGACCTGGGCGGTTCCTGTCTCTGGCGTCATCAAGGCGACCCAGACACTGGTATCGACGTAGATCATCAATAGCGATCCGACTGCCGCATGGCTGCCACGACGGGTTCGCTCTCGGGGAGGACTGCCCGCAACATTCCGACCTCTTGCAGGAAAACCGCTTTATCGAAGGGCTCTGCCGCAACGGGGTGGAGTCGCAGTTCACCCGTTTGCGTAACTTCCATCTCAACAGCATCGCCCGGCTTAAGATGCGCTTGACGCGCACATGGGCCAGGAATGCGCACGGCGAGGCTATTACCCCACTTGGCAAGCTGCACTCTCATGAAGGGGACTCTCCAGGCTGTATATCCACGTATCAACGGCCCCATCTTACTCGTGATTGAGTGTGATGCGAATATCGACATCAGCCCAGACGAGGTTTTCCGCGGTGGCAATGCCGGCATCAACTAGCACCGTCGGGGCCACGGCGCCCGGGACCGGCAAAGAGAGTTAAGACCGCTATCCGTCATCAAGTGACGCACTCTCATGGTTTCATAGGCGCCATGGAGCGGTGACCTGCCCCAAGCCAACCGACCCGACGCCTGGCGCGAACGCCTTGCCAGGCCCGCCGTCAGGCTCGGCCATCACCCCGCCCAGACTGTCCCCCCGACCCACGAGAGGCATCACCATGGCGCGCACACCCCATTCCCAATCATCCCTGGAACTGCTGAGCAAGCTCGGCCTGAGCAACGACCGCCACCTCGACCTGCTGGACGACGAGCCCCTGGAAGATCTGAGCGGCGACCTCGGCACCGCCCTGCGCGAGCGCTACCAGCTCTTCGAGCGGGTCCACGACTTC
>JBASIS010000028.1:0-2113 GCA_049654905.1 Chromatiaceae bacterium
TTGCGCCAGGGCGCGGACCTGGCCCATGGCCACCAGGGCGCCGTTGAGGGGGGCATCGGCCAGGAGTTCGCAGTGGCCGCCGCTGCCGGCGAAGGCGACGACCGGCAGGCCGCAGGCGAGGGCCTCAAGCACCACCGAGGGGAAGGGGTCTTCCCGGGAAGTGAGGAGGAAGAGGTCGGCGGCCTGGTAATAGCGGCCAACCTCGGCGGTGAAGGGTACCTGGTGCAGATGGCCGGCCAGGGGTGGGGTCTGGCGCTCCCGCTCCAGGCGGGCCCCGAAGCTGGCTTCGATCTGGCCGAGCCACAGGAAATGAAAGCGCGGGTCGGCGGTGACGGTCAGGCGCGCGGCATCCAGGAAGAGATCGAAGCCTTTGCGGGCGTCGCCATAGCCGACATTGATGACCAGGAGGGCGTCGGGCGGGAGACCCAGTTCCTGGGCGACCTGGGCGCGGGCGTCGGCGGGGGCGGTCAGGGTCTGGTAGATGCCCTGGGGCAGGACCAGCGCCCGCTCGGCGGCGACGGGGGCCAGGGTGCGGAAGGCGTCGAGGACGGTGGTGGTGGCGAAGATGGCCTGGTCGGCATGGGTGACGACGGCCTGGGCATTGGCCTCCAGGCCGCGCTCGTAGATGAGCTTGGGCATTTCGTGGATCAGGGCCAGGGTGCGCAGGCCGGCGCTGGCCAGGGCCGGCAGCACGGCGGCGCTGACCACGGTGTTGACGATGGCACCGCGGATGCCGTGGGCATGCAGCCGGCTGGCCACCTCTTCGAGGCGGTCGGGGCCGTCCTCGATCAGGCGGACCTCGGCGACGGCCTCGTAGTCGGGGCGCAGCGCGCCGTCGCCGAGGAGCCAGAGGCGGGGGCGATAGCCGAAGCGCCGTGCGAA
Organism: Chromatiaceae bacterium; assembly: GCA_049654905.1. GTDB lineage: Bacteria > Pseudomonadota > Gammaproteobacteria > Chromatiales > Chromatiaceae > M0108. Next base: position 883 of record JBASIS010000028.1, read on the forward strand.
GAGGCGCAGCAGGTGCAGGGTCAGCAGTTGGGCGCCATGGCGGTGGGCGTCGTGGCCGACGAAGAGCAGTTGGGGGCTGGCGGCGGCCTGGAGGTGGCGGGCGCGGGCGGCGGCGTTGGCGACGGGAAAGCCCTGGGCGGCATCGCACAGGACGTCGCGCGTGGCTTGCAGGTAGGCGTGGCCGTAACGCTGGTCGGGTTCGAGGTAGCTGCCTTCGGCCCATTCGTTCCAGGCGTTGATGAAGACCAGGCGGTGATCGGCGGCTGGGGCGGCGAGGGCGCGGCGGCAGGCGGCGGTGAGCCAGCGGCCGTAGGCCTGGGGGCTGGCGTTGGCGAAGATGGTGGCGAGGTCGCGGCGCCGGGGGGTGTTGTCCCAGGCGGCCATGACGCCGGGGAAGACGACTTTGTCGCTGCGTTGCTGGACCTGGGCCTCGGCGGCGTCGACGCAGGCCTCGTAGTCGAGGATCTCGCCGCGAAAGCGCGGGTTGAGCATCTGGTAGCGGTCGCCGATGTCGATGCGGGGCACGGTGTGGGGCGGGAACTCGACCAGGGCGTCGAAGAGGGTGTCGTCGGTGTCGATGGCGTCGCTGAAACTCTGCACGGCGACGAGGTAGAGGCCGGGCAGGCCCTGGGCCTGGACGTGCTGGCGCCAGCGGGCGACGGTGGCGGCGGGGTCGGGCAGGAGTTGGGGCCGGTAGACGAGCAGCAGGGGTTGGCCGTCGACGCGGATGTAGCGGGGGTCGCGGAAGATGGGTTCGAGTTCGGCGATGAAGGCCAGGTCGTCGGCGGGGGAGTGCTGCTGGCCGATGAGGACTTCCTGTTCCTGGCCGTCCCAGCGGCGGGTCCAGTTTTCGTTGGCCCAGCAGATACAGAAGGGCAGATCGAGGCTGGGGTCGGCGAGGACCTGGCGCAGGGGCCGGTCGAGCAGGCGGTGGCCGCCAAACCAGTAGTAGTGGTAACAGAAGCCGTAGAGGCCGTATTTGTGGGCGAGGCGCACCTGCTCGCGCTGCACTTCGGCGAGGCGTAGGTCGTAAAACCCGAGGGCGCCGGGCAGACGCGGCTGATGGTGGCCGAGGAATTGGGGGTGGGCCCGGGTGACGTTGGTCCATTCGGTGAAGCCCGGGCCCCACCAGCGGTCGTTCTCGGGAATGGGGTGAAACTGCGGGAGGTAAAAGGCCAGGGCCCGCAGGGGCAGGGCGGCGGCATTCAGGGTATCCGTCGTCTCGGGGACC
>JBASIS010000029.1:0-2608 GCA_049654905.1 Chromatiaceae bacterium
GAAGTCGGCGGTGGGGCGGAGGCGGGTGCTGGCCAGGAGGGGATCGGCGCTGGGGTCGGGCGCGGCCGCGGAGGGCGTGTCGCCGGGGGTGGGCGACGCCGGCTGGGAGACGAGTTTGCGATAGGTGACGTAGTGGCCGATGAGTTCGTCCAGGGCCCAGGCGTTGAGGCTTTCCTGGATGGATTTATAGGTGAGGATGTTGTGGGCGCCGAGGGTGTCGAGTCCGTCGGGCAACTCCGCGAGGGCGCTGGGATCGGGGCTGGCGCCCTGGTCGCTCAGGCGCTCGATGATGAGGACGTCGAGGCGTTGGCTTTTGATGGCTAGTTCCAGCTCCAGTTCGACCCGCCCGGGGCGGCCGATGACGAGGTCGGTCAGGGCGATGCCAAAGATGCGGTGCCAGGGGGTGGGGGGCATGGGCGTCTGGGGGAGCTGGGCGGGGATGGGACGTCTAGGGTAGCAAACCGCGCTTGATGGGGATGAACTCAGTACGCGAGGCCAACCACACCGGCCTCATGAGCCCATCATGGCTATTCAAATGAGGTCCGCGAAGCTCTTTTCCAGGCGGCGAAACTGGCGAATGCCGAGCCAGAGGAAGCCGGCGATGACACCCCAACTCAGGAGGAAGCCGGGCCAGTAGAGGCGGGCCTCGCCGCCGAGGATGGCCCAGCGGAAGCCGTCGATGCGTCTGACTGGACGCGCGGCGGTTTTCAGGTAACACTTTCTCCTGTCATACGATGAGGGTTCCGCGATGCTGAACACGGCGACCTACGACCAGGATTTCTATGCGTGGATCACCCGGAATGTTGAACTGCTGCGTAGCGGCCAACTCGCCGAGGTCGATGCCGAGCATATTGCCGAGGAGTTGGAAAGCCTGGGCAAACGCGACCTCCGGGCGTTGCGCAGCCGGCTGCAGGCGCTGACGATGCATTTGCTCAAATATCAGTACCAGCCCGGGCGGTTGAGCAAGCGCTGGCTGACGACCATCGACCACCCGCGCGACGAAATTGACGCGCTGTTGCTCGATAGCCCCAGTCTGCGGCCAGCCCTGGCGGCGGCGCTCGATACCCTCTATCCGAAAGCGGTGAGAGATGCCTGCCGCGAAACGGGGCTACCGGCCAGCACCTTCCCGGAGACCTGCCCTTACCCGCTCGACCGGCTGATCGCGCCGAATTTTCTGCCGGAAGCCGTGGCGGGGTTGACGCCGCCCGGCGCGGGTTAGCGCTGGTGGGGGGGGCGGGCGGAGTTAGCGTTCGGGGGGGCGGCTGCGCCTTGGGTGAGGCCTTCCTACCGGGCGCCGTGCAGCGCCCGGCGTCGGGTTACGCTGCGCTAACCCGAGGCGGTCAGGTCGGCGGCGTCGGCGAAGTCGAGGAGGGCCTCGCCCAGGGTTTCCAGGTCGTCGATGGGCAGGGCGATGATGCGCGCCTGGTGGGCCCTCGACACGGGGCCGATGCGCCGCTGCAAGAGTCGCAGCACCCGTTGCGCCTCGCGCTGACGGCCGCGGGCTTCACCGCGGGCCTCGCCCATGATCTGACCTTTGGCCACCAGTTCTTTATAGGCTCGGGTCTTTTCCAAGGGAGTGAGCTCACCTAGCATGTTCAGGATCTCCTCTAAACTCAGCGCTTTGAACCGCGCCATTAACCAGGATTGAAAGACGTCCACGCAGTGCCAGCGGGTCGCCTCCGCCAGGTTGGCTGCCTGTAGGAATCAGGGGATCGTGCTGGGCCTGAAACTCTGGAAGACTGTGTCGCTATCGGGCGCGTCGAGCAGGCTCTCGGCCCAGGCCTCGAGTTATGCGGGGGTGGCGGTCTGGAGGCGGGTCCGGGTGGCCTCACTCACAGGTCCAAAGCGGTGGCGCAGGAGGCGTTCGAGGAGGGCGGCTTGGCCCTTGGTGATGCCCTGGGCTTCGCCTTGGGCGTAGCCTTCCTCTCGCCCTTCCTCGCGCGCCAAACAGTTCGTTGCGCTCGTCGCGCAGGGCGCGCTCGCGCACAAAGGCTAGCCGCTGGATTTCGACATTGGCGCTGAGGCTGCGGAGGCGTTCCAGGGCTTGTTGCACCGGGGGGTAGTCGATCTGTTGCATTCGGTGTTCCTCCTGCCCGTGTTCGAGAAAGGTGACCCAGGCGGCCAGGGCCAGTGCGCCGGCGTCAGTGGCCGGTGCGCTTCAGCCAGGCTTGGATCTCGTCGGAATCCATGCCGTTCTCGGAGGGCCATGCGTTGGGCGGGGTGAAAAAGTGGACGTCGTCAATCATCATCCGCCAGGGGTCGCGTTTAAAATCGTTGACGGTATAGGCCATGTCGGGTAGCGCCAGATCGTGCGCGAGACGAACTTCTTTCCGATCAAACAGTTATGCATAGTGTTCTTCGAGGCCCCTCATTTCAATTTCGATAGTGTCGGCGCTGAAGTCTTGTTCATGAGGCCAGATGACACCGCCAAAAGCTGGTCGTGCCTGCTTGAAGTAGCTAACATTTTGTAATTCTTTAAATATCCCTTTATTCAAATACCCGGAAACATCAAATTCGCCTTCTTTCCCGTTGGATAGCTTGACGAAAAGTACATAGTTATCTCGCGGCTCAACTACAATGACTTTGTTCATGCGTGCTTCACCTGAGC
>JBASIS010000030.1:0-2659 GCA_049654905.1 Chromatiaceae bacterium
ACCAGGACCACCGCGCCGGCGGTGGCGGCGAGGGCCGGCGTTGACCGCAGCGCCACGGGCGCGGCCCGGCACGCCAGGATCGCGATCAGGGCGCGCAATAGCCGGTAGAGACCCCACAGGACCAGCACCACACCGCTGGCGACGAGGAGCTGCTGCCACCAGGCCAAAGGCTGGCCGATCACCGACAGGAATCGCGGCAACTGCGGGACATCCCAATAGAGGTTGATCGCCCTCCCGAAGAGGACGGGCGCGGTGACATCAAGGTAACGCCCGATCACCAGGACGGTGCAGACGCTAGCCAGGCTGGTGACGAGCCACTTGGGGACCGCCCCGAACGTCCGGATCGCAACCAGCAGCAGGAGCCACAAGGCCACGAACTCCGGTGCCAGGCGCGGCTCGAACCGGATAGCGGGCGTCCCCGACCCGTTCTCGAACCCGAGCGCCGCGTTAAGCAGGAGCAGTGCGGCGATGGGCGCCAACCCTTTCAGGATGGTCATGTGGATTCTCCCGGGGTCAGCCCTGCTCGCCGCTGCCATCGGGCGCATCGGGTGGCGCGCGACCGCGTCTCGGCGACCTGCGGGGGGCCGGTTTGACCAGACCCCAGCCAATGTAGCCCGTCCCAAACAGCACCGATTCGAGCGCGAACCCCTCGAGGTAGGGCTCCAGCAGGCTCCAGGGCCGGCCAAGCCCTTCAAAGGTGGTCATGTAGGGCCTGGCCTGCGCCAGCACCACCAGGTTGAGCGGTGCCAGCCACCAGGGGGCGAGCTTCATACCGGCGACGGCCACCCGCGCGCCAGGGCGCGTGGCCGCGAAGATGCGCGCCAGCGCAGGGGGCGAGCGCAGTACGTCGTGAGTGAAGTTGAACAGCACCGCGTCCAGGGGTCCGGGGATCTCGGCGGTCTCCATGGCCGACTCGCGTAGGTCAACGTTACGCCAGCCCTCGCGCGCGCAGCGTTCCCTGGCCAGGGCCAGCATGTCGGGGCTGAGCTCGACACCGACGATACGGCCGGTCGCACCCACGCCCCCCTGTAGCAGGGGAAAGCTGAGACCCGTGCCACAGGCTACGTCGAGCACGGTCTCGCCCGGTTGTAAGGCGAGTTTGGCCAGGGTGCGTCGCCGCAGCCCCTGGGTACGCCGCGCCGAGGCGTCGTAGCCGGGGGCGTGAAGACGGTAACGCACAATGGCGAGTTTGGGATCAGGCACGGGCATCGATCGCGATCGGCGACTCGGCCGCGCTGCGTGGGTCGATCCGCCCGATGATGGCGGTGGCCGCATAACCGAGCGACCGGAGCTCGGCCACGCAGGCCGCCGCCCGCTGGGCGGGCACCCCCGCCAGCAGTCCACCCGCCGTCTGGGGGTCAAACAGCAGGGGAAAGCGCGGATGCCCAGCCATCTGCTCCAGATCCCGGACCGCGCGGCGCAGACGCAGGTTCTGCGGCTGTAACGAGGAGAGGATGCCCGCGGCAACCGTCTCGATCGCACCCTCCAGCAGGGGCACCGCCTCGATCCGCAGGGTCGCATCGACGCCCGATGCCCGGGTCATCTCCACCAGGTGCCCCAGCAGCCCGAAGCCGGTGACGTCCGTGCAGGCGGTGGCTTCGTGCCGGCGCAGACACTGAGCCGCGGCCTGGTTGGAGTGGACCATCGAGGCGATCGCGGCATCAATCCAGCGCCCCCGGGCGGACCCCCGCATGTCGGCGGCGAACAGGGTGCCGGTGCCGACCGGCTTGGTCAGAATCAGCGCATCGCCCGGGCGCAGGCCCCCCTTGGTCATGACAACCGCCAGGTTCTCGTCCACCAGGCCGTTGATGGCGAAACCCAGGGCCAGTTCCTGTCCCTCCCCGGTATGGCCGCCAACCAGCGCGCAGCCGGCTTCGTTGAGCACCGACACGGCACCCGACATCATCTGGAACAGGGTGTCCTCGACTTGCCTTTCCAGCCCCGGCGGTACAGTCGCAATGGCTGTCGCTGTCTGCGCCTCCGCCCCCATGGCAAACACGTCGCCCAGCGCATGGTTGGCCGCTATCCGGCCGAAAATCCAGGGATCGTCGATGAAGGCCCGGAAGAAATCGACCGTCTGGACGCTCGCCATGCCCGCCGGCACCCGAACCACGGCGGCATCGTCCGGTGCGTGCAGTCCTATCAGCACCTCATCGCGCTCAACCGGATGCACCCGGGCCAGCGCGCGCGACAGCACGCTGGCCCCGACTTTTGCCCCGCAACCGCCACACCGCATGGCGAGGGCCGAGATGGCCTGGTCCTGCTCCCCGGCCTCAAGCGTCAGCCGTTCGGCAGGCCGGGCGAGCGGCCTGGAGGGCATGGCAAATTGGGTAAACCTGCGCATGAAACGCCGGTCGATCCAGTCCTTCCAGCGCCAGATCAGATCACCTCGCGCGTAGAAACCGCCGCGTGAAGCGATGGCGTGTCGGTCGCCGGTACTGATCAGCGCCAGCCAGCGCTGCTGCGAGCGGTAGTGGATCAGGGCGCGGCCCAGCAGGGTTCGGCGCAAATTCTCGGCCAGCGGCCTGGCCATACGCACCGCGAAGACGCCGGCCTTTTCCAGCGGGTGGTCAATCATGGCGGCGCAATCACCCGCCGCAAAAATGACGGGGTCCGTTTCGGTCCGCAGGGTATCCCACACCCGGATAAAGCCCTCTTC
>JBASIS010000031.1:0-3733 GCA_049654905.1 Chromatiaceae bacterium
AATTCAACTTCAACACCCTGCGCCACGGTAATGAATGTAAAGAGGAACTCTGTCGCGCCGCCGTCCTCGCCCTGGGCGACCTCGCCCCCAACCGTCAAGGAATACTTGACGGTTGCCCCAACTGCCGAGAAATCCTCGGCAGTTGCCCCAGTGGTCAACCAATCGTTGACAACTGCCCCAGCCACGCCACCCACCAGGACCCCTAAATGCTCCTCACCTACCTCGACATCCTCGGCCTCCTCGATGCGGGCGTCATCGAAAACGCCCACGCGGACCACGTCAACGCCGCCAGCCTCGATGTCACCCTCGGCGATCGCCTCTATCTGGAAGACCCCCTCACCGCCCCCGACACCACCCTTGACCTGGCCAAAAAGGAACTCTTCCTCCCCCTGGAGCAGGAACTTTCCCAGGACGAGCACGGCCCCTATTGGCTCCTCCCCCCCGGCGCCTTCGCCCTCGCCGCCACCCGGGAAGTCTTCCACCTGCCCGCCAACCTGGCCATCGAATACAAACTCAAGTCCAGTCTCGCCCGCTGTGGCCTCGGCCACCTGCTCGCCGGCTGGGGCGATCCCGGCTGGACCAACAGCGTCCTGACCCTGGAGCTGGTCAACCACCTGCGCCACCACTACCTCAAGCTGCGCCCCGGCCAGCCCATCGGCCAGATCGTTTTCTGGCGCGGCCGCGCCGTCCCCGCCCACGCCAGCTACGCCACCCGGGGCCAGTACAACCACGACCGCACCGCCACCCCCAGCAAAGGTCTCCGCTAACATGCGCAACAAAATCGCCGACCTCGCCGACCACCTCTTCGCCCAGATGGAGCGGCTTTCCGATGAAACCCTGACCGCCGAACAGCTTACCACCGAAATCCGCCGCGCCGGCGCCATCGACCGCATCGCCAACCGCATCACCGATGTCGGTCACCTCGCCCTGTCCGCCGCCAAAATCAAGCACGATCTACCCGTCGGCACCAGCGGCCCCGCCTCCTCGGCCTGGACGGCGAATCCTGATGGCCCCGCTCCCTCGCCAATACTGGACCCCCACGCGCCTCGCCTGGTTGGCCGAGGCCTACCGCACCCACCCCATGCCCGGCCTGGTGGCGCATTACAACGCCCACTGGGGGATCACCCTGACCCGGAAGCAACTCAAAGGGGCGTTGTCCAACCACCGCATCACCAGCGGCCGGCCCCGCGGCTCTGGCCAGATCGGCAAACTGGGCGGCGGCTGGACCCTGGAACAGGTGGCCTGGCTGCGCACCCACCGCGACGACGGCGCCCTGACCTACCTCACGCCCCTCTTCAACGCCGCCTTCGGCACCGCCCGCACCAAAAGCCAGCTCCACGCCGCCTGCCAGCGCCACCAGATCCGCGCCCAGCGCGATTATCACTGGCACACGGGCCATGCCACCTGGAACAAAGGCGTCCCCCTCGATGCCCCCGGCGCCGCCCGCATCCACCGCTTCAAGCCCGGTCACGAACCCAGCAACCGCGCCGCCATTGGCGAATATCGCAAGACCACCCAAGGTTACTGGGAAATCAAGGTCAGCAACTTCGCCGACCGCCCCGCCGCCAACGCCAATTGGCAGCCCCTGCACCGCCTGCTGTGGGCCGAAACCCACGGCCCCATCCCCGCCGCCCACGTCGTCGTTTTTATCGACGGCGACAGCGACCACCTGGATATCGCCAACCTGGCCTGCGTCCCTCGGGCGGTGTGCACCCTGTGGAACAGCATACGCACCCCCACCATGACCCCCAAGGAACGCCGCCTCGCCCTCGACCGCGCCCAGGTCAAATACCACGCCTACGCCGCCGGCAAACGCCTCGGCCTCGCCTGGCCTCAGATCAAACAATTGTTTCACGGAGCAGCCGCATGACCCAAGTTGACTGTGAATTATTGGACTTGCACGACCACAGGTTTACAGCTATACATCCGCGCAACGGGGCGAAATACAGCCCTAATTTGTACCGATGGCTTACAGCGCAAGGCTACAAGTACCGATCATGTGCGAGCCGCGTCTACCTCGACAACAGCGGTACCCACTGGATTGGGATGATGGACCAAGGGGACCTGTGTGGGGCGCGGCTGCTAAATGTGCTATGTCTGGGAACCAAAGCCGTAAGAGGGTGCTGGATAAACCTGCGCGGCTTGGTGGAGATGGAAGACTTTTGGCCGCGCTACATAGCCGACGGACGCTGCGCTATTGATGTTGCGCATGAGATGAGTTTTGTTGGCGACGAATCGCGATGGAAGCAAGATGGCGACACGCGCGACTGTTTATGGTGCGGCAATATGCGGCAGATGCTGGTGCGCAAGACCGTGATTCGCGAACTTCATAACTGGCAACCCATAGCAAGAGGAGAACTTGCATGACTCCCCTTGGTAACGCATTAGCGAACCTGCGTGACCACCTGCTCCAGGTCGCGGCCCGCCTGCGGTCTACGCCGACAGCCTGTGACCTCCATCATCTCCACGCCAAGGAGCTGGAAGGCGCAGCGGCTATCTGCCGGGAATGGTGCCAAGCCATCAGCGATCACCCCGCCCAGCCCCTGCCAGAGCCACCCGCCGAATGCGGCACCTGCCGCTTCTGGAGCCAGATTCCGCCCGACACGGTACAAGGCCATTGCCTGTGGGTCATGCACCAAAACCACCCCTGGTGGCTGGCCAAGATCAAAACCATGGAATACTGGCAGGGCTCCGCCTGCCGTGCCTACGAGCGCAAACCATGAGCGAGCAAAGCTGCGGCACCTGCCGCTACTTCGAGCCGATGACCCCACCCAACGCGGGATACTGCATTTGGTCAGACACCCATCCCGTTCCTTACGTCATGGAACGAGCATACTGGGTGACCTGGAATTTTGACGGAGCACTCTGCCAACTGTGGCAGGCCAAGCAGGACCCCCCGCCATGACCCCCGCCTATCTGACCCTGGCCGAAGCCGCTCACCTGGCCCAGCTCCCCGAGGCGGACTTTGCCGCCCGCGCCCCCGCCCTGGGGATATTGCCCCTGGCTTGGCTGGGTGCCATCCTCTACCGACGAGCCGACATCGAGGCGTCCATCGACAAAACATGGCAGGAAAATATCAACGCGGCACGAGCTGGTACATCAACTGGGTCGAGGGCACGCGCCAGGTCCGTCAGTGCCTCGGTCGAGTTACCGAAGCCGAAGCCGAGGCGTCCCGGCTTGCTCGGGAACAAGCGTTGGGTAACACCGCCCTCGCCGGACCCCAGTTTTTAGCCTACGCCAGCCACTACGGCACCTGGCACAGCCAGGAATACCCCGACAGTTACTATCGGGTGGAGCAGATCATCCGGCAGCACCTGGTGCCCTACTTCAAGCGCGCGCCCCTCATGACCCTCACCGCCGCCCTGGTGGACGACTACAAGCGCCAGCGCCTCGGCCCCGACGGCGCCGCCGCCGCGACCGTCATCAAGGAATTACGCACCCTCCAGGCCCTCATGAATCACGCCGTCCAAGCAGGCGTGATCGACAAAAATCCCATCCGCTACGCCAAAGCGCCCCGCAACCTGAACAGCCGCCCGCCCCGCTGGTACACCAAAGCGGAACTGGCGCACATCTACACCGTGGAACTGGAGATCCCCAAGGAAACCACCGCCGAGGACCAGGACCTCCACCGCGACTACCGCTGGGCCTGGCAACTCCTGGCCAACAGCGGCCTCCGCCGCGCCGAAGCCCTGCAACTGCGCTGGGCCGACGTCGGCCAGGACGAACTGCGCAT
>JBASIS010000032.1:0-4576 GCA_049654905.1 Chromatiaceae bacterium
TGCCGGGTGCTCAGCGCCCTGAGCCTGGCCGGCTGGCGTGTCCTGACTGTCTGGGAATGCGCCCTGCGGGGAAAGGACCGGCAGGATCTGGTGGCGGTGATCGATGCCTGCGAGCGGTTTCTGAATCTTCCGGAGATTCGCAACGCTACGATTGCAGGGTTGCAGAGCGGACTGGCCCCGGGTTAAATCCGGAACCCCACCATGTGCCGGATGGCTCGGTGAGACGCTGTCAAATGAAGTCGAACCCGAGGGAGGGCAAGGCGGAGCAATACGGCTCGTAGCCGAGGATAGTCGCCTTCAGCCGGCCGGATTCCCCGCAGTGCGCGGCAAGCCAGCGCTCTATGTGACTGCTTCCGGCGGGATGCGCCACAGCGTCACCCTAACCCAGCGTTCTTCGCGGTCCTGCTCTAGGTGGGGGGCCGTCCCGTTGAACTGCCGCATCGCTCGGGTCATACGCGGATAGCCACTGCCCCGCTGCTCCATCAACCCGAGATCGAACAGGAAGCTGGCGATTGCCTCATTGCGGGAGCGCGGCGTTCCTCCGGCGAGTACCGATTCGGGCCGCTTGTGGTTCGGTAAGGCCCCAGGACTGGTGACGACGAGTCGGTCGTCAAAGACCTCGACCAGTATCCGGGAACCGAGGATTGCGTAGTCCCGATGCGCCACGGCGTTGACCACGCACTCCCGAAAGGCGGGAAGCGGCACGGGCCACTGGTCGGCACGGTGCATCCCGGCATAGCGTTCATGGCGCCCCAGGGCCTTGAGCCAGGCCTCGGTATACGTGACCTGCTCATCCAGGCGGCCCCGCCCCTCGCCGGCGAGCAGGACATCCTCCCCCCGGTCGGTGCCGGCGTAGGCAACCAGATCGATCCAGAGGTTGCGCGTCGGGGCGTACTGCTGGGGAGTCTTGCCAAAGCACATCAACCCGAAGAGGGTCGCCCTTAAGTCGCCGTTGAAGTCACGATCAAGGATCTCCCTGTTGAACAGGTCGACCTCCAACGGCAGGCGTTCCCCATCCAGGTCTACGCCCCTGCGCTGCATGTAAGCCCGAAACGCCGCGGCATCGATAGCGTCGGAGTCGGTGCCCGGGATCACGCGCTCTTCGGTAAAGACCAGACCGAAGGTGTTGTATAGCTCCTGCAGCTCTGTCGCCGACGGTTCGCGGTTGCCGCAGTTGCCGCGTACGAGCACCCGGCCCTTGTGGCGGAGTGGCTCAGGGCCGCGGACTCGAGCCACCTCAATCCAGTGGACCCATCCGTTCGGGTCCTGGTGATATCCCAAGCGGGCCTGAATCGGGGCATTGAACGCATTGTGCAGGGCGTTGCTGAGGCGCTCCTGCACCTCCTTCGGTTCCATGGGCACACCGTCGATGGCCCTGTCATCGGTGATGCCGAGGATAGCGAGCCCACCTTCGGTATTGGCAAAGGCACAGACGGCCTCTTGCCAGTCCTTATCACCAAAAGAGCGGAAGCGGCCCAGTTCGGTGTGGGCGTCTTCGCCGGCCTGGATTCTCTGAAGCACGTCGATCCAATCCACGATGGTCTCCTAATAGCCGTATTTCTTGCGGCGCAGACGGAACGCCTCGGCGCCGCCGTCGAGGGTTCGAATGATGGCACTGCGAATCGCGTCATCCTCGATGGCACCGGTGGCGTCGACCCGGCCATGTTCTGCATCCGCCTCCAGGGCGATGACCTGATCGGCATCGCCGTTGACCACCAGGTTCGCGTTGTGCGTAGCAAAGACGACCTGTCGCTTGCCTTTCAGTCGGTGCAGGGCCGGGATGATGGTCTCGTTCAGGAAGCGATTATCCAACTCGTCCTCGGGTTGGTCGACGAACAGCGGCGTCGGATCGTCGCTCTCCAGGATCAGCGAGAGCAGCACCGCCACCCGGCGCCCACCGGAAAGGTCCTTCAGGTCCTTCGGTTCGCCATTCTCCACCCAGCGGATGCGATAGCGGTCAGGGCTTCGCAGTGCCCAAACCTCCAGTTGGCGCGCCCAGGCGGCGATCTGCTCGAAGAATGACGTCGCGACGGCGTCGGACATCCCGAGCGCCTTGATCTGAATCTGCGCTTCCGCCGGGTCCGGCTTGTTGAAGGCTCCGATCACGGGGCGTAGCTTGGTCGGCGTAGCTGACTGTGCCCCACCGCTGTTCCACCAACGGGTGATCCCCTGATTGCGCAGCCCAAGCACCCAGGAATCGAGCGGGCCGCGCCTCCCCTCCGGATCAACGGCTACCACTACCCGACCGGCGAATCTGGCTTCCACCTCGCCGCAAACCTGTGTGATGGCATCGCGATGGGCGATAACCAACGCATCCCGCTCGGCCAGATCGGCGTTGAATCCATCTAATACCCTCTGGAGTTCCTGCTGTTTCCCCTGGAGCGCGGCCAGAAAGCTGTCGTAGTGCTGGGCGGTTCTGGCATAGGCATCGAATTGGTTTAGATCGCTCGCGCTACGACCGGCGGCAACCAAGGCGGCCTGAACCTCCGCAGTCAATTTTGTCAGGCGAGCGTTCGCCGCAGTCTCGGTCGCGTTGGCGATCTCACCGAGGAATTCCAAGGACGCGACGACGGCCGCTGCCTGAGTCTTGGCCATGATCACTAGCGATACGGCATCGGCGGCATCCTCCGGGGCTTGTGGGGCAAGCTGCGCCAGGACCTCCGCGCTGTTGAGTACCGGCAGACTCAGAGCACCCATCGCCTCCGCCATCTCCTGGGCGCGTTCGGCCTGTTCTCGCACGTCGGACGCGAAGGTCTTTGCCCGCGCCGCATCTTGCTGAGCGGGCGGCAAGGCTGCGGTGCCAGCCTGCTCGAACTGTTTCATCGCGTCGCGGGCGGCGTTGGTACGCTGCCACTCCTGTTCAGCCTCCGCGACCTGTCCCTGGAGTTGGGTCAGGCGGGGCACCGCATCGGCAACGCGCCGATCCAGTTCTCGAAGCGCATCTCGCTGCGCCAGCAGCGCGGCGCCGCGCCCGGGGATCAGATGAAACAGCAGATGCTCGATACCGTCGTCGTCGTTGGCCAGGGACTTGAGTTCGCCCTGGGAGTAGAAACGGGGGGCGAACCGCTCCGCCACCGGTCGGGCGAGATCGCCGACCGGACTCTCGATCTTCACCTGTGCGCCCCCGGACAGGAACCTGTCCCTGGCCCGCGCCAGCGCGTCCCGTCCGACCGGGGTGGTCCAATCCGGCATCTTCTGCTCGCCGCCGAAGGTCAGCCTCAGCCCGTCCAGCAGGGTCGACTTGCCGGTCATGCTACCGCCGATGATGCAGGTGAGGTCCGGGCTCAGTCGAAAGGTCTGATCGCGCAGAAAGGAGGTTCCGCCCTGCACGCGGATCGCCCGAATCCAGGGCCTTGCGTCAGGCCCCTGGGGCACGGGGACTGGAAGACTTGGATCCAGAACGAACTGATCGGCCGCGTCCCTGATATACGGGATGCGTAACCTGGAGTCGCGCCCGAGAAAGGCTTGGCGCAGGGCCTCCAGGGTCGGACTGGCGAGCTTCAGGAGTGCAAAGCGGTAGCCAAGCGCCCGTTCGGTGGGTGGCGTGCCGGGATCGGCCAATGTTTTGGCATCGCTGGTGTGATAGAGCGCGATGCGGCCTTTCTCGCAGGCACGGTGCAGCTTTGGGTTAGAGGCTAGGTCTTCCCCGAGCGTCTTGTCCCGCCGGAGTTCCGCAGCGTGGATATGACCACCGGCAAGGTCGGTGATGTAGTGACCGTGGCGGGCAAGTAGGCCGCTTGACTGTAGGGGGTGTGCGGCGATGACCAGGTAGTTGCCTTTCCCGATGGACAAGCGGTCATCCAGCGCCGCGAATGTCTCCTTGGGTGTCTTCAGGGTCTGGTTCAGGTTCTTGCCGACATAGGCCGGTCGACCGCCCATGACGGCGCTGAATGCGTTGAGATACCGTTCCTTCCCGACGGTCGGATCGAACAGAAAGATGAGATGGATGCCGTTATTGCCATCCGCAAAGCTCGGCTCGAAACCCGGGTAAACGGCATAGATCAGGTCGCGATAGGCCTTGCCGCTGGATGACTGATACCCACTTTCCCAGGTCTCGACGATGGTCCAGACGGCGGAAATGCCGGCCTTGATACAGGCTGTGTGCGGGGTCAGTCCAAGGACTTCGATCCCCTGTGCAATGGCGGCGTCGAGAAAGCGCTCCGCGTACGCTCGCAATACAGCAGGGTCGTCCCGCTCGCCCTGGATGCCTAGCGGCAGCGCAACGTAAGGATCGTCCAGGGTGTGCAGGTGCAGGTCCGCACGGAACCAGCGGGTTCCGGGAACTTCGTCGTGCCAGCGTTCCGTCGGTTCGAGTGGCATGGCTTCTTTCCAGCGTTCTTGGTTTAGGGTTTAGTACGTTGGCCAAGATACACACAAGGCCCAACCGTCTCAATGCGGGTATTGACCGTGCGCCCTAAATACGGACAGGCGAGCCCGTTCTGGCACGCGCACGGCTGTCATCTGTCCGCCACCCCTGTCACGCGCCGTGAGTTCTGGGAGAACAAGCTCGGGGAGAATCGCGAGCGTGACTGCCGGGTGCTCAGCGCCCTGAGCCTGGCCGGCTGGCGTGTCCTGA
>JBASIS010000033.1:0-6003 GCA_049654905.1 Chromatiaceae bacterium
TCAGATAAACATGGCTTGATGTTGAGAGGACAGCAGCTTACTCCAGTCTACGTCTGGGGCGTACATCAGACGCTTCCTGTCGCATCACCATGGTCTCATATGCGGGTCCACACCGCATTGCAGGCCGCTCATGCCCCAGACAACCCAATCCAAAGCACCGCGATCTCGATCGCCTTCCGCCTCAGTCTGACTAGCTGTTGGCCTCCATTGCCCGTCATCGCACCAGAAGCCCAGAGTCCACTGCCACATGCCCAAGAACTTCGTCCGCCGTACATACGAGGCATGGATCCGCAAGCACGCCTGGCGATTCCGGTATCCGCCCTGGATTAAGGAATCCCGCAGGCATGGCTTCACGGTCCGTTTCCTGGGGTTGGCACCAGAGTTGACCTTCCAGGTCCGCCAGCGGCGATCGTGGGGACGTGCTGAAATCATGATTCACGATGCGCACGGCGTCTACTGGGACATCCTCGACGACTTCGATCTAGTTGAGTTGCGCATACCTGATGGTCGCTATTGCTGCGATTTGTGCGAAGGCTGTGCAAGCTATCCCTCGCGTGCCGCGCTATGGGAGGCGCATGTTTTCGAGCCGCTGCTGGACTGGGTCAATCAACGGACTGCGGATCAATGGGTGTGTCTGTATGGCGCCCCTGAACAAGATGCTTGGGGCGCCTGCATCCTGAGTTGTGACGTGATCGCGGGAATAAATTGTGGCCATGCTTTTCCACTCGTTATGGGCTCAGGTTGTCTTTCATATACCTGCTACGTGAACTGACCATCGACCGCCCGAACCAGGTCTGGGCCAGCTCTCGCCTTTGAACCTCGTCCATCACGGAGTTGGCCAAGGCCATGATCTCGCCGCTAGTCAAGGCCCGGTTGCCAAAGTGTAGGAGGGACCGTCCACCTTCAAATGGAGCCGCCCGCCCTCGCTGAAGAAGAGGTCGGAGCCATGCTTGGCGGCCATGACTTTGAGTAAGGGGTCCAGTTCTACTTTTTTCCAACCTGGGTGGGGTAGTGGGGGGAATGTGCTGGGAAGCAGGCGCTGGCATCAAGCCCCGTGACGGCGGAAAGGGACGGGAGGGCCCCTTGAAACCTGGCGATACGACACTTGCTGACCGATCTGCCCGGTTATACTTCACCCATGAGCGCTACCTACGAAAGCCGTGTTAAACGCCTCCGTCGGCTGGAGGCCCTGCTGCCACCCGCCACCGCAACCACCGCCGACTGTCCGGACGGGGCGCGGCTGTTGCACATCCTGGGCGATGACTATGGCACCGGCGATGGCCCAGCCCGCCGCCGGGCCCTGCAACGGGATCTCATGGATCTGCTCAAGGAGGGGCGCATCGCGGCGGTGAATCCGGGCGGAAAGCCCCTGCGCTATCGGCGTCTGGGCGATGACGTGACCGAGGACCCCCTGATTTGGCAATACACCTTGCAGCAGGTCAAGGATCTGATTGCCGAGGCGGTGCCAGCGCGGCGGCTCGACCGCTTGTGGGAGCGCCTGCTGCATGAGGTCGAGGGCCCGCTCCTCGACGGGCGGCGGCTACGGTGTGTCCCCGATACCCTGAGGCTGCGCCCGGTCGAACTCTACCCCGACCTGCTCCAGGCGGTAATCCAGGCACTGGCCCAGGGTCTGGCCCTGCAAATCCACTATCAGGATGCCGAAGGCGAGCGCGGCGAGGCCGTTATCCACCCCCAGGCCCTGGTCCAACGGGGCCCCATCCCCTACCTGCTGGCCCTCAAGAACGACGAGGTGGCGCCGGTGCGTTTCTACGCCCTGCACCGCATGATCCGCGCCCAGGTCCGGGTCGGGACGCCGGCCCGGGCGGCGGTGGGCTTCGATCTGGACCAGGCCATCGCCCAGGGCCGGATCGATTTCGGCCAGGGCCGGCTGATCGACCTGGAATTGCGGGTGCGCGGCTATTTGGCAACCCTGCTGGAGGCCTGTCCCTTAAGCGATGACCAGTGCCTGGCAGACGAGCCGGATGACTCCGGCTTCCTGCTGCGGGTCAAGGCCCGCCTCCCCTCCACCGGCCAGTTGCTGCGCTGGCTGCTCGGCGCCGGCGACAACCTGGAGGTCATGGCCCCCGCCGAGTTGCGCCGGGTGGTGGCGGTACAGTCCGCCAAGACGGCGGCGCTTTATGCCGAGGGCTGAGGTAAGCCCTTCGGTCTAATAGGTTCACCCTGGGCCCGGAGTCACGGGTTAAACGGCGTTTGATAAGGCGTCTGAAACCGCCAGGCGCACCAGGATCAGGGAGACATTGTCCGGGGCACCGGCGTGTAGGACCGCCTCCAGGTAGGCGGCGGCCTGTTCCTGGAGGGGCCGGTCGGATCGATAAAGAGCCGCCAACTGGGCCTCGCCCAGGGTGTCGTGGAGACCATCGGTGCAGAGCATAAAGGTATCCCCCGCCGCGCCATCCACCTGTCGCCAATGGATGGCGAAGCTGTCCTCTTCCTCATCGGCCATCAGCATGTGCTCAAGGTCGTGATAGAGCTGGCCCACCGACTGGTCCCGCGCGATCTCCCCGCGCTCGACCATCGACTCGAAATAGGTATGATCCCGCGACAGGCGCTCCCAGCGACCATCCCCGCCGATGCGATAGACCCGCGAATCGCCGACATTGACCAGGCTGCAGCGGTTGCCGCGCCATTGCAGCAGCGCCAGGGTGCTGGCGGCCCCGCGGGTGCGGCGATCGCGGGCGAGTTGCCGGCACAGTTGGGCATGGACATGCTGGCGAATCAGCCGGGGGCCGATCCAGCCGTCCTGAAGCCAGGTTGCCTGCCGGTCGTCGAGGGTGCGCAGGGCCTCCAGCACCGCCTGGCTTGCCCGTTGCGGGCACGGGCTGGAGGCTACCCCGTCCGCCAGGGCGCACAAGCCGCGGGTGCCCTCGATAACCAGCAGGCGCGCCGGCAGGTTAGGGGACTGATGAAGGTCGCCACCGACCAACAGGGCGTCCTGCTGCTGCCGGGACACGAGGCCCCGGTGCTGGGTGAAGGCTATCTCCCCGGTCGCGACTCCCGAGGGGGCTTCATTCATCATCAGGTTCCGCTGGGTAGGCCGAGGCCTGGCGTTGCCTCTGGAAGTAATGGGCGATTTTCACCATGGCCCAGGTATCGCGCTCGCAGTATTGCAAGAGCGCCTGGCGGAGTTGTGCCCGCCGGACCTCGGCTGTCTGCGCGCCGATCATTTCCTGAAAGGCCTCCATCGCCATGCCGCCATCCGCCACGACCAGGTTTTCGTAACTCAGCTCAGGCGCCAGGGTGGGCAGTACCGACTTGAGGGACCAGGAACCGCGCATGTCCCGATGGTAATAGTGGGCCCGCGCGAGGGGCAGGAGATCGACGAGCCGTGCCCTGATGGCCAGCAGCGCCGGCGCCAGGTCGGCAAAGGCCACGGCCAATTCGGCCAGGCGGCCGCCTTCAAAGGCCGCGCTGTAAACCAGGATGGGGCCGGCGGTGCCCAGGCAGGCCACCAGGCTCTCCGCGAAGGCGCGGCGCGGGTCCGTGGCATCAGCGGCCAGGAATGCCTCATGGCGTATCCCGCCTTGGGCGTCCTCAATATGGCAGGACCACTGGAAGGGGATCTGCATGAAGGGACGCGTCCCGACCCAGAGGGGCACGGCGAACTGGATGGACTCGAAATCCAGGTAGTAGCGCGGCCAGCCCCACCCGGCCATCACCCCCCGCACCTGGGGATCGAGAAAGGGCTGGTTGTCCCGGGTCACCCGCCAGACACGCTGATGGCGCCAGTTTGACAACTCGGCCTCGGGGACATGGCGCAGATCGCTGTAGCCCTTGGCCCGCAGGTCCGCCACCACCTGGCCGCCGCGCGGCAGGGTCTCCAGTGGGAAGTGGTCGGCATCCGCGATTTCCGGCTGGCAATGCGGCAGGAAGGGACAGGCGTAGGGCTGCCGACATTGGGCGCCCGGTGGCGTGAGGGGATCATCCCCCGCCAACAGGGCCTTGGCGGCGATGACCAAGGCCCGCACCTCCGGCTCCCGGGCCTGGACCGCGGCGGAGACATCGGCATGGCAAAAGAGACCCCTGTAATCGCCGTCGCCGGGATAGACAAAGGTGGTGTCGATATGGGCCACCTCGACGCGCGACAGGGCCAGGCCCGTCTGGGTTGCGACCCAGGCCTGCACCGCCGCGTCGATGAGATGGTATTCCTTCACCCCAGCCGCTGATTTGACCTCGACCAGCCGCCAGCCATTCCCATCCGGCAGCA
The DNA here is from genome assembly GCA_049654905.1 of Chromatiaceae bacterium. Lineage (GTDB taxonomy): Bacteria > Pseudomonadota > Gammaproteobacteria > Chromatiales > Chromatiaceae > M0108. The sequence goes on from JBASIS010000033.1 coordinate 4,226, forward strand.
ACAGATCGGCCCGGATCAGGACACCTTCGGCCTGGAAGGTCGCCTCGAACAGGGGCCGGCGTTCCTCTGCCAGCCGCCGCTGCGTGTCCCGCAAGGCCTGGCCAAGATCCTCACCCGCGATCAGGACACCGTCGGGATAAAGCCCCCGCGCCACCTCACCGACCTGAATCCCCGCCGCCATCCGGGCCGCGCCGATCTCCGACTGCCCTTCGGGGTGGTTGACGCCCAGCCACAGCCGGCGCGGACACTGGCGAAAGGCGAGGAGGCGACTTTTCGAGAGGCCAGGTTTTTTCATGCGATCCGATCCTCATCGGGGTTCCTCAACGTGATCTGGGCCGATTTTTGAAGTATCGCCATGTCAGCAAACTCCCGATCCGTCCACTGATCCCCAACGCGGGCTCCGTGTGCGAGCGCGCATCCGACGCGTCAGGATGTATCGCACTGGCGGGAGATACTGGTCCTCAATCCCCGGCGTGCAACAGCTCCCCAGAAGATGAGCCCCATGATCGGCACAGCTGGGGCGCCGCAAAATTTGACCAAACCCTGGCGAGGGCCAGAAAACTGATGAGAGGAATGACGATGAAATTTGTTGATTATGCGGCATCAAGAATCTTAAAAACACTCCTGTCGGTATTTTTTCAGCGAACGACTTTGATGGGACCCCAGTTCAGCTATAACCGGTTTATCCAGAATGCCTGTTTATTCGCCCACCATCTCGATGAAAATAAGACGGAAAATGACGAGCTAAATGAAATCGCGGTACAGGTGGCGGAAGGGCTCCTGTTGGGTTTTTATCAAAATCAACCTGGCAACAAAAACTGGAGTGCCATGGTCCATACCAGCAAAATCAACCGGTTTGTCCGGGACTCCTATCGCATTGCGGAACTCATGCTGCAATTCTCTCGGAATCAGGAGGTTCAACCGGAAAAATAGCCATCAATACCGATCGAAGTGGATTTTCCCAGGATCACCTACGAGGGGCTTGTGAAAAAAGAAGATTGGGCCGCCATGGCCTGATAGGGCGGCCCTGGAAAAACTGATCCTACTCAGACACGAAGTTGAAATTGACGAAAGAAAATTGATCCTGCCGGGACAGGGTCATGGCGGAATCCGGCTTCACCATGGGCGAACTGGCTGCCAGGGACTTTAGCGCATCATCCGTCAATGATGTCACCGCCGCTGTTGGGAAGATGAATGACTCGGCCGTGATGCCATCCCAAGACCATTTCTGGTATAGCACTGCATAGTCATCAAGTTTTGCCTCGACCTGCATCAGGATGCGGGTATCGGGTTCGACCGGTACCTTGTCAAATTGGCTGCTCATTGATCGTCCTAAATATTCTGGTTGTTTGATAGGTAAAATCCGCTATAAGAGCACCGTGCTCGCGCTCCCGTATCCGATGCTGTAGCTCATCGCCCAATTTGTTCCTCCCACGCTCGGTTATTATCGTCCGGCACATGAGTAACCGCCCAGGCACCAAAGTTAAAGGAGGTGCCATTGAATGTCTGGATACTGGCGGGGTAGAGGTAGGCGGTCACGGCGTCGTAAAAGTTATTTTGATTAGCGAATTGCCGCCAGTCGCGGTAACCAGGCGCGCGGTGATCGAACATGTCTTGGACGACGATGCGCCGCAAGGTTGGATGCATGAGGCCAGCCCTTTTAAGGTGTCATTTTGAGTTCGGCTCCACGCCTGCCAGCAACCTGGCGGTTGAGACATGGGGGTGACCTTGGTATTTGGTGCGCGGGGTGGGCGGTTTCTTCGGGCCGCGGGTGGTCT
>JBASIS010000034.1:0-17768 GCA_049654905.1 Chromatiaceae bacterium
AGCTGCCACTGTTCGAGGGCCTAAAAGGGGCAGAGATGGCCGAGTGCCCGTTGGGGCATGTGATGATTATAGACGGTGACCTAGCCCCCCAGCGCCTCCTCCAATTCCTCGCTGGCGATGAGCCAGCCGGATTCCACTTCCTCCTGCTCGGCGTCAAGCCGCTGCTTGTCGGCCAGGAGCGTCAGCAGGCGGGGCTTGCCCTCGGCCTCGTAGAGGCTGGGTTCGGCGAGGGCGGTCTCCAGGGTGGTGCGGCGGGCGGTGAGTTGATCGAGCCGGGTCTCCAGTTTCTGAAGACGCTGGCGCAGTGGCTGGAGACGTTTGCGCTCCTCGGCCTCCTGGCGGCGCTGGTCCTTGCGGGCGGCGGCGGTCTCGGGGGCCAGGGTGGCGGCGGGGTCCGTGGTCTCTTCCCGCCCCCGGCCTCCGTCACCGCTCCCCTCCACCTCCTCGGCCCGGGGCTGGCGGCGCAGCAGCCAGGTGGGATAGTCGTCCAGGTCGCCATCGAAGGGCGCGACGCGTCCGGCGTCCACCAGCAGGAGTTGGTCCACGGTGACCCGCAGCAGGTGGCGGTCGTGGGAGACGACTACCAGGGCGCCCTCGAAGTCTTGCAGGGCCTCGCCCAGCGCCTCGCGCATCTCCAGATCCAGGTGGTTGGTGGGCTCGTCCAGAAGCAGCAGGTTGGGGCGGCCCCAGATGACCAGGGCCAGGGCCAGGCGCGCCTTCTCGCCACCGGAGAAGGGGGCGACGGGCTCCAGGGCCTTGTCGCCGGCGAAGTCGAAACCGCCCAGGTAGCTACGCAGGGCCTGTTCCGTCGCCTCCGGAGCCAGTCGTTGGAGATGGCGGAGGGGGCTGTCGTCCGGACGGAGCTGGTCCATCTGGTGCTGGGCGAAGTAGCCGATGCGCAGGCCCTGGGCCTGGCCCTGGTGGCCGCTGGCGAGGGGCAGTTGGCCGGCGAGGACCTTGATGAGGGTGGATTTGCCGGCGCCGTTGGGGCCGAGGAGACCGATGCGGTCGCCCGGCTCCAGGCTCAGCCGCACCTTCTGCAGAATGATCCTGTCGCCATAACCGGCGCGGCCCTCGTCCAGGGTCAGGAGGGGGCGCGGCAGGCTGGGCGGGGCGCGGAAGGCGAAGTGGAAAGGGCTATCGACATGGGCCGGGGCGATGCGCTCCATGCGCTCCAGGGCCTTGATGCGGCTTTGGGCCTGGCGGGCCTTGGTGGCCTTGGCGCGGAAGCGCTCGACGAAGCCCTGAATGCGGCTGATCTCCTGTTGCTGGCGGACAAAGGCGGCCTGGCGCTGGCTCAGGCGTTCGGCGCGCAGGGCCTCGAAGGCGCTGTAGTTGCCGGTGTAAAAATTCAGTTGGCCCTGCTCGATGTGGGTGATCTGGCGGACGATGGTGTCCAGGAAGTCACGGTCGTGGGAGATTAGCAGCAGGGTGCCGGGATAGTTGCGCAGCCAGGTCTCCAGCCAGATGACCGCGTCGAGATCCAGGTGGTTGGTGGGTTCGTCGAGGAGCATGAGGTCGGAGCGGCACATGAGGGTGCGCGCCAGGCCCAGGCGCATGCGCCAGCCCCCGGACCAGCTCGACACCGGGCGTCTCTCCTCCCCGGGGTTGAAGCCCAGGCCGTGGAGCAGGCGGGCGGCGCGGCTCTCGGCGGTGTAGCCGCCGATGGCCTCCAGGCGGGCGTGGAGTTCGCCCTGGCGCAGGCCGTCCCCCGCCGCCTCAGCTTCAACCAGGTCGCGCTGCACCTGGCGCAACTCGCGATCGCCGTCCATGACCAACTCGATGGCGGGCTGGTCGCCGCTCGGGGTCTGCTGGGCGACGTGGGCGATCTCCCAGCCCGGGGGGACCAGGACCTCGCCGGCGTCCGGGTGCAGCTCGCCCTGGATGAGGGCGAAGAGGCTCGACTTGCCGCAGCCGTTGGCCCCCACCAGGCCCACCTTCTGACCGGGATAGACACAGAGGTCCGCGGCTTCAAGGAGGAGGCGGGTGCCCCGGCGTAGATCGATCCGAAGGAGTTGCAGCATGGCGGGTGGTTTAGCCTTGGGGGTTGCGGTCCAGCCGCCGGTAGCCGATGGCCTCGCCCAGGTGGAGGCTGGTGATGGCCTCGCGACCGGCGAGGTCGGCGATGGTGCGCGCGACCTTGAGGACCCGGTGATAGGCGCGGGCGGACAGCCCCAGGCGGCTCATGGCCTGATCCATGAGCCGCCGGCCATCCTCGTCCAGGGGACAATGGATGTCGATCTCGCGGGGCTCCAGGCCCTGATTGGGCTTGCCGTGGCGGGCGAGCTGGCGGGCGCGGGCGATCTCGACCCGGCCACGCACCTGGGCACTGGTCTCGGCGCTGGTGTCCGGTGGGGCGTTCATCTCCTCCGGCCGGGGGCGGGGCACCTCCACATGCAGGTCGATGCGGTCCAGCAGGGGGCCGGAGATGCGGCCCCGGTAGCGGGCGACCTGCTCCAGGGTGCAGCGGCAGCGCCCCGCCGGGTCACCGAGATATCCGCAGGGGCAGGGATTCATGGCAGCCACGAGTTGAAAGCGAGCGGGAAACTCGGCCTGGCGCGCGGCGCGGGAGATGTGGATGCGGCCGGATTCAAGGGGCTCCCGCAGCACCTCCAGCACCCGGCGGTCGAATTCTGGCAGTTCATCGAGAAAGAGGACGCCCAGGTGGGCCAGGGAGATCTCGCCGGGGCGGGGGTTGCCGCCGCCACCCACCAGGGCCACGCCCGAGGCGGTGTGGTGCGGCGTGCGAAAGGGCCGCTGGCGCCAGCGCGCCGGGTCGAAGGCCTCCAGGCCGCTGACCGAGCGAATGGCGGCGGTCTGCAGGGCCTCCTCCTCGCTCAGGGTCGGCAGCAGGCCGGGCAGGCGGCTGGCGAGCATGGACTTGCCGGTGCCCGGGGGGCCCAGAAACAGCAGGCTATGACCGCCGGCGGCGGCGATCTCCAGGGCGCGCTTGGCCTGGGGCTGGCCGCGCACCTCGGACAGGTCCGGGTACTGAGTCGCGATCAGCGCGATCTCCTCGGGGATATAGCTCGCCAGGGGCGTCTCGCCGTTGAGATGGGCGCAGACCTCCAGCAGGTGGTCGGCGGGGAGGACGCGCAGGCCCCGGACCAGACTCGCCTCGACGGCGTTCTGGCGCGGCAGGACCAGGGCGCGGCCGGCCTCGCGGGCCGCCAGGGCCGCTGGCAGTACCCCTTGCACGGGTCTCAGGGCGCCGGAGAGGGCGAGTTCGCCGAGGAATTCCAGGTCTGGTAACTCCTGGGTCTTGAGCTGGCCCGAGGCCCCCAGCACCCCTAGGGCGATGGGCAGGTCGAAGCGCCCGCCCTCCTTGGGCAGGTCCGCCGGCGCTAGGTTGACGGTGATGCGCCCGGCGGGGAACTGGAAGTGACCATTGTGGAGGGCGCCGCGCACCCGGTCTTTGCTCTCCCGGACCGCCATCTCGGGCAAACCGACGATATTCATGCAGGGCAGGCCGCCGGCAAGCTGGACCTCGACGGTCACGGGCGGCGCCTCCATGCCCACGCGGGCACGGCTATAGAGGATGCAGAGGCTCAAGGGGAGGGGCGGGGTCGGGGCTTGGCGCGCGACTAGCGCACGGGTCCCGCGGGACTCATCGCCCGCTCCAGTTCCGCCACCTGGGCCTCCAGCCGCTCCAGTTTGGCGCGCGTGCGGGCTAGAACGGCGCTTTGGACATCGAATTCCTCCCGGGTCACCAGATCCAGCCTGGACAAGCCGGCCTCGAGGCCAGCGCGCAGGTTACGGTCGATATCCTGGTGCAGAGCCTGGAGTCCCTGGGGCAGGCTGCCGGCCAGGCGCCGGGTCAGGTCGTCGAGATATTTGGGGTCCAACATGGTTGTCACCTGGGGCTGGGAGTGCGGTGGCGGGGATTATAGCGCCCTGGCCTCCTTCCGACCCTGATCCACCGCATGCTCCATAATGGTGCGTCCACCCCCGGCCGGGGCCGGGAGGCCGCGCATATTTAGCGCCACAATCCCTGCATCGATGGGGTTAGACGCCGATTTTGCTTTGATTTGCTGGCGTGGCCGAAGATTGGCACAAAGACTGCTAGAGTCGATTCGTCATCTTTATTGCCCTGGCCTGGTCGGTGGCATCCCCATCATCTACACATCCCTAAAGAGAGGTTAGTTAGCCATGAAATCCCAAAGATTGATCGCCGTTGGCATCGCCAGCGCCCTCCTGTCCACCCCCCTGACGGTTCTGGCGGACGACGAGGGTAATCCACCCCCCGAGCATAGCGTCAGCGCCAACATCGGTGTGGTCAGCAACTATATCTGGCGCGGCATCACCCAGACGGATGACAAGGCGGCGGTCCAGGGCGGCCTCGACTATAGCCACAGCAGCGGTTTCTATGCCGGGACCTGGGTCTCTAATGTCGATTTCAACCTTGACGAAAATAACCCCAGCGCCGAGGCGGATCTCTATCTGGGCTTCACCAACTCCATCATCGAGGATCTGACCTACAACGTTAAAGGCATCTACTACGCCTATCCGGGTGGCAAGGATCTCAACTTCGCCGAGTTGGGCGGCAGCATGACCTACAAGTGGTTCAAGCTGGGCGTGGACTACACCGTCTATGGCGAGAATGATGGCGGCCTCTATGACCAGGGCGATTGGTATTTCTCCGGCGCCTTTACCTACGACGAATTGCCCTATGGCCTGAGCTTTGGGCTGCGCGCTGGCTACACCGACTTCAAGAACAGCGACATCACCTTTGTCGAAACCCTGAATGACATCGACATCGAGCGCTCGGCCAATGCCGACTACTGGAACTATGGGGCCAGCATCAGTAAGACCGCCGGCGATTTCGGCACCTTCAGCCTGAACTGGGACCAGAACAATGGTGAGGAAAACGTGGGATTCAACAATGATCCCAAGTTTTGGGTGGGCTGGTTGAAAACCTTCTAACCGCGATACCCAACCCCGACGTATCACAACGCGTGCCGGGCCGGGTCCCGGCCAACAAGGGAGCTATCTAGCATGAAACTGGTCACCGCCATCATCAAACCCTTCAAGCTCGATGACGTCCGCGAGGCCCTCTCCGACATTGGCGTATCGGGTATCACCGTTACGGAAGTCAAGGGTTTCGGTCGTCAGAAGGGTCATACCGAACTCTATCGTGGGGCCGAGTATGTCGTCGATTTCCTGCCCAAGATCAAGGTAGAGATTGCCGTCGCCCCGGATCAGGTCGATCGGGTGATTGACGCCATTACCGGGGCCGCCCGGACCGGCAAGATCGGCGACGGCAAGATCTTCGTCTCCGACTTGGGACAAGCTATCCGCATCCGCACTGGCGAAACCGGTATCGATGCCCTGTAGGCTCGATGCGCTGTAGAGAGGATTGATGTTATGAGCAAACTACTTGCTATCCTGCTGCCGGTCCTGGGGCTTGGCCTCGCCGGGAGCGCCTGGGGCGAAGAGGCCTTGAAGCCCGCCGCCGATGTGATTGCCGCCGCGGCCCCCTTGGTCAACAAGGGTGATACGGCCTGGATGCTGATCTCCACCGCCTTGGTCGCCATGATGGTGATTCCTGGCCTGGCCCTCTTTTACGGGGGTCTGGTCCGGTCGAAGAACATGCTGTCCGTGCTGATGCAGGTCTTCATGATCTTTTCCCTGATGATCGTGCTCTGGTTCGTCTACGGTTATACCGTTGCCTTCACCGAGGGTAACCCCTTCTTTGGCGGCTTCTCCAAGCTCTTCCTGAGCGGCGTCACGGTGGATTCGCTGGCCGCTACCTTCAGCAAGGGCGTGGCTATCCCCGAGTATGTTTACATTATCTTCCAGGCCACCTTTGCCGCTATTACCCCGGCCCTCATCGTCGGCGCCTTTGCCGAGCGCATGAAGTTCTCCGCGGTCATGCTCTTCATGGTGATCTGGTTTACCTTCTCCTATCTGCCCATGGCCCACATGGTGTGGTACTGGGCCGGCCCGGATGCCTATCTGGATGCCGCCACCGGTGAAGCGGCCGCCGCCACCGCGGGCTTCCTCTTCCAAAAGGGCGCGCTGGACTTCGCCGGCGGTACCGTGGTGCATATCAACGCCGCCATGGCGGGTCTGGTGGGTGCCTACATGGTGGGCAAGCGTATTGGTTACGGCCGGGAAGCCCTGGCGCCTCATAGCCTGACCCTGACCATGGTTGGTGCCTCCCTGCTCTGGATTGGCTGGTTCGGTTTCAACGCCGGCTCCAACCTCGAAGCCAACGGCCTCACCGGCCTCGCCTTCCTCAACACCATGGTCGCCACCGCAGCCGCGACCCTGGCCTGGACCTCCGCCGAGGCCATGATCAAGGGCAAGGCCTCGCTGTTGGGCGCGGCCTCGGGCGCGGTGTCTGGCCTGGTCGCCATCACTCCTGCCTGCGGTTGGGTCGGGCCGATGGGCGCGCTGGTGATTGGCCTGGTCGCCGGTCTGCTTTGCCTCTGGGGCGTGAATGGCCTCAAGCGGCTGCTGGGCGCGGACGATGCCCTGGACGTCTTCGGTGTCCATGGCGTGGGCGGCATTGTTGGTGCCATGCTGACCGGCGTCTTCGTCAACCCAGCGCTGGGTGGCGTGGGCGTCTATGACTACGTCGCCAACGCCGTCGGCCCCTATGACCTCGTCACCCAGGTGACCAGTCAGGCCTGGGGCGTGGGCGTGGCTATCATCTGGTCGGGCCTGGTGGCCCTCGTCGCCTACAAACTCGTCGATCTCGTGATCGGTCTGCGCGTGCCCGAGGACGAAGAGCGCGAAGGCCTGGATATCACGGCTCACGGCGAGTCCGCCTATCGCTATTGATTTGCCAGTGGCAGGGACGCTAAGGGGCCTTCGGGCCCCTTTTTTTGTGGCGAAGGTTTGTTTAATTACTTCTTTGACCGAGAGGTTTAAAGCTGCCATCCCTGCGTGTTGGACTTTGTAATTTGCCTTGGGGGCCCTTAGATTAAGCCCCTGTTAAGAATGTATCGGCATAATCCCCGACCTTAGAGGGGTCCTAGGGCTCACCTCATCCCGACCACCACTAGCTTCACAGGAGCATTGCACAATGCCTATCAGTTTGACCAAGGGCGGTAACGTTAACCTTTCGAAAGAGGCCCCGAGTATGCAGCGGGCCATCATCGGCCTGGGCTGGGATGCCCGTAGCACCGACGGCAGCCCCTTCGACCTCGACGCCAGCGCCTTCATGCTCAAGGCTGACGACAAGGTGCGCGGCGACAGTGATTTCATCTTCTATAACCAGGCGAAGTCCACTGACGGTTCCATCGAACATAAGGGCGACAACCGCACCGGCGCCGGCGAGGGTGATGACGAGGTATTGCGGGTCGATCTCTCCCGGGTACCGGCCGAGGTGCTGAAGGTCGCCTTCGCCGCCACCATTCACGAGTCCGAGGTCCGCCGCCAGAACTTTGGCATGGTGCGTCGCGCCTATATCCGCATCGTCAACGAAGGCGATGGCCAGGAGATTGCCCGTTACGACCTGTCCGAAGACGCCTCCACGGAGGCGGCCATGATCTTTGGTGAACTCTATCGCCAGGGTAGCGACTGGAAATTCCGGGCCGTTGGCCAGGGATTCGCCGGTGGGCTCGGCCCCCTGGCCAAGAATTTCGGCGTCAGCATTTAACAAGCCGCCTCGCCCGCGGGGCTAGACCTCGCGGACCAACCTACCGGAGTCAGAGAATGAGTGCACTTGATTGGTTGAAACAGCAAGCCTCTAACATCCAGCAAACCCTCGGCGACGAGATGACCCGCTTCAAAAACCGGGATCTGATGGAGGGCGTGGTGGCGGGCTGCGCCATGGTGGGCTATGCCAACGGTTCCGTCTCCGCGGCCGAGAAGCAGAAGATGATGGGCTTTTTACAGTCCTCCGATGCCATGAAGGTTTATGACATCAACCAGGTGCTGGACACCTTTGGCCGCTTCTCGCGGCAATTCGAGTTCGACACCGACATTGGTCAGGCGGAGGCCCTCAAGGTGATCGGCAAACTGCGCAACAAGCCCGACGAGGCGCGGCTGCTGGTCCGCGTGTGCTGCGCCATCGGCTCATCGGACGGGGATTTCGAGGATTCCGAACGCCAGGCGGCGCGCAGCATCTGCCGCGAACTGGGGCTCGACCCCGCCGACTTTTACCTCTGAGGACCTTCCATGGCCATCAATCTGCAAAAGGGACAAAAAATCAGCCTGGAGAAGGAGGCCGGTAGCCCCCTGCGCCGGGTCGTCATGGGCCTTGGCTGGGACACGGCCAGCAGCGGCAAGCGCGGCGGCCTGCTCAGCGGCTTATTCGGCGGCGGAGGGGGCGGGGGCGATGGCATCGACCTGGACGCTTCCTGCCTCCTGTTTGATGCCGCGGGTAACCTGGTCGATGCCGTTTGGTTCCAGCAACTGCGCAGCAAGGACGGCTCCATCCAGCACACCGGGGATAACCGTTCGGGACAGGGCGAGGGTGACGACGAGCAGATCCTGGTCGATCTGGAACGAGTCCCCGCTACCGTCAGCTACCTGGTCTTTACCGTCAACAGCTTCAGTGGCCAGAGTTTCGATCAGGTTCAGCGCGCCTTCTGCCGGCTGATCGACGGCGCCGACCAGCGGGAGATCGCGCGCTACGACCTCGGCTGCCAGGGTTCGCACACCGCCATGGTCATGGCGAAGCTATATCGCCACAACCAGGAATGGAAAATGCACGCCATCGGCGAAAGCGCCCGTGGCCAAACCGTCAAAGATCTCCTGCCCGTTATCGGCCAGTACCTCTGAATCGACCGCCTGGCCGCGCTTGCGAGTGAAACCCGCCGATCCCCGGGGAGAAGCCCGGGCGGTGCTCAGGCTGCCCGGTTGGCCTTCTTGCGCTCGAACTCCTTCAGGTGGCGCTTGCGAATGCGGATGGCCTTGGGGGTGATCTCCACCAGTTCGTCGGGCTCGATAAACTCCAGGGCCTGTTCCAGGCTGAAGCGAATCGGGGGGGTGAGGAGGATGTTCTCGTCGGAGCCGGCGGCGCGGATGTTGGTGAGCTGCTTGGCCTTGAGGGGATTGACGGTGAGGTCGTTGTCGCGGGAGTGGATGCCGACGATCTGGCCTTCATAGACCTCGTCGCCGGGGCTGGCCATCAGGCGACCGCGGTCCTGGAGGTTGAAGAGGGCGTAGCCCAGCACCTTGCCCTGGCCATTGGAGATGAGGGCGCCGTTGCGGCGGGGGGCGATGCCGCCGGGGTTGGCGGGGCCATAGTGGTCGAAGACATGGTATTTCAGGCCAGTGCCGGAAGTCAGGGTCATGAACTCGGTCTGGAAGCCGATGAGACCGCGGGAGGGAATCTCATAGTCCATCCGCACCCGGCCATTGCCATCCGGCACTATGTCCCTGAGTTCCCCACGACGCTCCCCCAAGGCCTGCATGATGGCGCCCTGGCTGTTCTCGTCCAGATCCACCGTAAGCTGTTCGTAGGGCTCGCAAATGACGCCGTCGATTTCGCGGAAGATGACCTCGGGGCGGGAAACAGCCATCTCGTAACCCTCCCGGCGCATGTTTTCAAGCAGGATCGAGAGGTGCAGCTCGCCGCGACCGGAGACGCGAAATTTCTCCGGATCATTGCCTTCCTCGACCCGCAGGGCGACGTTGTGGATCAGCTCCCGTTCCAGGCGCTCCTTGAGCTGGCGCGAGGTCAGATACTTGCCCTCGCGGCCGGCGAAAGGGGAGGTGTTGACCTGGAAGGTCATGGTCACGGTGGGCTCGTCCACCGACAGGGCCGGTAGGGCCTCCACGCACTCCGGGTCGCAGAGGGTATCGGAGACGTTGGGGGCGTCGATGCCGGTGATGGCGATGATGTCACCGGCATTGGCGCTCTTGATCTCGTCACGATGCAGGCCGAGGTAGCCATAGACCAGGCCGATCTTGGCGCGGCGGCGGGTGCCATCGGGCTTGACCAGGATCACCTGCTGGTTGGGCCGGACACTGCCGCGCTGGATGCGGCCAATGGCGATGGCGCCGACGAAGCTGCTGTAGTCCAGGGTGGAAATCTGCATCTGGAAGGGACCGTCCAGGTCCACCGCCGGTGCCGGGCAGTGCTCGACGATGGCCTTGAAGAGGGGCGTCATGTCGCCCTCGTGTACATCGTCCGTCAGGTTGGCATAGCCATTGAGGGCGGAGGCATAGATGATGGGGAAGTCGAGTTGCTCGTCGCTGGCGCCGAGGCGGTCGAAAAGTTCGAAGACCTGATTGATGACCCAGTCGGGCCGCGCCCCGGGCCGGTCGATTTTGTTCACTACCAGGATGGGCCGCAGGCCATGATCGAAGGCCTTCTGGGTGACAAAGCGGGTCTGCGGCATGGGGCCCTCCTGGGCATCCACCAGCAGCAGGACCGAATCCACCATGGACAGCACCCGCTCCACCTCGCCGCCGAAGTCGGCATGGCCGGGGGTGTCGACGATGTTGATCCGGTAGTCCTCCCAGCGCAGGGCGGTGTTCTTAGAGAGGATGGTGATGCCCCGCTCCTTCTCCAGGTCGTTGGAGTCCATGACCCGTTCCACCGGACCGAAGCGATCCCCCAGGGTGCCGGACTGCTGGAGCAGCTTGTCTACCAGGGTGGTCTTGCCATGGTCGACATGGGCGATGATGGCGATATTACGCAGCTTTTCGATCACGGTGGGACAGCTCTCAAAGGTTGACGCCGGTTTTGAAACCGGAGGGCGGAAGGCAGGATGCACGGGGCTAGGCCGGAAGAACCCCGCATTATAGCCGAAAAGGGCGGTGCCGGTTTTCTGGGATGGCGATATTCCGGGACGCTCCGGGCGACGCTGGCCCGCGCCCACCTTCATCGGGAAGAATAAGAATATCGGAATATGGCGATAATCAGGAAATTTTCCAATCCAAGCTTGAGCTTGCAAGCCCGGCCTAAAAAGATCAGGATTATGACCTCGTGTCTTACTCCCGGGTCCGTCGCGGGCACTGGGGGCAAGGGTGGCGACCTGGCACCGAGGGTCCGTCGCGGCACGACCTGCGTCTGGCGCCTCCGTGGCGCGGAGGCAAGGGATGACAAGAACCGGGGAGGATCCGGGATTCAGTGCCTAAGCCAGTGCCATGCCGTCCGCCGTTCGCGGGCGTGATTGTCTGAATGAACCCGGAAACCGTAGCTCATGACCCCCGCCGATCTCTCCCACGTCCGCGATCACATCGCCTCGCGCATCATTGGCCAACAAAGCTTTGTCGACAGCATGCTTATCTGCCTGCTCAGCGACGGCCATTTGCTGGTGGAGGGCATGCCGGGCCTGGCCAAGACCACGGCGGTCAAGGCTCTGGCCGAGTCCCTGGAGGGCGACTTCCACCGCGTCCAGTTCACCCCGGATCTGCTGCCCTCGGACCTGATCGGCACCGACATTTACCGCCATGAAAAAGGCGAATTCGAATTCCGGCCCGGCCCCCTCTTCCACAACATTCTCCTCGCCGATGAGGTCAACCGCGCCCCGGCCAAGGTGCAGTCAGCCCTGCTGGAGGCCATGGCCGAGCAGCAGATCACGGTGGGTCAGCGCACCTATCCCCTGCCCAAGCTCTTCATGGTGCTGGCGACCCAGAACCCGGTGGAGCAGGAGGGCACCTATCACTTGCCCGAGGCCCAGCTCGACCGCTTCCTCATGGAGGCGGTGGTCGAATATCCCAGCCGCGACGAGGAGCTCAAGATCCTCGCCCTGGACCTGGCCCAGCAGAAGGCGAGTCACAAGCCCCCCGTCAAGCGGCTGACCCAGGCGGAACTCTTCGCCATGCGCCGGGACGTGGCGGGCCTCTATCTGGACCCCAAGCTCAACAGCTATATCGTGGATTTAGTCCAGGCGACCCGTAACCCCCGGGTTTATGACCCGGACCTGGCCCGCTGGTGCCGTTTCGGCGCCTCGCCCCGCGCCAGTATCGGCCTGGCCCGCTGCGCCCGCGCCCGCGCCTGGCTCGAGGGCGATCCCTTTGTCGCCCCCCATCACATCCAGTCCGTGGCCCCGGAAATCCTGCGCCACCGCCTGCTGCTCACCTTCGAGGCCGAGGCGGAGGGCATCACCACGGACGATTTCATCGCCCGCCTGCTCAATCTGGTCGCCATTCCCTGACCTTGAGTCTCTACCCCCGCCTCGATGACCTGCTGGAGCTGCGCCATCAGGCCCATACCCTGGGCCTGCCGTCACGCCATCTGGTCAATTCCTCCTTCGCCGGCCTCTATGCCTCCGTGTTCCGGGGCGCCGGCGTCAATTTCGAGGAGGTACGCGAGTACCGCGAGGGCGACGACATCCGCTACATGGACTGGAAGGTCACGGCCCGCACCAACGAACCCCACATGAAGGTCTTCCGCGAGGAGCGCGAGCGCTCGGTGGTGCTGTGCGTGGACAAGGGGCCCCACATGAGCTTCGGCACCCGCGGCACCTTCAAGTCGGTGCAGGCCGCGCGCGCCGCCGCCCTGGTCGGCTGGGCGGCCAGCCGCCTCAACGATCGCGTCGGCGGCCTGGTCTTCGGCGACCCCCTCGCCGGGCTCCAGCACTTCCGGCCCTCCCGGGGGCGCCGCGCCCTCTGGCAACTGCTTCGGGCCCTGACCGTGCCCGGGGCCGAACAGGAGGCCTCCATCGACTGCCTGGGCATGGCCCTGCGGCGCGCCACCAGCGGCATCCCCACCGGTTCCCTGGTCTTTATCATCGCCGATCTCAACCGGGATCCCCTGGAACTGGAGCCCATCCTTGGCACCCTGATCCAGCGTAGCGCCGTGGCCCTGATCCCGGTGGACGACCCGGCGGACTGGGAGATCCCGGCCATGGGGGTAGCGACCTTCACCGGCACCGATGGCACCCTGATCGAGATCGATACCGATGATCCCCAGGCACGTCTCGACTATCGCCAGGCCTGGCTGGAGCGCCGAGCCCTGTTGCGCGCCATGACCTACCGGCTTGCCGTCACCCTGCTGCCTGTGCGCACCGACGAGGAGATTCATCTGTCCCTGATCCACCACCTACGGCAGCGCGCCCGGGCGCGGGCGGTCTAGGTCATGGCCACCGAGATCCCGCCCGTCGCCCAGGACATCGCCAGCCAGTTGCGCGATATCCGTGGCCTGGACCCCGTTTCCTGGTGGCCACCAGCCACGGGTTGGTGGCTGTTGGCCGCGTCCGTCCTGCTCCTACTCTTGCTGGCATGGCGTTGGCGGGGCAGCCTGCGGCTGCGTATCCCCCCTATCCCGGTGCTGCGGATCGGCTCCTGGCGCTGGGACGCCGCCCGCCAACTGCGTGCCCTGCGCCAACGGGCCGCGACCCAGGACCCCAAGCTGACCGCCGGCGACTTGTCGGAACTCCTGCGCCGGGTCGCCATGGCCCGTCTGGGGCGGGATGCCTGCGCGGGCCTGGCGGGCGAGGACTGGCTGGCCTGGCTGGCGGACCAGGACCCGCGGGGCTTCGACTGGCGGGGCAAGGGGCGCCCACTGCTAGCGGCGCCCTATGCCCCGCCCAACCCCAGCAGCACCCGCCCGCCGGCCAATGGTGGCGGGTCCCCGCAAGCCTGGCTCGAGCTCATCGACGCCGCCTATCAGTGGGTCCTGGTGGAGGATCGCCGTCATGTTTGAGTTCGGTTGGCCCTGGGCCGCGCTCCTGCTGCTGGTACCCTTCCTGCTGCCCTGGCTGTGGCCCGAGCGGCGCGAGCGGGCCGAAGAGATCCTCGAAGGCCAGCGCCTGACCCTGCTCCATCCCCATCCGGAGCGGCTGCGGGCCGCCTATCGCACCCTGCGGCCAGCCCGCCAGATCGCCGGCTGGGTCCAGCGGGGTTTGCTCTGGCTGCTGTGGACAGCCCTGGTCCTGGCCCTGATGCGGCCCCAGTGGCTCACCCCCCATACCGAAGTCAGCTCACCGGGCTACGACCTGCTGCTGGCGGTGGATACCTCCCATTCCATGGAAGCCCTGGACTTCAGCGCCCAGGGGCTGCCCATCAACCGGATGGCGGTGGTTAAGGGTGTCATGGGGCGTTTCATCGATGGGCGCGAGGGCGATCGGGTCGGCCTCATCGTCTTCGGTAGCCAGGCCTTCGTCCTCTCGCCCCTGACCCTGGATCGGCACGCCACCCGCCAACTGCTCGATGGCGTGGAGGCCAATATCGCCGGGCCCGGCACGGCCCTGGGCGACGCCATCGCCCTGGGCGCCAAGAAGTTGCGGGAGCGGCCGGAGGGTTCGCGCGTCATGATCCTGATCGCCGATGGCGACAACTCCGCGGGGGGCTTCACGCCCCTGGAGGCGGCCACTCTGGCCCGGGCCCTGGGGGTGCGCATCCACGTCATCGGCGTCGGCAGCGAGGACAAACGTATCCCGATCCCCGAAGCGGGCGTGATCACCTATCGCGAGGACCTGACCATGGACGAGGGCACCTTGCGGGACATCGCGGACGCCACGGGCGGGGCCTACTTCCGCGCCACCGACGCCCGCGCCCTGGAGGAGATCTCGCGGCGCATCGATGACCTCGAGAAGACCGAGGCCGAGGCCCGCACCGCCTACCTGCCGGACCCCCTCTACCGCTGGCCCCTGGGGCTGGCCCTGCTGGCCCTGCTCGGCCTGGGGCTCTTCCCGGAGGGGCGCAAGCGTTTCGCCCGGAGGGTGGCGAGTGACTGAGGCCAGCTTCCATTTCGCCCAGCCCCTCTGGTTCTGGGTCCTGCTGATGCCTCTCCCGGTGGCCCTCTGGCTGTGGCGCAGCGCGGCCCGCGCCGCCCGCGGGCCCGTGCATCGCTACGCCGATCCGCATCTGCTGCCCCACCTTACCGGCACCCGTGAACTGCGGACCCGCGAGCGCTGGGGGCGCTTCCTGCTCTGGTCCCTGCTCTGGTCCCTGCTGGTGATGGCCATGGCCGGGCCGCGCTGGGATTATACCGATGTCCGCCTCTTTCATCCGGGGAACAATCTGCTGATTTTGTTGGATATATCCCGCTCCATGCAGGTGGGTGACACCGCCCCGAACCGGCTGGCGCGGGCGCGGCAGGAGATTCAGGATCTGATTCAGCACAATCGTCAGGTCCGCCTGGGTCTCATCGCCTTTGCCTCCGTGCCGCATGTCCTCTCGCCCATCACCGAGGATACCCAGACCCTTCTCAATAGCCTGCCGGCGCTGGCCACCGACCTGACCCAGCTCCAGGGCAGCCGCCTCCTCGGTGCCCTCGACCGGGCCGAGAACCTGCTCGCGGGCCTGTCCGAGGGCAGTGCCCGCGCCATCCTGCTCATCAGCGATGGCGATTTCGACGAATCGGGGCTGGAGGAACGGGTGCGTGACCTGGCGGCCGCGGGCATTCACCTGCACGCCCTGGGGATCGGCAGCGAGGATGGCGGCCCCGTGCCCGGTCGCGGTGGGGGCTGGCTGACCGATCGCGGCGGCCAGGCCATCGTCTCCCGCCTCGACGAAAAGCGGCTGGAGGGACTCGCCGAGGCCGGTGGCGGCACCTATCTTCGCGCCGATTACCGGGAGGACGACACCCTCGCCCTGCTTGAGGCCGCATCCGTCGCCCGGCTGCCCGCGGAGGCCAGCGACGAGCGGACCCGGATCTGGAACGAGCGCTTTTATCTGCCCCTGCTGCTGGTCATGATCCTGCTGCTCCCCCGGTTCCGGGGGCGCGGCGGCTGGAGGCGTAAGTCGTGAAGGGCATGACTCTTTGGCTGGTGTCCCTGGTCCTGGCCTCGTCGGCCCAGGCCGGCTGGTTTGACAACCCGGAGCAGGAGGCCGAGGCGCGGTTCAAACAGGGCGATTACGCCGGCGCGGCCGAGGGCTCAGCCGATCCCTACCGCCAGGGTGTCGCCCTCTATCGGGCGGGACGCCATGCCGAGGCCGCCGACGCCTTTGCCCACAATCAGCGTCCTAATTTGGCGGATGATGCCGCCTACAACCTGGGTAACGCGCGCTTCCAACTCGGCGATTTCGCCGGGGCCGCCGAGGCCTACGAACAGGTCCTGGGCCGCAATCCGGCCCACGCCGACGCCCAGCACAACCTGTCCCTCACCCGCTCCGTCCTCGCCCGCATCGATCAGCAGAAGTTTGAGCAGGAGAAGCGGGAGCGGGAAAAGGCTGAGCGCCAGGAAGAGGCGGCGAAGAAGGAGTCCCAGGACCAGCAGCCGGAGAAGCAAGACAAGCAACAAAAGCAGGAGAAGCAGGAGAAGCAGGAGCAAAAAAAGGGGGAGCAAAAGCAGGAAAAGAAGGAATCGGGCGAGGAGCAGAAAAAAGAGTCGCAAGAATCCAAGGACTCCAAGGAGTCTCAGGAAGGACAGGAATCCCAGGAGGGTCAGGAGTCCAAGCAAGGTCAGGAGTCCAGCCAGGGGCAGGAATCGCAGCAAAGCTCCGGTCAGCAATCCGGGGACAAGTCCTCGTCCGCGGGTGAGTCCAGCGAGGACAGCCAGGGCGGCGAAGGCCAGAAACAAGAGGAGACCAGCGGTAAGGGTGAGTCCACCGAACAGAAACAATCGGGTGGCTCCCAGTCCCAGACCGAGGAATCCAGCGACGGCCAGGAATCCAGCGAGCAGCAGACCGAGGGCAAGCAAGGGGACAAGCAGCAGGCCGTCGATGCCGGCGGCCAACCCAAGAAGGATCGGGCGCAGGAGCAGGATAAGGCGAAAGCCGGCGAAACCGCCGACGAACAGCAGGCCGCTCAGGACGCCACGGGTAAGGACTCAAAGCAGCAGGCCCGGGAGCAGGAGCAGGAGGCTAAAGGTAAGGAGGCTAAGGATAAAGAGGCTAAGGACCAGCAGGCTAAGGAGAAGGATGCCAAGGAGCAACAGGCTAAGGAGCAACAGGCTAAGGAGAAGCAGGCGGGTAAGCAGGACCAGGGCCAGGACGCGGGCTCCCGGGAAGGTCAGGAGCAAACCGAGGAGGCCGGCGGTGCCAAAGAGGAGCGGAAAGCCGAGGGGAAAGAGGGCGGTGAGGAAACCCGGGACCAGGCCTCCGGAGGGGGCGAACAGGAGCGCAAGCCCGAGGAACCGGGTCAGGGTGAGACCCAGGCGGAGATCGAGGCTGGTCAGGCCAAGGATGAGCGGCCCGATGCCCAGGGTCGGGTCGACAAGCCCCAAGCGCCGGCGGAGAAACCCGGTCCAGGCGCGGGGGAGAAGCCGTCCCAGATGGGCGGTACGGGCGCGCGTCGCACCCAGGAGCCCGGTATGAAGCCCCCGGAGGGAGCGCCCGAGCCGGGTAGCGCGGATGCCGTAGATCAGTTTGACCAACTGGGCGAGCAGCCCGCCCTGGACGCGGGCGCGGCGGGGACCGCCGTTGGTGCCCTTGGTGGCCAGCCCAGCGCGGGCCCCGGCGCTGGCATCCTGGAGCAAAGGTTGCGGCAGGTGGAGGGCGACCCCTCCGAGCTCATCCGTAATCAGTTCCAGATCGAGGAGATGCGCCAGATTCGCGCCTCGGGTGGGCCGCCCCGCGAGACCCGGCCTTGGTAGGCCTCCCGGCTCCTTGGGAGGTGTGCTGGG
Organism: Chromatiaceae bacterium; assembly: GCA_049654905.1. Classification (GTDB taxonomy): domain Bacteria; phylum Pseudomonadota; class Gammaproteobacteria; order Chromatiales; family Chromatiaceae; genus M0108. Next base: position 17,418 of record JBASIS010000034.1, read on the forward strand.
TCCTCATTCACAATCTATTACCGTTGGCGGGAGGGTCGGGGCCCATCCGCCAGTGGCACGCGGAGACAACCGAATGCAGCGGGTGATGACGGCGGCAATCGCGCTACTCGCGCTCCTGAGCGGGGTGGCGGAGGCCCAGCAGCCTCCGGGCTATGGCCCGCCCTATTTTTCCCCCTACCCGCCGCCACCGCCCTACGGCAGCTACCGGCCCCAGGATCCCAGCAATGCCCGCGGGGTGCCGCCGGCCCAGTTGCCTCCCGCCCCGTCGGCCCGCGCGGCCACCCCGCCGCCGACCGCTCCGTCTCCCGCTCAGGCACCGGCTCAGGCACCGGCGGCAGCCCAGGCTCCCGT
>JBASIS010000035.1:0-7666 GCA_049654905.1 Chromatiaceae bacterium
ATGCGCAGTTCGTCCTGGCCGACGTCGGCCCAGCGCAGTTGCAGGGCTTCGGCGCGGCGGAGGCCGCTGTTGGCCAGGAGTTGCCAGGCCCAGCGGTAGTCGCGGTGGAGGTCCTGGTCCTCGGCGGATCACCCTGGGCAATCGTCTGTCCCGCCCAGTGTTGAGCTGTCTGGGTTGCATGGGCCGGTGACGCCAGCGCCGAGTCCCGAGGCGGCGGCGATCCGGGCCAAGCTGGCCACGGCGACGCGACGCCTGTTGACAGGTGGCAAGTTGCCCAAGCGGGAGGCGGCGAGCCTGCAACCCTTTGTAGCGTTTTTGCGCCAGGTGAGCGGGCTGGATGATGCCACCTTGGCGCGGCTGGATGATGACGCCCTGGGGGCGGGTTTCAATGATTTTCAGGCACGTCAGGCGCAGGCTCAACCGCATGCATCTGTAGTCCAGGGTCCGACAGCCGCCGCGGAGCCGGCTGCGGTGGTGGCACTGCAACCAGAGGAGCAAAACGATGCTCAACGTCTGCAAGGGCAAGGGCGCCAAGCGCCCGCTGCCAAAACCCCGCCCGCCGAGGTAGGCGCGGCGGTTAGCCAGGGACGGCCGATGGATTTAGCGGCGGCGGGTTTACCGTCGCCCGTAGCAGGGCTGGCAACGACGGCCCCGGCCCCAGGGGCTCCGGGGCTGCGGCGCAAGATGGGCGGCTTGGCGGCTGTGGGCTTGCCGGGCGCGGATGCGGGACTGGGGACGGCGGTCGTGGGCGAGGGGGCGCCGGTCACGTCACGAGACATCGCCCAGCAAGCGCGGCGGGAGGCTGCGGCCAAGTACGAGGCGCGCTATCAGGAGCGTATCAACCGGATGCAAAGCGCCACGACGCCGGCGGCGGTCGAGGCGATCCTGACCCAGGAGGAATATCAGGACCCGGAGCGGCATATTGCGGGTACCCATAAAGTGGAACAGGCGGCGAAGGATGCCAAACGCCAGCTCGCCGCAGAAGCTACCCGGGCCGAGGCGGAGGCGCAAGGCAAGTGGGTGACGTTGCCCGGGTTCTACCGGCGGGGCACGCGCGGCGAGCTGCAAGCGGAGCTGGAGGCTTTGCCCCAGGAGGCAGGGTTTGAGTATCAGTTAGGCCGTGGCTATTCGCCTTTTGGGTCCAACGGGCAAGACAACGATTTCGTCATCGAGCGGCGCAAGGTGGCGGCCCCGGAGGCGGCGAACTCACCCGCGGGGGTGGTGAGTTCAGAGGCGCCGACCGAGGGGATGAACTCGTCGGCAATGCCGATAAGTTCGCCGGGGATGCCGGCGGGCGCGGGGGGTCCGGCGGGTGACCCGCAACGGTTGCCTTGGCAAGGGGCATCAACGGACGACCAGGAGAACCGCTGGTACGGCAGCCGGGTCCGCTTGACCGCGCAGGATCGCCGCCGGGCCGCCGCGGGTCTGCTCCGGGACGGCGAGGCGGAACTGGTCCGCGTGCTGAACGATGGCAAGTTGCTGGAGGTGCGCTGGCCGGGCACGGCAGGCACGCACCGGGCGGCGACGCGGGATTATGAGATCGAGGTGGTGGCCTTGGCGGATAACCAAGCCGAGGCCGCCGCGCCGGTTGCGCGGCCCGCAACGCCGGATGCGGCGGCGACGCCAAGTCGCCCAAGTCCTGGCCGTTACCAGCAGGGCGAGGTGGCCAGTCGCGAGGGTCAAATGACGCTGGCCCATCGGGCCTCGCGCACGGCCCTGTTGACCCAGCTCAATGATCGGGCTGGTAATCCCTATACCGAGGATGAACTTATCAATGCCGCTGATGAGCGGATGGATGCGATCCGGGATTATCTGATTGCGGCAGCCCGGGGCGGTGACACGCCCGAGGCGTCGAAGGCGGGCGAGGAGGCGCATGTCGATCCGGAGTCAGGTGAGCGTAATCCGGTGACGGCGCCGGACCCGGCAGCCCTGGCGCAAGCCCTGCGCGCTGGTGACTTGTCGGTGGCGGGGTACTGGCGGGCCATGGGCTTGGCTGAGGATGATTTGCCCGTGCCAAGCGCGGCTAACCTGCCAGAAGCGCGGGCGCGGGTACCCTATCTAGCGCTGATGGATGAGGCGCGGGCGCTGGCGGGGACGCTGGGGGTAGCGAAGCGGGCCTTGGCGGAACTGGAGGTGATCGAGCGGGAGTACGAGAATCCCTTTACCACCCGGCTGGCGGCGGCGCGGTCTTTGCCGCCGCTGTTGCGGCAACGGTTTAAGACGCGGTTTGCGGCGGTCGAAGCGGGCGATGCGGCCAAGCGGCAGTATCAGGATGCCAAAGACGCGGCTTACCGGGAGCAGGTGATTGTCGAGGCCGAGCGGCTTTTCGAGCAGTCGGAGACGGCGGCCAATCTCCAGACACCGCCGGGTCAGGCAGAACCGACGGCGAAGCAAGGGCCTTTTGGTCCGATATTTCGCCAGTTTTACCACGATGCCCAGGGAGCCATTGCCCATCTGCGGCAGACCGAAACGGGCGAGGCCGTCGCCGCGTTGCATCACCCGGAGGTGGGGGATATTGATCTGGTATGGGGTCACACCTCCGATGATCCGCGAGCAACGGGCGAAGGATTGGCGAAACTGGCGCGCTGGCATCCGGAAGTGCTTGATGATCTACAAGGATTTATTGATTCCCTGCATGTGCATCAAAAGCACAAGAATTACATTCATTTGACCGATTCAAAGGACCGGCGCGGGGCGGTTCGCCTGGATTACAACGGCCAGACAAAGACGTGGTTGTTGACGGCTTATGAGGTAGGGAAGCAGGGTGTCCGAAGCGCCCCCGGTGGCATCTCAGCGTCGGCCGGAATGAAGGATGCGACGATTCTAGCTACCGCATCCGGCGCTTCTGACACGTCAAGTATAGACGATTCCAAGTCCGCCCGCGTCATCCTGGAGATGGAACCCGAGGATGCCCAGCATAGCCCCATCACGGTTGAGATCAACCAGGTCAATCGCTGGGTCAATGCCCTGTCGGATGCGGACTACGCCACCCTGGACGCGGCGATGGCCGATTCCCATCAGGCGCGGTTCCCGTATGGGGCGACCCTGACCGCTGATCCGCAACAGGTGCAGGCGATTTGGGAGAAGGAACTGGCGAAGCAGGGGGCGAAGGCGGCGATTCAGGCAGAAACCCAGCCCGCTCCGCAAGACGTTCCCACCAAGCTCGAAAACTTCGGGGCCGAATTGCCGCCCCGGCGACGCAAGCTGGCCGCCAAACTGACCGAGGCGCTGGCCGATGACGACATCGCCCGCCAGCCTCTGAGCAAAATCTGGCCAGCCGCCGAGAACGAGGGTATCGAGGATACCTTTGCGGCGGCGGTGGCGTTTGCGGCGCGGGCCAGGATACCGAACAAGCCACGCGACAGCGGCAAGCTGGCGCGCTGGGTGGCGCAGGTCAAGCAGTTGCGCGACCTGGCGGGCCTGATCGTCAGTGGCCAGGTCACCCGCGAGCAGTTCCTGGCCGAACGGCAGCGAGCGTTCCCGTTGTTGCGGGATTGGGAGGCGCAGGTGCGGTTGCTGGAGCAACTGGACCGTGAGCACTGGCCACGCATCGCGGACGTGCATGAAGCCCCGGACGCGCGGAAATGGCATGGTCCGCGGGAGCCGGCGACACCGTCCCCCTATGTCACGCTCAAGATTGACGGCCAGAACCGCATCTTCAACGACAGCGGCGACATGTTGCGGCATCTGGACGCCATCAAGGCGTTGTTGGGCGAGCCAGCCGCCACGCAGAAGCTAAAGTTTGAAATCCGGTTGCCGCGCTCGGGCGAGGTGAAAGCCTATATCAACAAGGCGGGCGATGGTGAACGGCGGCGATTGATGACCTTTGCGTCGGTCGAGGAGGCGCGGGCGGCGTTGAAGGATCGGTATGACGACCTGGTGACGGCGTGGGAGGCGGTCAAGGCGCGGGACAACATCACCGAGCGTGATCTGCGCGGAGCGGTGAACCGCCCGCGTACCGGGCAGGATTGGCGCCAGGGGCGGGACATCACCACCGAGGATTTCGCGGACCAGTTTGGCTTCCGAGGGGGCGAATTTGGCCAATGGATGAAGCAGGGCCGGCAGGCCCAGGAGCGCCAGGCGTACCTGAACAGTGCTTATGACGCCTTGATGGACCTGGCGGATATCCTCGGTGTGCCGCCCAAGGCGCTCTCGCTGAACGGGACGCTGGGCATCGCCTTCGGCGCCCGGGGGTCGGGGTGGGCGGCGGCGCACTACGAGCCGGATACCCTGATTATCAACCTCACCAAGCCGCGTGGCGCCGGCTCCATGGCGCATGAATTTTTTCATGCCTTGGACAATTATTTCGCCCGGGCGCGCGGCAACGCGCCAAAATTTACCGGCGATCAGGACGCCTACCGCGATCAGAACTTCATCACCTACCGGCCTGAACGGCTGATGGTGAAAGTCGGCGCGGGACGCATGACGCCGATTACGGCGACGCGCTTGGCCGCGTTGCGCCAGGCTAATCCTAACGCCAGACAATTCGACCCTGAAAACTGGATACCCGATCCCGCCCATCCGGAGGGGGTGCGCCCGGAGGTGGAGGCACGGTTTGCCGCGCTGGTCGAGACGCTCAACGCCGCGCCCATGCTGGACCGGGCGCGGCGCCTGGATGGGCGTAAGTCGGGCGAGGGCTATTGGTCACGGGTGATCGAACGCGCGGCGCGGGCCTTCGAGAACTACGTCATGAAGCGGATGCTGGACCAGGGTTACGTCAATGACTTCCTGGCCAACGTCCTGCCCGCCGATGAGATCGACAAGAACGACGCGCGCTATCCCTATCTGCTCCCCGACGAGATTGCCCCCATCGCGGCGGCTTTTGATGAGCTGCTGGGGACGCTCCAGACCCGCGAGGATGACGCGGGGAATGTGGCGCTGTTCAGCAAGAGGCCGCAGGGTAAGCAAACCTCACCGCTGACTATCGAGGATGCCGAGTACCTGGCGGCGGTGCAGCGTGGCGATATGGAGACGGCGCGGAGGCTGGTGGATGAGGCGGCCCGCGCGGCGGGCTACAGCGTGGCAGGCTGGCACGGCTCGCGCGGCTGGGGCTTCTCGGTCTTCAAGACCGGCAGCGAAGGTGGCGTACATTTTGGCACCTTGCCGCAGGCGGAGATGCGCGGCGGCCGGGGTAATGCCCGGCGGTTCTGGCTGAAGATGGAGAGCACGGCGCGGCTGCGCGACCGGGGCCAGTTCAAGGCGATTCCGCGCGGGCGGGACTCGGCGATCTACCTGAATCGCTATGAGGGGATCAGTGTCGAGACGGTCGAGAGTATCCCGGGGGCGGTACTCGATCGGTTGACCGATGCGCAGTTCAAAAAACGCGTTCCGGAGGCCGCTGATTCCCAACTGGTTAAATATGCGTGGCAGATCAAGTCGGCTGACCCGGTAACCTATGACGACAACGGCCAGGTCATCCCGTTGTCGCAACGCTTTGACCCTGACAACGACGATATACGCTTTGCCAAAAGCGCCCATGCGCCAGGGGCTGGCGGGTCGGTGACGGCGATTACCCAGGCGGTACGGCGGCTGATGCGTCCGTGGGCCAATGCCCCGCGTCCGGTGGTGTTCCAGGGGATGAATGATCCCCAGGTGGATGCCGAGGTGCGCCAGGCTTACGCGGAGGAGTCGGCGCGGCGCCAGGCGGAGGACCCCAAGGCCAAGCCCGACCTGGTGGAGGGCTTCTACTTCCGGGGGAAGGTCTATATCAATGCCGAGGCGGTGCGCACCGTGGCGGACCTGGAGCGGGTGCTGCGGCATGAAACGCTGGGTCATGCGGGGTTGCGGGGGCTGTTTGGCGGGCCGGAGCTGGATGCGCTGCTGGATCGCATGGCGCGGGCGCGGCGGGGGGAAGTGGCGGCGATGGCCACGGCGCGCGGTCTGGATATGATGGATCAGACGCAGCGGCGGCAGGCGGCGGAGGAGGTGCTGGCGGAGCTGGCGCAGACGCGGCCGGAGATCGGCTGGGTGCGGGAGTTGCTGGCGATTGTTAAGGCCAAGCTGCGGGAATGGGGGGTGCTGGATGCCAACAAGCTGTCGGACGCGGAGATGCTGCGGGAGTATGTGATACCGGCGCGGAATTTTATTGAGCGGGGGCGGAGGGCGGCGGGGGCGATGCCGGGGGCGGCGGTGCCGGCGTTTGCGAAGGTCACGCAGGACAACCTGGCCGATGAGGAGCGGCAGCGGCAGGCGGTCGAGGCGCGGTACGCGGTGGAGCTGCGGGCGCATGATGAGGAGGGCGAGCCTTTACTGGCGCCTAATGGGCAGCCGTCGAAGCTGAATCGGCGCCAGTGGGTCGAGGTGCGGACGGAGAACTTTAAGCGGTGGTTTGGGGATTGGGAGATTGCCGCAACTCAGGATTGGCTCGATAAGGGCGACCCGGTTGCGGTGATGGAAGGCAACGAAGTTCCGAAGCTTGCCAAACTGACAGACTTGGCGATTTGGGTTGCTCAGAATTGGCAATCTCGGCTTGGTGCGAATGCTGTTACGCACCCGCAGTTGGGCGCGGTGACCTTGGACCGCAAAGCGGTCGGTACGTCGCTCGCTCACGGCTTTGGCCCCGAGAAGATGCAGGCCCTCTATTTAGTACCGCAGGCGCTGGCTGCTGGACGCGTGCTGGGGTCTTTGCCTCGTGAGCAAAACAAGCCGGAGGCTATCATGGTTGCCGCGCCCGTCGAGATCGGCGGGCGCCTATACCGGATGCTGATGGAAGTGCGCCGCGATGCCAACATGCAGCGGCTTTACGTCCATGAGGTGATACTGAGGGAAGCCCCGAGCGCAGCGGCGTTCATTTCCTCTGCCGGCCCGCAAGGGCTCAAGCCACAAGGCGCCGGGCGCGGGGCTATTTGGAAGTTTATGCAAGGTTTGCGCGATGTGCAAGCCGCCTCGTCCAAAGTCGTGGACGCCAACGGCGAGCCACTGCTTATCTATCACGGCACACAGTCTGATTTTAGTAAATTTAACAATGAGTTAGTTAAATCACGGTTCCCTTATTCGATAGGGTTGCATTTCACTGACAGGCCGGGTGAGGCGGGCATCTATGCGGATGGCTGGGAAAATCATGCCGTCAACTGGAACCCGCAGGCCAAGTTTGCCGTGCCGGTTGCCGAGGGCGCCAACATCATGCCGGTCTTTGTGCGGGCCACCAACCCGTTAGCGATTGATGCTGGCCCGCAGTCGGCGTCTACCAAGGTAGACATGGACCGGGCAGAGATCATTGCCCAACTGCTGGCAGCGCGCCAGAACGGCACTCCCTATGATGGCGTCATTGCCAAACGGGCGGTGGGTGATGACTACGATGGCATCAATGTCATTGTCTTCGACCCTACCCAAATCAAATCCGCCATCGGCAACACCGGCGCCTTTGACCCCACCAATCCCGACGTGCGGTTCAGCCTGGCCCGGGACGCTGACGCGGGCGGGTCGCCGCTGGGCGGGGGTAAGGCCTTCCTGGACAGCGTTCGGCAGTGGCTGGGGGATAGCTGGCAGGGGCGCGTTGCCTCGGAGAATTACTCGGTGCTGGGGGCTTTGACGCTGCGCCAGTTGGCGGAGGTGGGGGCGAAGTGGTTGCCGGGGATGCAGTTGTATGACCGGCTGCGCACCACCATGGAGACGCGGCGCAATGTGATGATGGAAGAGGCGGGTCGGCTGGGGGATGGGGTGGATA
>JBASIS010000036.1:0-6443 GCA_049654905.1 Chromatiaceae bacterium
TGCCGGGTGCTCAGCGCCCTGAGCCTGGCCGGCTGGCGTGTCCTGACTGTCTGGGAATGCGCCCTGCGGGGAAAGGACCGGCAGGATCTGGTGGCGGTGATCGATGCCTGCGAGCGGTTTCTGAATCGTCCGGAAATTCCCAACGTTACGATTGCAGGATTGCAGAGCGGACTGACCCCGGGTTAAATCCGGAACCCCGTCATGTGTCGTATGGCTCGGATGAGACGCTGTCAGGTGAATGATCCGTTGGCGGACGCCGTTGTAGTAGGCGAAATAGGGGTTCAGGCCGAACAGCGGTTCTGGCATGCTCGCGTAAACCCGTGAAGGTCTCCACGAGTCACAAGCCCTTTCGGGAGTGCCATAACTCAATGACAATCCGACTCATCAGCGCCAGTCGGCGCACCGATATCCCGGCTTTCTACGGCCGCTGGTTCATGAACCGTGCGCGCGCTGGCTTCTGCGCCGTGCCAAATCCCTTCAATAATAAACAAATCTCCCGCGTCGAAATCGAACCCCAAAACTCGCTGATCGTCTTCTGGACCCGCTGGGCAGCTCCTTTTCTGGACGCCACCGACGAATTGCAGCGCCTCGGATATCGATTCTACTTTCAGTACACCTTAGTCAACTATCCGACGGACATCGACCCTAAGTCACCACGCTTCGATAAAGCCATCGCCGCCTTCCGCCAACTGTCCGACCGCATAGGCCCGAATCGGGTCATTTGGCGCTATGATCCGATCCTCTTGTCTAACGTGACGAACCATGACTTCCATCTGGAGAACTTTACCCGCATCGCCCAACTTCTGGATGGGGCGACCCACCGGGTCGTGATCAGTATCGTGGATCCTTACGACAAAGCCGCTGGACGCCTCTCACGATTGGGAGAAGCAAAACCGGAATTCCGATACCGCCCTTACGAACCTGAGCGCGATGAATTGCTGCTGCGACAACTCGCGCGGATCGCGCGGGACCAGGGTCTGCGGATCCAAAGCTGCGCCGAGGACATCGACCTGACAACCGTGGGCATCGATCCTGGGAAATGTATCGATGAGCACCTGATCCAGCAGGTGTTCGGGATCGATGCCAGCCACAAGAAGGACAAGGGGCAGCGCAGTGCCTGCGGCTGTGTCGAAAGCCGTGACATCGGCATGTATGACTCCTGCCTGTTCGGGTGTGCCTACTGTTATGCCACCCGCAGCTTCGCCACAGCTCGAACGAATCATGCTGATCATGATCCGAACTCGCAGTCTTTAATCGGGCATTATCAGGCGTCGCTTCCAAAAGCCGCGGCTTTTACCTCAACTACCTCCGCAATCCCCACGCAGGGAGATCTCTTCGGCCCGGACGTGTGAGCATGGATGCAAATGCGCCTGAGATACTGGATACGCTCCAAACGTTGAACGCGCCGGGCGGCCAGGTTCGCCTGTCATCCTAAGGGGGTCTATACATGCAACAAAAAAGGGCCTTTCGGCCCTTTCTGTTTTGCGGCTAACCGCTTATTTTTACTGGTCGGGGTGAGAGGATTCGAACCTCCGACCACCTGAACCCCATTCAGGTGCGCTACCAGGCTGCGCTACACCCCGGAAAAGAAAGCATGGTAGGGACTGACCCTTTCCCTGTCAACCTTGCGTTGACCCCGCAAATCCCTTCACACGCCTGACGGGTCTTCTGGTCCCGCCTCCCGAGCCACGGAACAGCGGCGCTGCTGGAAGAAACGGCGCAGCAGGTCGCCGCATTCCTGGCCCAGAACATCCCCCTGACATTCGAGACGATGATTGAAGCGCTGGTCCGGGGGCAGCAGGTGGAAGACGCTGCCGCAGGCGCCACCCTTGGGGTCGCGGGCGCCGTACACGACGCGGGCGACGCGGGCATGAACAAGTGCGCTGGCGCACATGGGGCAGGGTTCGAGGGTGACGTAGAGGGTGGTGGCGGGGAGGCGATAGTTGCCGAGGCGCTGGCCGGCGGCGCGGAGGGCGCGGATCTCAGCGTGGGCGCTGGGGTCATGGGTGGCGATGGGGCAGTTCCAGCCCTCGCCCAGGACCTGGCCCATGGCCACCAGCACGGCCCCGACCGGGACCTCGCCCAAGCCCTCTGCCCGCTCCGCCAGGGCGAGGGCATGGCGCATCCAGTGGCTATCGTCTGGGGCGGTGGACTCGCAGGGCTCGGGCATGGCCGGCCGGAAAACCTCCGCCCCTCACTCCCACTCGATGGTTCCCGGTGGCTTCCCCGTGATGTCGTACACGACCCGGGAGACATCGCGGACTTCATTGACGATGCGACGGCAAACCTGATCGAGGAAGTCATAGGGCAGATGGGCCCAGCGGGCGGTCATGAAATCGATGGTCTCGACGGCGCGCAGGGCGATGACGTGGGCGTACTGACGATTGTCGCCGACGACGCCCACGGACTTGATGGGCAGGAAGACGGCGAAGGCCTGGGAGACCTGGTCATAGAGGCCGGCGCGGCGTAACTCCTCGATGAAGATGTGATCGGCCTGGCGCAGGGTATCGGCGAAGGCGGCGTGGACCTCCCCCAGGATACGCACCCCCAGGCCGGGGCCGGGGAAGGGGTGGCGATAAACCATATCCGAGGGCAGGCCGAGTTCGATACCGATCTTGCGTACCTCGTCCTTGAAGAGTTCCCGCAGGGGCTCGACTAGGGCCAGCTTCATGGTCTCCGGCAGGCCGCCGACATTGTGATGGGACTTGATGACCTTGGCCTTGCCGGTCTTGGCGCCAGCAGATTCGATGACGTCGGGGTAGATGGTGCCCTGGGCCAGCCACCTGACGTTGGGCAGCCGTTCTGCCTCGGCCTCGAAGATATCGATGAAGGTGTTGCCGATGATCTTGCGCTTCTGCTCCGGGTCCGCCACCCCCGCCAGACGTTCGAAGAAGCGGGCGCCGGCATCGACGCGAATGACCTTGACGCCCATGTGGCGGGCGAAGGTGCTCATGACCTGATCGCCCTCGCCAAGGCGCAGCAGGCCGTTGTCGACGAAGACGCAGGTGAGGCGGTCGCCGATGGCGCGATGCAGCAGGGCCGCCACCACGGAGGAATCCACGCCACCGGAGAGGCCAAGCAGGACATCATCCTGACCCACCTGCTGGCGGATCTGGGCAATGGCCTCGTCGATGATGTTCTGGGGCGTCCAGAGACCACCGCAGCCGCAGATATCGTGGACGAAACGCTCCAGGATGCGCTGGCCCTGGCGGGTATGGGTCACCTCGGGGTGGAACTGGAGGCCGTAGATGCGCCGCTCCTCATCGGCGATGCCCGCCAGGGGGGCATTATCCGTGGTGCAGATGGCCACGAAGCCGGGCGGCAGGATATCGACCCGATCGCCGTGGCTCATCCAGACGTCGAGCAGGCCAAAGCCCTCGGGGCTGGCGTGGTCCTCGATGTCCCGCAGCAGCCGGGAGTGGCCACGGGCGCGGACTTGGGCATAGCCATACTCACGATGGGTCGCCGGGGCGACCTGCCCCCCCAACTGGGCGGCGAGGGTCTGCATGCCGTAACAGATGCCAAGAATGGGCACGCCAGCGGCGAAGACGGCGGCATCGGCCCGGGGCGTCTGCTCCTCGTGGACGGACTGGGGGCCGCCGGAGAGGATGATGCCCCGTGCGCCGAAGCCACCAATCCCCGTCGCATCCAGATCCCAGGGATGGATCTCGCAATAGACCCCGGCCTCGCGCACCCGCCGGGCGATGAGCTGGGTGTACTGGGAGCCGAAATCGAGGATCAGAATCCGATCGGCGTGGATGGCGCTGGGGTTGAGGCTCATGAGGTTTCTCGGGGAACTCAGATTTCGATGCGGTAATTCGGCGCTTCCTTGGTGATCTGCACATCGTGGACGTGGGACTCGCGCATCCCCGCCGTACTGACGCGCACGAACTCCGGCTTGGAGCGCATCTCCTCGATGTCGGCGCAGCCGGTGTAACCCATGCTGGAACGCAGGCCGCCCATGAGCTGGTGGATGACGTTGAGCACGCTGCCCTTGTAAGGCACCCGGCCCTCGATGCCCTCGGGCACCAGCTTCTCCTTGTCCTCGTTTTCCTGGAAATAGCGATCGCTCGAACCCTCCTTGGCGCCCATGGCGCCCAGGGAGCCCATGCCGCGATAAGACTTGTAGGAACGGCCCTGGTAGATCTCGATTTCCCCGGGCGATTCGTCGGTACCCGCGAAGAGGCCACCGATCATGACGGAGTGGGCCCCGGCGGCGATGATTTTGGCGATGTCGCCGGAATAGCGCAGGCCGCCATCGGCGATGACGGGCACACCGGTGCCGGCCAGGGCCTCGGCCACATTAGCCACCGCCGTGACCTGGGGCATGCCCACCCCCGCGACGATACGGGTGGTGCAGATGGAGCCCGGCCCGATGCCGACCTTGACCGCATCGGCCCCGGCGGCCAGGAGATCCCGCGCCGCCGCGCCGGTGGCGATGTTGCCGCCGATGACCTGGAGTTCGGGATACTGGCGCTTACACCAGGCCACGCGATCCAGCACCCCCTGGGAGTGGCCATGGGCGGTATCCACCACGACTACATCCACGCCCGCGGCGACCAGGGCCGCAACCCGTTCATCAGTGCCGGCGCCGACACCCACGGCGGCACCCACCCGCAGCCGCTGCTGGTCATCCCGCGAGGCATTGGGGAAGTCCTTGGCCTTCTGGATGTCCTTGACCGTGATCAGGCCGCGCAGCTCGAAGGCGTCATTGACCACCAGCACCTTCTCGATCCGGTGCTTGTGGAGCAGGGCCAGCACCTCCTCGCGGCTGGCGCCCTCCCGCACCGTCACCAGACGGTCGTGCCGGGTCATGATGTTGCGCACGGGGTCGCCCGGGCGGGTCTCGAAGCGCAGATCGCGCCCGGTGACGATACCCGTCAGATGGCCATCCTCGGTCACCACCGGCACGCCCGAGATGTTGTTCTCCCGCGTCAGCCGCATGACCTCGCCAATGCTGGTCTCGGGGGTGACGGTGATGGGATTGCGGATGATGCCGCTCTCGTACTTCTTGACCGTCAGCACCTCCTTGGCCTGGCGCTCGGCGGACATGTTCTTGTGAACGATACCAATGCCACCCTCCAGGGCCAGGGCAATGGCCAGCCGGGCCTCGGTGACGGTATCCATGGCCGCCGAGACCAGGGGGATCTTGAGTTCGATGCCCCGGGTCAGCCGGGTGCTCAGGTCCACCTGATTGGGCAGCACGGTGGAATGGGCGGGGACGAGGAGGACATCGTCGAAGGTGAGGGCTTCCTGGATCAGACGCATGAGGGCCTCGCTCGCTGTAAACCAAATAGATATCTTGAAGGACCGGGAAGTATAGTTTTCCTGGCCAGGTCGGTAAACTGGCAAGACCCACCCTCGTTCGCCATCCCTGACCCGCGGAACGGGAGCCGCCATCCTGCATGCCCACCGACTTCGACCTCTCCCGCGACATCTGGACCATCTCCCGCCTCGCCCGCGAGGTCCGTGCCGTGCTGGAGGGCAGCTTCCCTCTGCTCTGGGTGGAGGGCGAAATCTCCAACCTGTCCCAGCCCGCCTCGGGTCACCTCTACTTTGCCCTCAAGGATCCGGCGGCCCAGATCCGCTGCGCCCTGTTTCGCAACAAGCGGTTGCTATTGGGCTTCCGCCCGGCCAATGGCCAGCAGGTGCTGGCACGGGTCCGGGTGAGCCTTTACGAGGGCCGGGGCGACTTTCAACTGGTGGTGGAGCACCTGGAACCCGCCGGCGAGGGGGCCCTGCGCCTGGAGTTCGAGCGGCTCAAGCGCAAGCTGGCGGCGGAGGGGCTTTTTGACGAGGCCCTCAAGCGACCCCTGCCGGCCTTTCCCCGCCGGGTGGGTCTCATCACCTCCCCCAGCGGCGCGGCGGTGCGGGACCTCATCAGCGTCCTGGGGCGGCGTTTTCCGGCCCTGCCCCTGGTGGTTTACCCCGCCAAGGTCCAGGGCGAGGGCGCGGCGGCGGAACTGGTGGCGATGCTGGCCCTGGCCAACCAACGCGCCGAGTGCGATGTCCTCATCCTGGCGCGGGGCGGCGGCGCCCTGGAGGACCTCATGGCCTTCAACGACGAGGATCTGGCCCGGGCCATCCGCGCCTCCGCCATTCCGGTCGTTACCGGCGTCGGCCACGAGATCGATTTCACCATCGCCGACCTGGTGGCCGACCAGCGCGGCGCCACGCCCTCCGCGGCGGCGGAACTGGTCAGCCCCTCCGCCCCCCATCTGTCCCAGCGCCTGGCCGCCTACGAGCAACGGCTGGTCCAGGCCCAGACGCGGCGCCTGGAGGGCCTGCGTCGCCACTGGCTGGCGGCGGAGCGCCACCTGCGCCTGCTGCATCCCCTGGCCGAGCTGGAGCGCCGCCAACAGCGCACCGACGACCTGGAGCGGCGGTTGCTGGAGGCCATGGCGCGGCGGCTACGGAGCCTGCGTCACCGCCGGGACCTGGCC
>JBASIS010000037.1:0-7772 GCA_049654905.1 Chromatiaceae bacterium
GGGGGGCCCTTGCGACGAGGGCGTCGGCGCCCGCGGCCTCGAGGTCCGGGGTCGCCGGGACCCGGGCATTGGGGCCGCGATAGCGCTCGGGCAGCAGATGGTGGAAGGGCATAAGCTGGTCCTGCAGGGCTTGTGCCGCCCTGGCGGATGCTAGGGCGTCCGTGGCGGGACGGGGGTCGGACCGCTCGCCCGCCGGGGCGGCGCTAGCCCCCAGGGCATCGATCTCGGCCTGGCGCCGGGCCGTATCCGGGTGGTCCAGGATGTCGCGGGCGCCATAGCCGCGAAAGCCCGGCGGCAGTTCCATGTTGCCGACCTCCAGGGCCTCGTAGTCCAGCTCCGGCTGGTTCCCGCCCGCGGGGCAATGCAAGAGGGTGCGCTTGAGCCAGTCGCGGTCGTTGCGGCCGGGGTAATCCTCCCGGTAATGGGCGCCCCGGCTCTCGGTACGGGCCAAGGCGCCCATCGCCGCCCCCAGGGCCACCTTGAGCATGCGCGGCAGCCGGTAGGCCAGGACCAGCTCCGGATTGGCGCCGGGATAGGGGTTGCGCACTCCCAGGTCACCGGCGCGGGCCAGCAGGGATTGCAGCTCCGTCACGGCCGCCTCCAGGTCAGGACCCTTGCGGAACAGGCCCACCTGTTCCGTCATCACCCGCTCCATGGCTTGGCGAATCGCGATGGCGCTTTCCCGACCCGGTCGCGCCAACAGGCGATCGATCCCGGCCTGCTCGCGGCGGAGGAACTCCTGGGCTAGGGCGCTGGAAATCTGGATCTGGCCCTCGGGGGTGGCGCAGAAGTCGGCGACGTATTCACCCACCAGCATGCCGGCGACCACCGTCTCCGCTACCGAATTGCCGCCCAGGCGGTTGAAGCCGTGCAGGTCCCAGCAGGCCACCTCGCCGCAGGCAAAAAGGCCCCGCAGCCAGGGGCTCTGGCCCTGGTAATCGGTGCGGATGCCACCCATGGAATAGTGCTGGGTCGGCCGCACCGGGATGAAATCCACCGCCGGGTCCAGCCCCAGGAAGTACTGGCAGATTTCCTTGACCTCGCGCAGATTCTTCTCGATGTGGGCGCGGCCGAGCACCGTGATGTCGAGCCAAAGAAAATCGCCGAAGGGCCCCTTGATCCCCTTGCCCTTGCGCATATGCTCGGCCATGCGTCGGGACACTACGTCGCGGGAGGCCAGTTCCTTCTTCTCGGGCTCGTAGTCCGGCATGAAGCGATGGCCATCCACATCCCTTAGCAGTCCGCCGTCGCCCCGGCAGCCCTCGGTCACCAGGATGCCCGCCGGGACGATGGCCGTGGGGTGGAATTGCACCGCCTCCAGGTTGGCCAGCCGCGCCACCCCCGTCTCCAGGGCTAGCGCCTGGCCCATGCCCTCGTTGATGATGGCGTTGGTGGAGACGCCCCAGATACGCCCGAAACCGCCGGTGGCCATGACCGTGGCCCGCGCCAGATAGGCGCGCAACTCGCCCGTGATCAGGTCGCGGACCACGGCACCCAGGCAGCGGGTGCCGTCGTGGATGAGGGCCATGGCCTCCTGACGTTCCTGTACCGGGATGGCGGCGGCGATGGCCTGATCAGACACTGCATAGAGCATGGCGTGACCGGTGCCGTCGGAGGTGTAGCAGGTGCGCCACTTTTTGGTGCCGCCGAAGTCCCGGGCGGCAATCAGGCCATGGAACGCGGCGGGGGTCCGCAGGCTGACCGCCTCGCCGTTGATGATCGCGCGGTGCTCGCCCTGGCGCTCCCGGCTCCAGGGCACGCCCCAGGCCGCCAGCTCCCGCACCGCCTTGGGGGCCATGTGGGTGAAGAGGCGCGCGACCTGCTGATCGCAGCCCCAGTCACTGCCGCGCACCGTGTCGTGGAAGTGGGTCTCCTCGTTATCGCCGGTGCCCTTGAGGGCATTCGCGAGGCTCGCCTGCATGCCACCCTGGGCCGCCGCGGAATGAGAGCGTTTGGGCGGGACCAGGGACAGGATGAGGGTATCCAGGCCCCGCCGCTTGACCCCCACCGCCGTCCGCAGTCCAGCCAGGCCGCCGCCGATGATCAAGACATCCGTATAGACGATTTTCATTGCCCTGCCTCCGCCCAGGTCGGGGTGTAGCGTTCGCCCGCCTGGGGGGCGTGATCCAGGCCGATGACCATATAGGCCGCCAGGGACAGGAGCCCGAGGCTGATCAGGAAGGTCGTCAGGGCCCACTTGGCCCGCCGGAGCCGGCGGCGGGTGAGGGCCGGGTCCTTGCCCTCGAACCAGCCCCACTTCAAGGCCAGGCGATAGAGGCCAACGCCCCCATGCACCTCCACCGCGAAGAGGAGCAGGAGATAGAGGGGCCAGAAGTGCCCGCTCCAGACCCGGTCGGCGGAGGTGTAGGGACCGATCAGGTCCGGGTGCGCCATCATCTGGTAGAGATGGACCGGGGCCAGGAAGAAGAGGGCAAAGCCGGTGAGTACCTGGACCAGCCAGAGGCGGGTATCCCCATGGGGAAAGCGGCTGGCATGGTGCCAGAAGGTCCGATATTGGCGCCAGTCGGCGGGAAACTTGCGCAGGGCCAGGACGGCGTGCAGGACGAAAAGCGCCAGGATGGCGGTGGCGAAGAGGGTCACCAGCAACGGATAGCTCCGACCGAGGAGGAAGTAGCCCTCGAAAAAGCGGGCCACCGTCCAGAAGGCATCCTTGCCCAGGAGGATGGAGGAGACGAAGACCATGTGCAGCCACATAAAGAGGGCTAGGACCAGGCCCGCGGCGCTTTGCAGCAGGTCCAGCCGGGCCGGGCAGAAGGAGGCCGAGGGGGGAGAAGCAATTTTCATCGAGTGCTCACCGGGAAGGGCAGGGGATCGGGAGGGGCGTTCCCCCGCCACGCGGGCGGAGACCTGGAGGTGTCGGGGAATCGAGGCCGCGGATGCGGGCTATTCGATCCAATCAATCAGGTGGTGGACCAGCAGCCCGGCCTCGGCCGCGGGGATGACCCGACCGGCGACGCACTGGCCCGCGCGGCTGACGGAGGTGGGGTCGCCGCTGAGAAGGGGGTGCCACCGGGGCAGGGAGCGGCCCTCGCGCAGGCGGCGATAGGCGCAGGTGGTGGGGAGCCAGTGGGGGTCGGCGACGGTAGCCGGGGTGAGTTCAATACAATCATGCACCAGGCGGGAACGATGCGGATAGTCGCCGCAAGCCCCGGTGGCGGGGTCGAGCAGTTTGCAGGCCACGTTGGTGTAGAAGATGCGCCCGGTCTCCTCTTCCTCCAGTTTCTCCAGGCAACACTTGCCACAGCGGTCGCAGAGAGCCTCCCACTGGTCGCTGCTCATGGCGTCCAGGGGGGTGGTTTCCCAGAAGGGGGCTTGGGAGTTATTCACGGCTGGGCCAAGGGTGCCTCGTGGGTGTTGTATTTTAGAGGGCGCATTGTACTCAATTTCCAGGCTTGGGGCGGTCGGCCAGAATTTTGGCAGCAGTTCCAATTTTAAGGCCATGTGGGACTCCGATCGTCCTCAAGCCCAAGACCGAGATGGCTCTCGAACCCCCCTTCACGGTGCCGCAGGCGGTGGCCTTGATCCGCGAGGCGCTGTGCAACCTGCCGGATGCCCGCAAAGGCGGCAACAACCAGCGCTACACGCTGGGGGATGCCGGGTTGAGTGCCTTCTCGGTGTTCTTCATGCAGAGCCCCTCGTTTCTCGATTTCCAGGTCCGGATGCAGAAAGAGCGCGGTCGCAACAACGCCGCCACGCTGTTCGGGGTCCACCAGATCCCCTCCACGCCACAGATCTGCAACGTGCTCGATCCCGTTGCGCCGGCGCAGTTGGCGCCGGTATTCGTCGACGTGGTCGGGGCGCTGGTGGCGGGGGACCAACTGGCCACGCATCGCACGCGCGAGGGGCGCTTACTGGTGGCGTTGGACGGCACCGAATACCACAGCTCGACGGCGATCCACTGTCCGCAGTGTTCGACGCGGACCTTGGCCAACGGCACCACGCAGTACTACCACACGGCCCTCACGCCGGTGCTCGTCGCCCCGGGGCAGGCCGCGGTCTTCCCCCTGCCGCCGGAATTCGTCGTGCCGCAGGACGGTCAGGCAAAACAGGACTGCGAACTCACCGCCGGCACGCGGTGGCTGCAACGCTGGGGCGGGCAACTCGCGGCATGGCGCACGACCCTGCTGGGCGATGACCTGTATTGCCACCAGCCGTTTTGCGAGCGGGTCCTGGCGCAGGGATGTGAATTCATCTTCGTCTGCCTGCCGGGTTCGCATGCCGTGCTCTATGAGTGGGTCGCCGATTTCGCGCGCACCGGCGGGGTGTCGACCTTGGCCCGTACACGCTGGACCGGTAAGCAGCGTCTTACCGACACCTATCGCTGGCTTAACGACCTCCCGTTGCGTGATAACGACGATGCCTTGAAGGTCGGCTGGTGTGAACTGACCACGACCAATGCCGACGGCCAGGTCCTCTACCGCAACGCTTGGGCCAGTTCACGGCCCATCGACGCGACCACGGTCGTGGCCGTGGTGGCCGCCGGGCGCAGCCGTTGGAAAATCGAGAACGAAAACAACAACACGCTCAAGACCAAGGGTTACCACTTCGAGCACAACTACGGCCACGGTAAAAAGCACCTCGCCGCAGTGTTGGCGAGCCTGATCCTGCTGGCGTTGCTCCTCCACACGGTGCTTGAGCTACAGGATCCGCACTACCAGGCCGTTCGACACCACCTTCCATCAAGGCGCACCTTCTTCGAACATCTCCGGGCCCTGGCCCAGTACCTGCCGTTTACGTCCTGGGATCACCTGTGGGACTTCATGCTCGAGGCCCTCCAGCCCGCTCAGCCACCACCTGCCCGCCAAGCCGCTGCGCGCAGGCGGCAAATTTAAAATTGCTGCAATTTTGGCCTGTGCCGAGTGTCAGCAGGTTGCCCGGGGCGGGTGATGGCGAGTGGCTGGCGGGGGGCGCCGTGAATACGTCCCTGTAGGCTTGGCGACAGCATCCCTGCTGTCGACACCCCTGCCCGCTACTCGCCACCCCCCACCCCTCCCGCTTTGGGTTGGCCACCACCCCGACCGCTAGCGGCCGGACCCGCCTGCCACCAACCCGCTAACCCATCTTTAACACGGTCGGGGCCGATTTCATGCCCGAAGTTCACTTATCCAGTTGATTTATATGTGCACGGCGACCGCGATCTGAGAAGTAGTGCCATATTATTCCAGTCTGCCCCTAGGCACCCGGCAGCGCATGAGCGAGCGTACGGGCATGTACATCCGTCGCACCCACACCCGCAACAGCGCCACCGGCGAGCGCTACCACCCCCCTCGCCTGGTCCGGTCCACGCGGGTCGGCGGCCAGGTCCGGCAGATCACGCTCCTGAACCTCGGGCGCCATTTTGCGGTGCCGCCGGCCGACTGGCCGACGCTGTGCGTGCGCCTGGAGGAGTTGCTCAGCGGGCAGGGCGTGTTGCGGAAGGTTGAGATCACGGCCGAGCTGGAGCACACGGCGCCGCGCCTGGGCGCCCAACTGCTGGCGCGGCAGCCGGTCGCGACGCCCGCACCGTCGCCGATACCGGACGCGGCGCCGCGCCCGGCGGCACCGGCCGAGGTCGACACCCTCGCGGTGGACACGCTGATTCTCCGCCGTCCGCGCTCGGTCGGGGTGGAGTCGGTGGGGCTGTGGGCGATGGCGCAGTTGGCGTTTGCGCAGTTGGCGTTTGCGCCCCTGCTCGAGACCTTGGGGCTCAATGGTCCGGAGCGCCTGGCGATTCTCGGGGCGATCATCGCCCGCATGGCCGCGCCGGGCTCCGAGCGTGCCACCCGGCGCTGGTTGGTCGATGCCAGTGGGCTGGGCGAGCTGTTGGACGTCGACTTCGAGACGATAAACCTGATGCGCTTCTACCGCGCCTCCGATGCCCTGCTACGCCACCGTGCCATCATCGAGCAGACGCTGTTCGCCCGGGTCAGCGCGTTCTTCGGGCTGGACTGGACGGTCACGCGCTACGCTCTGACCAACATCTTCTTTGAAGGCGAGGCGGCGGCCAATCCCCAGGCCAAGCGCGGCCATGCCAAGGAGAAACGCCGCGATTGCCCGCTCGTGACCCTGGGCCTGGTACTCGACGGCAGCGGCTTTGTGCGGCGCGCTGCGGTCTGCGACGGCAACGTGGTGGAGGGCACGACCTTGGCGGGCATGCTCGCCGGGTTGGGCGCCCCCGGCGGCGCCCTGGTGGTGATGGACCGCGGCATGGCCACCGAGGAGAACCTAGTGGGGCTGCGCGCGCAGGGGTATTGCTACCTGGTGGTGAGCCGGGAGCGGCAACGCCAATGCGATGCGGACGCGGCGACGTCGATCCAAAGTGCCGGCGGTGATCCCATCGCCGTGCAGCGCGTCCTCGACGCCGCCGGCGGGGAGGTGCGCCTCTACGGTTATTCCGAGTGCCGGGCGCACAAGGAAGAAGGCATTGCCGAGCGTTTTGCACGCGCTTCGCGGCGGCCCTGCAGGCGCTGCACGCGGGCCTGGCGCGCCCGCGCACCACCAAGGGCATGGCCAAGCGGTGGGAGCGCATCGGGCGATTGAAGGAGAAGAGTCACGGCGTCGGGCAGCACGATACGATCACCATTGAGCCGGACGCCGACGGGGTCAATGCCCAGGCCATGCGCTGGGAGCGTCACCCCGTCGACGGCACCCTCGTCACGCACCCTGGAGTCTATGGCCTACGCACCAACGAACTGACCTGGGAGTCGGCGCAACGGTGGCGGACCGACGTCATGCTCACCGACCTGGAGGCGGTGTTCCGCTCCCTGAAGTCGGAGCTGGGTCTGCGCCCGGTCTATCATCAGACGGCAGAGCGCGCCGAGGGACGGCTGTTGATCACCGTGCTGGCCTACCCGTTTGTCCAGATCATCCGGCGGCGCCTGCAGGCCCACGGTATCACCGACCGGTGGTCCACCCTGCGCGCGATCCTCGCCGGTCAACGCCGGGTCACCGCCACCTTCCGCCGTCCGGACGGGCGTACCCTGCAGGTGCGCAAGGCCACCCAGCCCGAACCGGCGCAGTTGGCCATCATCCGGACCCGCGGCAGCGATCCCACCCCAGGCGGTGTGCATAAAATGATCATCTGACCATCCCCTCTCAAAAAATGGCACGGTTGGAGTGCCACTCGGCTAGTTCGTTTGGCGTAAGCCAATGATAATAAAGGTCAGTTGAGATGGGGGGTTAAATTTGGGCTAGGTGTCGAGCGCCGTATCCGGCCACCAGGATCAGAACGGCGTGAATCTTCTCATTCGGTTCCTGGGCTGGTTTACTTTATCTCGCGGCTTCCACCCGCCAGGCGCCGGCCCCACTGCAGCACGAAGGCCAAACCAGCCCGCAACTCCTTAGGTTCGATGACACCCCACCACAGGGCCGCGGGCAGGTAGAGCACCATTACCGCAACTTCCACCCAAGTCCCCCATTCACTCACTGCGATCACTATCAGACCAACCACCATCGCCAGCGCGCCCGGCATCATATAGGCCCGAGGCTGGATGGTCAGGGCTCGACGACGCAGGAACCAGACGTTCACCGGGATCACCGCCAGGGCCGCCAGGGCCGCCGCCGTTGCGGCACCCGCCCCACCATAGGGCGGGATCAGTACCAGATAGGCGAGGAGCAGCAAGGCGGAGCGCACCGCATTGATAATCCTAAAAAGGGCAGTTACCCCTTGCCTTATTCCAGCCAACCTAATGAAATAATGGCCAAAGGAGGTGCCCATGAACCAACTGACCATTCACCCTCCAGGTGAAGCCCCCTCGACGGTGCTGACGGCC
>JBASIS010000038.1:0-31698 GCA_049654905.1 Chromatiaceae bacterium
GCATGACGCTGGCCCCCTTAAGTGTCTTTGCGGGGCGCAGCGATACATTGGCGTATTTGAACTACTCAAATGAATATCAAGCAACTTCCGACTATTATGCCGTGGCCGGCTTGGCTTATAATAGTCAAAGCGCAAGGTATTATGAGTATGCTTATTCGTACTATAGCTATATAAATCTATATTATGCATGGTTATACGCCCCGTCCGGGACTCAAATGGAGTATTATGCTGGAGTAAGCTTCACTTACCAGTATTATGCATACATTTACGCATTTTACGGCTATGCTTATAATACTTCATATTATGAGTCCACGGCGGCGTACTATGCTTATCTCGGGCAGGCTTATGCAGGTCTGGCTAATTACAAAGCGGTGCAGAATAATTAGGCATCGTCGAGCAAAGAAAGTTTTTTGAGGATAAAAATACCCGGAGGCGTAGGTCGCCCTCCGGGTTTTTTTAAGTTATGTGTATTTGGGTTTCGTAGGTCAAGTCAGGGTTTCGGGGTTCTCCCGAGTCATCCGCCCGGCGCAACCATGCCCGCTGCCAGCCTAGAGCGTATCAATGTTCATTTGCGAAGAATCCCTGCTGTTAATCGAGCACGGCCCGCGGTCGTCGGAAAAAGCCACTCCAGTCCAATGGGATACCTTCAGACTTGGGGTTATACCTCGCCTGGGATTTGAACTCATGGCAGGTAATGTCGTGGTCTTTCCAAAAACCCAGGGCCGTTTGGGTGACCTATGTCATCTCACCATTGGGCCTACCCCCGACGCACCTGCTTCGAGTGTAAGAATAGAAGTTCGCTGGCGGCCAACGATGACCAATTCCCCCGCTCGGAAAGCGGCCGAGACAGTGGTATTCCGAGGATGCTTACCCCAAGTCAAGTCCGACGAACCCTGGTACACCTGCCAGTTCTCACTGGACAAGGTAGGTAACACCGAAGGCTCAATCGTCCTTGCTCTGCCAGGGCTCATATGGCCATGGAAAAAACCTGGAAAGATCCTGGTATACGACCTTGTCATTAGCGAACCTGCAACATTGGATCTGGAGCGAGCGAGGTCCTTCCGGGACCTGCGCATCCGCAACGAGCGGATTAATTTTGACGCCTATTACCAACACGCCATGTTCCAGACAGCCCACACCCAGTCCGCCGAGGCGCAATCACCGCCCAACCCTACCGCGCAACGGTCTACTAAATTGGACACCGCAGAAACCGGTTGCGCCACTCCAGTGACAGAGACCCCTCCCCCACCCGCGCCATCGGCCCTGAAATACTCTCGAACCCATCTGGCAGAAAAAATCCAGTTGGATCCTCCTCCCTTCGGTTGGCGCCTGCGCAAACTCGTCGAGGCTTTCCGCGCCGAACGACAGCCCGGTGATGCCTCTAAGTTCAGGATATTGTCGATATGCAGTGGCGCTGCGCGCATTGAAGCCGATATGGTACGGGCTCTTCCCCACGAGTCAGTGAGCCTGACCCTGCTTGATGTAAATGCCAACCTGCTTGAACTCGCCCGTCAATCACTTCAGTCATGGGGTCCAGTTGAAACCCTTGTTTCCGATATTAATACCCTCGATTTACAAGGCGAAAAGTTCGATGTGGTTATTTGCGTGTCCGCCCTTCACCACATAGTCGAGTTGGAGCACGTACTTGGCGAGGTTGCAAACGCACTGGCCGAGAACGGTGAATTCTGGAGCATCGGCGAAACACTGGGCCGCAACGGAGGCCGTATGTGGCCGCAGGCATACGCAGTTGCCAATGCCTGGTTTTCCGCGCTGGACGACCAGTACCGACTCAACCGTGTGACCGGGGTGGTGGACCCTTCACTGCCGGACCTCGACTATTCCATCGGCTGCTTCGAGGGCATCCGCTGCGAGTCTATTGAACCGGCCTTACTCTCCTGCATGAAGCCCCTCCATGTGACTAAACACAACTGTATCGTGCATAAACTATTCAGTCCCTCCTATTCCGATAACTACGATATGCGGCTGGAACGGGATCGCGCACTGGTGGAAAGCGCGGTCGATCTGGAAGTCAACCTTCACGCGCAGGGAACTCTTGGGACCGAACTCAATGCCATCTATGTACGGTGTCTTCCGTGATTCAGGCTTCGGCACCAAGCGACTGGCACAGAATTTCTCTGATGCGCCCTGCCGCCTGACCGTCGCCATAGGGTGATACCCCCCGCGCCATGGCCCGGTAAGCATCAGGGTCATCCAGTAACCGCAACGATTCGCTCACGATCGTATCGAAGTCTGGACCCACCAGCTTCACCACACCCTCGGCGATGGCCTCTGGACGCTCGGTCTCCCGGCGCAGCACCAGAACAGGCTTACCCAGAGCCGGCGCCTCTTCCTGCACGCCGCCCGAATCGCTCAAGATGAGATAGGATCTTTTCATCGCCGCCACAAACGGCAGATAATCCAGAGGCTCACAGAGACGGATGCGCGGATGGCCCCCGAGCAGGCGATAGGCGACATCCTTCACATTCGGATTCGGATGCACGGGGTAGAGCAATTCCAGGTCTTGCCGGCAGTCCGCCAGATAGCGCAGGGCGCGACAGATCTGTTCGAAAGGCTCGCCAAAATTCTCGCGGCGATGCGCCGTGACCAAGACCAGACGTTTACCCGGCGTCACCGCCGGCATTGCATCCTCGCAACGTTCGGCCACGTCCAGGAGCGCATCAATGACCGTATTCCCCGTTACAAAGACCTCATCTTCCGGAATCCCCTCCGCCAGCAGATTGCGCCGCGCCGACTCGGTGGGCGCGAAGTGCCAGCGCGCCAACCGGCCCGCCAGCACGCGGTTCATCTCCTCCGGAAAGGGATTGAAAAGATCACCCGTCCGCAACCCCGCCTCTACATGGCCGAAGGGGATGCGTCGATAAAATGCCGCCAGGGCCGCGACCATCACGGTGGTGGTATCACCCTGGGCCACAAGCGCATCCGGCTCCTCCTCCAGAAGACAACCATCCAGGGCCGTGACCAGACGCGCCGTTAGAGCCGGCAGGGTCTGATTGGGCCGCATCACATCCAGATCCACATCCGGGGCAATAGCGAAGAGCGACAACACCTGATCGAGCATCTGGCGATGCTGGGCGGTCGCCAGAACCCGCACCTCGGCCCAGGGCGTTGCCTTCAAGGCCAGGATGACCGGGGCCATCTTGATAGCCTCGGGGCGGGTACCCACCACGCACAGGATTTTTTTCAAGGCTTGTTCCATTGCTATCACCGGCATGAGGTACAAAATCAGACAAACCCAAAGATCGTCACCATGGCCACGCCTCCCCTTCCTGACCAGATTCGATGAGGTCGCTGAACCCCGGAGCCTTTCCTGGAAGGGAGGCCATGATGCTTAATTCAAGGCATCCAGCACCTGCTGAACACGTTGCGCCCAGGTGTTACCGGCAACCACCGGGGCCAGACGATCTATATAGCCGGGATCACCGGTCAGCCCGCGTGCCCTATCAAGATGTTCCGCAAACGCGGCGGCGTTCGGCGCGATCAGGACATCCGCAAAAGCCACGCATTCCGGCATCGGCGTAGTGATGACGCCCCGCCCCCCGGCGAAGTACTCAAACAGTTTTAGGGGCGAAGTGGCGATGGTAATTTCATTGATTTTGAAAGGAATCATCGCCACGTCAAAGAGATGCAGATAGCCAGCCAGTTGGCTATAGTCCCGGGGCCCGAGCCACTGCACATTCGCGAGTTCGGTGATCCCGGATGGGCGCAAGCTCCCGTCAAGATCCGGCCCGATGAGCACGAAGCTCCAGTCCTCGCGTAACCGCGCCACACGACCCAACAGCTCGTAATCAAACCAGTGGGCGAGCGCGCCGTAATAACCCGCGATAGGCTTGCCGGATGCCAGTATCCTCGCAAAATCCTTGTCTCGACTTGCCGGGTTAGGCTCGGGTGCCTGACGGAAATGAACCGCATCAACGGCATTGGGCAGATAAAGCGCATCCGGGCGCGTGGCGAGCAGGTCCGCATGCAGAGTCCGGGCGACAGCGGCGACAACCTCGGACTCCCTCACGGCACGCTCATGGAGGGCCTTCAGCCAGCCTTGATCGTAGGGAAACACCGCGAGATCGTCTATCCAATCGTATAGGACACGCACCCCGGGGCCGAAGTAATCCCGGTAGCCATAGTTATAGGTAAAGGTCCAGAGGGTCAGCCGGGGCAGATCACGCAACAGGGTTGGTGACCCCTCGAACAGAAAGACGCCCGGCTCGATCTCGCGGAGCAGGTCAACCTCATCGACGGAACTGCCCGTGCAATCAAAAATCGCAACCTCACCCCGCTCCGCCAACGCCCTGGCCAGGTGATGCGGGCGTTGGAAGAGAGGGATATTCCAACCAATCGAGGGTGGGAAGAGCACAACGCTCCCGACCCCCTCGCAACGTTGCCGGAGGGCCTCCAGCGCCCGCCGCCGGGGTACCGTCAGGGCCGACTTTTCACGATAGCGGTCCTTGTTTTCGTAATAGACCCTTAGATATTCTTCCTCGCCCAGCAGCTTGAAGGAGGCCCGCTGCCAATGATGGATGAAACTATCGCGCGCCAGCTTGACCGCGAATCCAGCCGCCCGGACCCGATCGTTATAATCGTCGTCCTCGAACATGCCGATACCAAAGGCTTCATCGAGGGGACCGACCGTTCGATAAACAGCGCGCGGCATAACCACGCAGAAGAAGGCCAGCATACCAATATCGACGAGTTGACCGCGATGCCGACGGCAATGCGCCGCCGCCCAACCCGGCATGTCCCCGATCTGTTCGTAATCGACGGGAATCTGAGCCTCGTTGCCAATGGCATTCGTCACGGGGCCGATCAAACCGAGGCGCGGGTCGCGTTGGAGATACCGCACCAGGGTACTCAACCAGGCCCCCGCGACCACCGTATCGTTGTTCAGCAAACACAGAAAGTCGCCTCTGGCGATCGCCAGGGCCTGATTATTGGCCGCCGCGAAGCCCTTATTGTCCGGGTTCAGGATGATCCGCACCCGCGGGTCCGCCGCCGCAACGCGCCGCAGCAACTCAGGGGTACCCTCGTGGGAACCATTGTCCACCACAATAACCTCGAAATTAGGATAATCCGTATCCCCGAGCAGACTCTCCAGGCACTGGCGGTTGAGATCCTGATTATTGAAGGTCACGATCACAATCGAGACCAGCGGCACGCACTCGGCAATCGCCGCCTCCAGATCCCGCTGACGCAGCTCCCAGGTATTGGCGCGCGCATAGTCACGCCGTTTCACCTGCCGCGCGGCCGAATCGCGCCCGACCTCGCGCTCGATGGCCAGGGTAAAGGCTTCCGCGGTCTCGGCCAAGGCGATGTGGTCCAGCTCGGCGATCGGCAACAACTCGGGTAAGGGCACCGCCACCACCGGCTTGCCGGCGGCCAGCATCTCGTAAACCTTCACCGGATTAGTCGCCTCGGTAAGCGGCAGACGCTTGAAGGGGATAATGCAGCAATCCCAGTCGGCGATCAGCCCCGGCAGCAGCGCGTAGGGTTGCTCACCCGGCAGGCTGATATTCGCCCGTCCTTCCAGGGAGGCAAGATCGGCGCTGAAGGTATCGCCGATCAGGACAAAGCGCCAGTGCGGGCGCAAGCCCGCGAGTGCCCCAACCAGATCACTGTCGAACCAGTCGGCGATAGCGCCGTAATAACCCACGATCAACCGCTCGGGCGTCCGGTGCTGGGACGGCGCGACCACCGCGAAATGCGGATAGTCCACGGCATTGCGGATCAAGCGGGTGCGGCGCGCCAGGGGCGCCACCTTGTCCAGCAGCAGCCGCGAAGAGGCGACCACCAGATCCGCCTTCTCCAGTAGCCGCGTTTCGGCGGCCAGCATGGCGGGGGCATTGGTGGAAAAGCCGGCATGATCATCCATGCAGTCGTACACCACCAGGCAGCCGAGACGCTCGCGCAGGCCCTCGGCCACCGGTCCCCAGTAGGGCAATTGCACCAGACAGACCCAGGGGGTGCGATCGGCGGCGGCGGTGAGCGTCAGCAGTGCTTCGACCAAACGCTCGGTCTCCGCGGCCGTCGGCAGGTCACGATAGACATTGGTCGTGGCGCGGCCGGGTAAGGTCACTCCCACCACCCCGGTCTCCAGATCACACCGTGCCAACTCTGTCCCAAAACTCAGCCCCACATAATAGACACGATGACCCGCCCCCACGAAGCGCCGCGCCAACTGCTGGGGACGCTGAAACCGAAAATCCCAGTCGATGATGGGCAGGCAGAGGAGTTCGTAACCGGTCAAATGGGGCGCGGGCGCCGAACCCCCCTCCGGCCGCGGGCCAAATGGCAACGCCGGCCAGCGACTTGACTCGTCGCGCCCCACCGGGGGGAGGCTCACCAAGGTTGTTTCGGAGAGCAGGCTAGCTTGAGAGCTTCTCCAGGCCGTGAATTGCCGCAACAAAGCGGACACCTGATCGATGGCCAGGCGCGGTTTAGCCCTTAGCAGAAGCCATTCCACGGCCCGCACCAGGCGATTACCAACCCGCCAACGCCAGGACTCCCGGGTGGCGCCCATCAGGCCATCGATTTCGTTAAGCCAGCGCGACAACATCGCCACCTGGCCAGCCAAATCGGCCAGCCTGGTCTCCTGGCCCGCCGCTTCCGCCAGCGCCGCGGCTAACAACCGTTCCTGTTCGGCCGCCCCTGCCTGCGCCAGCGCCAATTCGGCGGTCACGGCCTCCATGCGGTTCTTCAGAACCGTCGCCTCCTCTCGCGCCGCCATCAAAGCCCGGTCCTGCCCGGCCGCGCGCGTTTGGGCCAACGCCAACTCGGCGCTCAAGGCCTCGATTCGCGCCATCATTGACGTCACCTCCACCCGCTCCGCGGTTAACGCCCGATCCAGATTTTCCACGCGGGCGTGGCCTTGGGTGATTTCTTCTCGTAGGTAAGCCACTTCCACGGCCATGCCCTCCACCGTGGCTTGGGCCGCGCTCGACTCGTTCCGGGCCTGGTTCAAGGCCACTTCGGCCTCGCGCGCGTCAACCCGCCGCGCCCGCTCGGCCACCAGGGCCTCGGCGGCACCCAGGCTGAGGGCAGGGATCTCGGCCCAGGCCAAGGCGGCCCCATCCTCCAAACCCGCGGCCAGCCTGCGCTGGGCCAGATTAAGGAGTCCATCCTCCGCCCCGGCCGTTACCCGCTGATGCCGAAGTCGGCCCTCCACGAAAGCGAGGATCTCCCGTTGCGAGGGCAGGCGTAACCCGCCCACCTCCGCGGCGCACAAGGACTGATAGAGTTCACCGACGACAGCCTCGGGATCCTCGATGAGCCTCGCGTAGGAGACCACGAAACGGGGCAGACCCGCCGACGCCGCCAGTGCCCCCAGGCTGTACCGCTCCCACAGGGCGATGCCATGGGTCAGGCTCAAACCATTGCGGGCCTGGAGCGACCGGGCAATCTCCAGGGGGGATCGATGCGGCAATACGCAGACGGGCACCTCCATCAGCGGCCGCCAGACCGGCAGCGTCAGGCAGAGCCTCGGGTCCTTGAGCACCCAGGGGCGGTGCGTATCCATCTGAAAAATGATGCGTTGGACCTGTTCGCGCAGTTCATCCGTCAGACCCGCCGCCAGCCGGTCCGGCGCAAAGCCAGCGATCTCATCCCAGGTGCAATCGAGCCCCGCCAGCAGCCGGTCATTCAACCGCGAGACATCCGTGCGCTCCCAAAAGCCCTTCTCGTTATCCTCCGCGGGCTCGCCAATTAAATGAGCGGGGCCCATGTCGGCACCCATCATATTGATGAGCCGGGTAATCGCGGAGGTGCCGGCGCGGTGCATGCCGAGGACTAAAATCTGCATGGAGAAGGTTCCTGACGCGTTGTCCGTGAAATTAACGTCCTGTTCGTGAATAAGGGGAGCGACTGGCGACGAGTCCCAGGGGGATGAGGGACCGACGTCCTACCGCGAGCCGGCCTCATGACGGGAAGCGCCCACCAGACTCAAGGGCCGGTATGCCTGGCTCACAAAGACCGAATCGAGCCGTCGGCGGCGACCTGACGCCGCGCGATCCATTCATGATAGGCCTGCAGTACCTGGGCTACATCACCCGCGGCCCGTGTGCTCCCTTCCTCGATCCACACCGCCCGATCGCACAGGCCCTGGATCGTCCCGGGGGCATGAGACACCAGGACGATCGTCCGGTCCGAGCGGATAAGTTCGTGCATCGCCCGGCTTGACTTAGCCTGAAAGGCCTCGTCGCCGACTCCGAGCGTTTCATCGATCAGCAGGATATCCGGATCCACCTGATAGGCGACGGCGAACCCCAAGCGGGCCCGCATTCCGGAGGAATAGCTATTCAAGGGCAGGTCGATAAAATCACCCAACTCCGAGAAATCAATGATAGCCTGCATCTTCTCCTCGACCTCGGCGCGGCGCAGGCCGAGCAGGAGACCGCTGAGGATGGCATTCTCGCGCCCACTCAGATAGGGCACGAAGCCGGCTTGCAGGGACAGGAGTGCCGTACTCTGGCCACGATTGACGAAGGTACCGCGATCCTGGCGGATGATGCCGGCGAGAAGGCGCAGTAGGGTGCTTTTACCCGCGGCATTGCGACCGATGACACCCAGGGTCTCCCCAGAATAGAGGTCGAAGCTAATATCCTGCAGGACCCAGAAACGCCGGCGCCGCCGCAGGCTCAGCCCACCTTGCCGGAAGGCCACGCCCACGCGATCGAGTGACAGAATAGGAAGGGGAGGCGGGGTCATGGTTCAGGGCACCAGCCGCGGATAATCGCGATCAAAACGGCGGATCAGGATAATTGCAAAAAGAAGGAGAAGGCTCGCGCCGAGCGCGACCAGACCGAGACGCCCCCAGTGGGGCCAGTAACCGTGCAGCAACAAGCCGCGAAAGTCCTCGATCAGTCCCGCCATCGGATTGAGATAAAACCACATGTGATAGGCCGGCGGGACATCCTTGGCCATGAAAAAGACTCCGGAGATGAAGAACTGCAGGTTCAGCAGATTATCCACCAGAAAACGCAGGTCCGGCAGGTAGGGCACCAAAGCCGCAAGGAGACAACCGAAGGCCGCAATCAGCAGGAACTGCACCAGCAGCAGGACCGGCAAGGCGAAATAAGTGATGCCAACCGGGTAACCCGACAGCCAGAGGAAGACCAGCAGCAGTACAAAGACAAGGGCAAACTTGGTCAAATCGGTGAGCAGGGTGGTCGCGGGAAACACCAGCTTAGGTACATGGACCTGGCCCATCAGACCCTGCCCGGTCAGAATGGCGCCACCCGCGTTGGAAATCGACTGGCGATACCAGTTCCAGATCACCAGCCCACTGAGCAGAAAAGCCACGAACCCCTCGGTGCCACTTTGCAACATGACACTGAAAACCAGGTAAAAAACCGCCATGGACAGGATCGGATCGATGACCCACCACAGATAATTGATGTAGGTCTTGGCCGCCTCGGCGCGCAGATCGGCGTAGGTTTTGTAACGCACCAAGTCCATAACACGGGGATCGAGCCACCGCTTGCCCCTTTCCGGCGGACGCGCATCCGAGAGTACCGTGCCGGAGGGTTCGCTCATCATCGCCATGTTCCGTTCATCTACCATTCAGTCGCCAGAATCAGCCAAGCCGCATCCTATCACGATTGACCGCGCCCATTCAGACACAGCCTAAGGCCATCAGGGCCTCCCGCGCCTAGGCTTCATAGCCGGCAATCCGCCAGGTTCCAGCAGAACCCGGAACCAGCAGCCCACGCGGGGGATGCCGATCGGTAGATAGAGATTGGCCGATCCACGAAAGGAATATCTTATCATGACAGCCAAGAGGACCGTGATCACCCCCATGCGGACAGATGCCTGACGGGCACTATGAACACAGCACCCATCACCTTAACCACATCCTCAGTAATCAAGGGTATTTTTCCGCACCCCCTACTCATAACCGCACTCTGTCTCGCCACGGCCTTGCCCGTTCTGATGACAGACCTGCCCCCTCTGGTGGATTTTTTCGGGCATCTCGGACATTACCGCATCCAGACCGGGCTCGCGGATTCGCCGTTGCTGCAACGCCATTGGGACTACCAGTGGGGATTAGTGCCCAACATGGGGATCGACCTGCTGCTGGAACCGCTGGAACCCCTGCTGGGCCTGGAGCGCGCGGCCTGGCTCATCACCCTGCTCATTCCCCCCCTCATGGCCTTTGGCTTCGCCCGCACGGCCAGGGCTGTCCAGGGAGAGCTACCCGTCAGTTGGCTATTCACCCTGCCCTTGACCCTGGCCTACCCCTTTCAGCTTGGTTTTCTCAACTACTGGCTGGGCGTAGCCATCGCCTTCCATCTCTTCCCGACTTGGCTACAGGCCGAAAGTCATCGCCCCTGGCGCCGAGCGGCGTTTTTTGTCCCAGCCAGCCTCTTGGCCTGGCTTGTCCACGGCTATGGCTGGGGAATCCTGGTGGTGCTGTCGGTCGGCGCCGCGCTTGGCGGTGCTTGGCAAAGGGGTGACCGGGGTATAGCCACGGGATGGCTTTGGCCATCACTCCGCTGTTGGCCTATGTTGGCACCTTTATTACCGATGGCGCTCTGGGGCAGGGGGGTCACGAGCGAAAGCTCGGGTTGGTTCGATTTTCCATCGAAGGTTAATGGGCTGCTGCTGATACTACGCGACCAGTGGCCATTACTCGATTACATCTCCTTGGCCATAATCATCGTTCCGCTCACGGCGGGGTTGTTAATGGCCTTCCCCCTCAAAGCAGGCCGAGTCTCCTTTGCGCCAGCCCTAGGCACCCCCGCGCTACTCTTATTCGCGCTCATCCTCCTCCTGCCCGCGCAACTGTCCGTCTCGGCCCTTGCCGACGCTCGGCTGTGGCCGGTCACCCTGGCAACCGCCCTCCTGGCCATCCGTCTCTCGCCCGATCAGCACCGGTTAAGAGGGGGTATGACAGTAGCCGGGCTGGTGATTTTCCTGACCCGGATCACCGTGGCCACGGCGGGATTCATGGCTCTTGACCGCGCTATCGCCACCCATCTCCAGGCCCTTGAGCTGATTACCTCGGGATCCCGTGTCGCCGTGCTCGTCAAGAATCCCTGCCGCGACCACCGCTTGATTCACCGCCTCAATCATATCGACGCGATGGCCATCGTCCGGCGCGACGCCTTCACCAACGGCCAGTGGAGCATCAAGGGGTCACACCGGGTGCTGCCACTTGGCGGCGCCGGGACCTCATTCGATGCCGATCCTTCGCAATTCATTTCCGGAGAGAACTGTAACCCGCCCCTCAATCCCGATGAGCAGATGGCGGCGCTCCATCGGCGCATCGCCCAAATACCGCCCGACCGTTTTGATTATCTTTGGGCCATCAACTTCGATCCACGCCTGATAGCCCCCCAACCGGGGCTAATCAGTTTGTATGCGGACGACCTCACCAGCCTTTATCGTCTCGACGTAACGCAAACCAACCCATGACCAGGCCATGTTGAAGACTCCCGGCCCTAAGCCAACACAGGGCGCCATCATTGGCGTGATGTTGTTCTCCCTTGTGTGTCTTGGCACCCTTTATGGCCATTTCTGGCCCAACATGAATTGGCCCGACGAGATCTTCCAGTCAGTCGAACAAGCCCACCGCTTTGTGTTCGGTTACGGCCTGATACCCTGGGAATACCGAGAAGGGCTCAGAAGCTACCTCTTTCCAGGTTTGCTAGCCATTCTTGTTTGGCTTGGCCAATGGCTAGGGGCTGGCAGCGCCGGTTACGGGATAATCGTGACCATGGCCATGGTATTAGTGTCGCTCTATCCCCTTTGGGGCCTTCTCACCTACCGGGCCTGGATGATCCGCGAACTCCTGCTCCTGTTCCTGGCCGTGGGATGCTGGTATGAAATCCTCTATTTCGCGCCCAAGGCCGCTACCGAAATCTTCTGCGCGAACCTCATACTGGGCTCGGTATTATTCCTCTTCCGGCCAGGTGTCGCCACAACCAGACTCGGGGCCATCATTCCCAGCCTCATCATCGGGCTGGCCGGCGGCATTCGCATTCAATATCTACCCGCGGTGGCTATTATCTGGCTCTGGGGCTGGGTTGTCCTCTCGCGGCGGACCCTGGCACTGATGACCGCGGGGCTGTTGGGCGGCCTCCTGCTCACCGGTTTAATTGATCTCCCCATCCATGGCGCCCCTTTTCATTCGTTGCGGATGAACATCGAAAAAAACCTTCTGGAGGACATTGCCAGCAGATGGGGCATATCACCCTGGTATTATTATTTCAGCGAGCGGTTTAACGCCCTGGGATGGTACCTTGTCCCGCTGATGATATTCTCCTTGTTTGGCATCAAGCCCTTCCCGGTCTTGTTGGCCATCGGGCTTGCGACGCTTCTGCCCCACCTCCTGATTGGCCATAAGGAGTTCCGCTTCATCTTTCTGAGCTACTGGTGCCTCATGGCCTTGGCAGCGGTGGGCAGTATCCAGATCGTCCGGCTAATACAGGGCTCATCCTGGCGGCAGCTCGCGACCCCGGCCTACGGCATCCTGGTCGCCTTCTGGGCGATATCCAACCTGCGCCTTGGCCTTGCCTTCCCGGACTGGTTCGCCGAGCGCGATACTTTTCTGGCCTTGCGCGCCCTCAGCCGAGACCAGGGCATCTGCGGACTCGCAACCGTCAATATCCCCTGGCACCGGTCGGGTGGTTACTATTACCTTCATCATCCGGTTCCCTATCTGGAACTAGCGGATATTGGCACTTTGCCGGAGGAGGAATTGACCTATAACCGCCTGCTCCTCGCCATCAAGCACCCGAAAAAGGGCATCCTCTTGCGGCAGGCACCGGATCGGCTGGGGATCTTTTACCGGGACAAGTGCTGGCATCATATCTGCCTTTACCATTCAAACCAGGGCTGCGCCATCACGGGACCTATCCTTTATGACCGCTGACCCCCGGTCGGCCTGACGCAGCGCCTCCGTCTACCGCTTCCCCTCGGCAGCCAGGGACTGGAGCAGTTGCGCAAACGCCTGCCGCTCCTGGTCGAGCCCATGCCGCTGAGCCGTCTCGCGGCCCGCCGCCAAAAGCGCATGGACCCGCTCCGCCGGGAGGGCAAGGGCCTGGTCAACCGCCGCCAGGAGCGCCTCCAGCCGGTAAGGGGGTTGCCAACAGTTGGCTCCCGCCAGACAAAAGGAGCGGTTCCCAATGCAGTCTGGACAAACCACCAGGGTCTCGAGGGCGAAGGCCTCCAGGGCCGGCAGATAAAACCCCTCCGTCGGGTTAGGCAACAGCAAGGCCAGCCGCGCCTGGGCCAACCGCGCCAGGAATTCCCCCCGGGGCACGGCTTCGACCAGGCAATCCACCGCCCGCCCCGCCTGCGTAAGTTGAGCGGCGAGTTCCAGGGCCAGGGCTGGCTGCTTGATACCCAGGATCAGGACCTCGGGCCACCGCCCCGCCCAAGGCCGGACGGACGGGAGATCGCCAAGATCGATCCCATTCGGAATAGTGACGAGGGGCCCCTTGACCCGTCCCGTGGCCCGCAAGGCCTCCGTCACCTGGGAGCTCACGCAAATCCGCAGCGCCGGATGGCTCAGGAATTGATAGAGGGGTTCGGCCGGATCGGCATGGCGCACATGCTGAATGAGATTGATCACCGGGCGTGGTGGCGCCCGCCGCTCCATCGCGTCGAGAACCTCCCAATCCATGCCCGCCAAAAAGAGCATATCGGCCTCTTCCGGGTGCCAGTGCGGCAAGGCCTGGTCACGCCGCCCCAGCCAGGGATTCGTAGCGTCCCAGCGGGTCTCTGGCGAAAAGGCAATCAGCGGGGAGAAACCCGGGGTTTGCTGGACGTGTTCGAAATAGTGCCAGACCTTCAGGTGCCCCCCCGTGAAGGACCGGAAGTCCCGGTGAAACAGGACGC
Source organism: Chromatiaceae bacterium (assembly GCA_049654905.1). Classification (GTDB taxonomy): domain Bacteria; phylum Pseudomonadota; class Gammaproteobacteria; order Chromatiales; family Chromatiaceae; genus M0108. The sequence goes on from JBASIS010000038.1 coordinate 13,852, forward strand.
GAAGCTCGGCCCCCCGCCTTGACAAGGGTGACGCCTGGGGCCAGGCGCCCCGTTCCAGCCACCTCCGCAAGAAGGGCCTCAGGGGGTTAGCCAAGTGGAGAGATCCAGGTCGAACTCGATGGCGAGTTGGCGGATCGGCGCGGCATAGAGGGCGCGTAATTCCGCCCCCAAGGCCGGCGGTAGCGGATGATCCGCCCCGGCAAAGACCCGGTTGCGGCAACCGGCCGCCCGCAAGTCCGCGGGGCACCGGCCGGGCACGCCGAGGTGGGCGAAACAGCGATTCAGCAAAGCCTCGGGCTCGCTCTGGATCTGTTCAAAGCGCAGCACCAGCAGTTGCTCGGCGGGGAAAACCCCCAGCCATTGGCGCAGGCAGGTGGCATAGTCGCCACGCATCCGGGAAGCAGCGGCCTGGAAGTGATCGCTAAACCACTGGGCCGGGGCCTCCGCGACCGCCATTCCCGCCCGCTGACAATCCATCCTGGCCGCCGACCAGGCCCGCTCGATGGGATTGCGAAGCAGATAGATGAGGCGCAGGGCGGGGGCCTGGTCCTGTATCTCGCGGATGGTCTCCACCGGCAGGATGGCATAGGCCGGGGTGATCTCCCCGGCCACCACCCCTCCCCCCCCGAAGGAGGCCAGATAGGCGGCAACCTCATCCGCCGTATGCGGAAAGTTCCAGAAGTGGACCTCCTTGTCGCGGGGAAAGCTCAGGGCCGGATGCCGACGCAGTTGCTCGTAGAGCCAGGTGGTACCCGCCTTTTGCGCCCCAATGCCCAAAAACCTCAGCATCGCCCTCCCCTCTCCTCTCCTGGGCCCTTAAGGCTTGATGTCCGTCGGGGCCTGCGCCGGGGCCTGCTCCAGCTGGGCGATCAGGGCCAGCAGGGCGGCCTGATCGAGCTGGGCCGCGGGACTCGGATGGTAGGCCTTCTGGGCCTCCGCCAGGCGATTACGGAGATAGCTGGCGCGGATTTCCTGTTCCAATTCCCCCCGCACCGCCTCGAAGGGTTTGGTGCCCGCGGGCCTGTGACCCAGGCGATGGATGAGGTGAAAGCCAAAGGGGGTCTCGACCGGCCCGCTGATAGCCCCATCCTCAAGCTGGACCAGGGCAGCGACAAAGGTCGGATCAAGGGCCTCGGGCTGGAGCCAGCCCCCCAGGTCACCGCCCGCCTGGGCACTGGCGTCCTGGGAATGCCGGCGTGCCAGCTCGGCGAAGTCGGCCCCGCCATCCAACTCGGCCTTCAGTGCCGTGATCTTGGCCAACTGGGCCTCCCGCTCCGCCGGGCAGGCCACCTTCAACAAAATGTGCGCGGCTTGATATTCGCCCTGGGTCACCATCTCGGCCTGGCGAACGGCATAATTTTCCCGGGCCAGGGCCGTGAGGTCTGGCAGGGGGATCCCCGCCTCGACATGCTCGCGCAAGGCCGCCACCAGGATCTTCTCCCGGGCCTCCGCCAGCCGCGCCTGGACGGCGGGCGTCCGATCCAGCCCCAAACGTTCGGCCTCGGCCGCCATGAGTTGCTTGCGCAGCAACTGCTGCAAGATCGCCACCGCCCCGCCCTCGGCGGTGAGCCGCGCCCGCTCGGCCGGGGGCATGTCCAGCCAGACGGGGGTGAAGGCGCTGGCCCGAATCGCTTGCCCTTGATCGCTCAACAAGATGGGATCGGCCTCTCCGGCCCGCGCCCCGCCCGGGCCCAGCAGGGGTAAGACCAGCAGAAAAGCCGCATAGGCTGATGGACATCGCTTCATCCTTCTCTCCTCATCATCAAAATGATCACCCGCGGTCAGCAAAAAGCCCGCGCGAGGCGGGCTTTAACGAGTGGCAACGGCTCAGGGGCACCAGCCCCCAACCACCGCCGCCAGCACGGGGCCCCTCCCTGGGCCTCGGGTCTTAGGGTTATCCCCCGGTCGCTAACACATCCACCGTCTCAAGCGGGGGATTACGCTTCAGGGCACTCGGGAAGGATACCGCCTCGTTGAGGCCGGCGTCATTCACACGGGAGGTGAAGCCCCAACTGGCGACCGGCAGACCGGCGAAGGGAACACCCAGCACGGCAGGCGTCGCATTCTGCGGATTATAACGATTAGCCTCGCTGATCAGGACGAGATCGATCCAGCCGTTGGCGAAGCTCGTATTGATGTTATAGCTATTAGGCGAGTGCAACGCCGACAGGCCATTGAAGGTGATGACGTTGGTCTCGAAACAGATCGCGGGGCCCCACTTCTCGGGTGAGAAGACAATCGGCTTGGGATCCCAATTTTCCTCGCGGTCCCAAATGTCCCAAGTGACCGGGTCACACGACCGGGCGGTGCCTGCTGGCGTGCCACCGTAATACTGGCTGAAGGGAGCGGTCGGCACGGTATTGCCCATGGCATTGGTGGGGGGGACACCCGGGGTCCACTGGTAACGTCCCTGCAGCGGATTGGTGTTACCCGAAGCGGCTCCATCGACAAAGAACTTCTTGACTTCGGCCATGACCACGAGATCGGTGGCGGTATCCCAGGCCGCCTCGTTTTGGAGGGCCGTCCACATGTTGATGACATCGGTGGCCTGATGCAGGAAGGCCACGGCCTCGGCGCCAACCCTGTTGGCCCCTTGCGTATTGGCGATCGCGTTGTTGGCGAAGACGTAATAGGCGGGGGTATTGGCGGAGGCCTGGGTGGGCAGGAAGAAGCTGGCCAGATACCGCTGCTCAGGGGTCAGACCGTCACCCACGAGGGAGATATTATCCGGGTGCATCTGGAGGGTGATCAGGTTCATGAGTGGGCCACCCACGTTTGCATCGGTCGTCGCAAAACCGGGGTATTGCGGAACCGTATCGGCTGGGACGGCACCCGAGGCAGCAGTGGCGTAAGGTGCGGAGGGGGTACCTGCCGCAAAGAAGTCAGCCAGGGTATCCATGCCTTGCGCCGCATTCTGGCCCAAGGGCAAGTTGAGGATGTTGAAAACACCCTTGATGGCGTTATTGGTGTAATCCGGATAGCCACCCGTTGTCAGATAGTCATTGATCGTGTTCGGATCAAACACCGGCTGGGCATTGATCAAATCATTCCAGGCAGTGCCGCCGTAGTTGACGAAGCGGGCCGTCTCCATGGCGCAGCTATCCGGCTCTAAGCCAAAGCCTTGCGCGTCGGTGGCCTTGGAGCCCATGACGATGGCGTTCACATAGCCTTCCTTGAGACGGTCGACCGTGACGGGGCCCCCGTCATCAATGGCGGCCATAAAGGCGGCATTGGCGATAAGCGTGGGGTTGGCGGCATCCCGGGAAATGGCGGGGATGGTGCAGCTTTCATCCGCGGTGTAAATGACGGGGCCAATGTCACCCCCATCGGCGATGGTGGCATTCCAGACGTCGTAAGGCGACAGAATGACCGTGAAATCCCAGGAGCGGGAGTTGCGGTATTCGTGAATACGCACCCGCATGGCGATGGTACGGTCGCTCGTGTTGGTGTAGTTGATCAGGGTCGCATTGCCGTTATGGGTGGTGTAGTAGTTGGAGAGACTATCACCCAGACCATCGGCGGAGAAGTGTACGGCATAGGCCGAGGGAACGATGGCGGCACTACCAAGTAGTGCACCCACGCACATCGCCATTTTTTTCTTGGACAGGATTTTCATGATTACCTCCCCTTAAGGGGCTTGTTGAGAAAAATTTCTTGGCCGACAAAACCAAGCGTAATGACCAGGCAAGGTCACTTACCCGGGACGAACCACCATTCACCCGCTGAACGTATCCAGGATTCCGAGAAGACCGTCGCAACCGGCACCGACTTTTCGGTATCAGCCAAGAAGGCTTCAGCAAACATCCTGATCTCGACTTTGGCCGCTTCTTCCGTCTCCGTTTTTACCGATACGATTTCCACGCGTTGCCAGTTTATCTTAGTTCCCCCGGTCCTGGCAGCAAAATCTTTGGCGGTGAAGACCGCCCGGTAGGCGGGGGAAGCGTATTGATAGGCGCGGTGAAAATCACGATCGATCATGGCCGCCCAACGGGCGAGGACTCTTTGCTTGAGGACATCCAACCCAGCGCTCGCCTCGCTGGAGGGCTGACTCTCCGGTTCCGGCGTGGGATTGGCCGACTCAGTCACGGGAACGGGTAAAACCGGCGGAGGGGGGGTGGCGACCGCGGACTCATTTGCCTTAGCCGGCGCTTGGGGTTCCTCGGCGGCCGAGGCGTTGCCTGTACTCACTACCAACAAGAGGATGAGTAGCGATGAATACAAGTTGGTACCCGATACCATGGAGACTCCTAACCTGACCTTGGGATCATGCCGCGCCTTTTGCAACAGCCTGAGACGAAGCCATGAATCGTATTTGAGTGCCAATCCGGTGTATCACGGGCTAAAGCTTAGCGACTGACCTGCAAGCTGTCAAGCGTGCCGTGGTACTTTTTTGACTCACTGACCCTTTAGCTACAGAATTAATAATTGTTTTCATGGGGTTAAAATAATCAGGCCTGCCGTGTTGCGGTGTAGCAACAGAGATCCTCCCAACACGCCCTATCTGGGTAAATTATACCACTTACTAGTAGAGGCGATTGATAGCCGTGGCCACGGGCTGTATGCCGAATTCCCGTTGCAGGGCTTGGGCCCCGGCTTCACCCAGTTGCTGGCGTCGCGCGGGGTGGGCCTGAAGGGTCGCTAGGGCCGCGGCCAGGGCCTGCGCATCCCCTGGGGCCGTCAGGATACCGTTTTGCGCCCGTCGTACCAACCAGGGGGCGCCGGAGCCGGGGATGTCACTGACGACCACCGGCTTGGCATGGCGCATGGCCTCGAGGAGAACCAGACCAAAGGCCTCGGTACGTTCCAGGGAGGGCAGGCAGACCAGGTCGCAACTAGCCAGGAGGGCGGCGACCTCGGCCTCCGTACGGTAGCCGGCGAGGCGGACGCGGTCGCCGATAGCGAGGGTCTGGACCAGGCGCTCCAGGCGCGGTCGGTATTCACCGCCGCCGAGGATCAGGGTTTGGACGCCGGGGAGGCTGGCGCTAGCGCGTATCAGGACCTCGTGGCCCTTGTAATAGGTGAGCCGGCCAATCGCCAGGACGCGCGGGGAGGCCGGCCCCCAGAGCGCTTCGGCCTGGGCCAGGCTCGCATTATCTGGTTGCGCGAGGCGGCCGGGGTCCAGCCCGAGGGGGATGGTGACGCAGCGCTCTCGCCAGGGTTGCAGGGCCCGGCTGGCTTCCAGATAGGGAGGCGAGGTGGCGATGACGGCCCGGCTACGACGCAGCAGGGCTTGCTCGAAGGGGCGGTACAGCCCATAGGCCAGAGCCAGGCGGCGGTCGATGGCCGAGGCCACCACGTCGGAGTGCCAGTGGACGACCCAGGGCAGACGGCGGGCCTGGGGCAGCAGGAGGGCGGCGAAGGCGGAGGTATTGGGCAGGTGCAGATGGAGCACATCGGGGGCGAAGTCGCGGATGACGCGATTAAGCCACCCGGGGAAGCTGGGGCTGATGGGGACATAGAGGAGCCGGCCCAGGCAGGGGGCGCGATAGATACGGGGCGGCGGATCAGCGGCTGCCGGGACCGATCCCCGCCAGCCCGGGCCCTCGTGATGGACCAGGGCCGCCACTTCCAGGCCCTGGGCCTGTTGAGCGCGAATCAGGTCCGCGAGAAAATATTCCATGCCCCCCGCGAAGGGGGGATAGAACTTGCCGATATGCAGGACGCGCATGGGGGAGAAAATCCGGGGGAGGCAGCCGGGCCAAACCCGGTCAGTCCGGAGGGGCCTGACCATCCCGCGGGTCGGTGTGGTCGGGGGGGTGGCCGGTTTCCGGGGCTAGGGAAAGCCTTGCCTCGATCCGGGCTTCCAGCAGGGCCAGCCGCTGCGCCAGGCGGCGCAGGCGCTGCTCCTGACGGGAGCGTTGCAGATCCATATCCATTATTTTGACCAGCATCAGGGCAAAGCCCAGGATGACGGCCACGATGGGGGGGTAACTCACCCCCAGATAGGGCGCGATCATGTCGGTCAGCCGGGGCCAGGTGCCCAGCAGGATGATGCCTACGGCCAGGCCGATCCACCAGATGGCATGAGGGCCGTGTAGATGGGAGCGACGCACCAGCACCAGGATGATAACGGCGAGCGCCAGACCGAGGAGTAGGGAGGTCAGTTGGTAAGTCATGCCGTCACCCTTTAGTCCTCGTCCAGACAGGAACGATTGCGTTTGCCGCCCACCCCGGCCAGACCCAGGAGGCTTGTTTTGACCATGTAGCTCGCCACGGTCCACCAGGAGTTGAAGACCCGGGATCGCCCGTGGTTACGATCCCGCATGGTCACCGGCACCTCCCGCATGCGCAGGCCCTGGCGGCGCAGGATCAGGAGAACCCCCACGTCCTGGTAGTCGAGCAGGGTGGCGTCGGGGCGGATCAGGCGCTCCATGGCGTCACGGTTGTAGGCCCGGAAGCCCGAGGTCAGGTCCTCCAGGGCAATCCCGGTGAGGCCACGGAAATAGTGCCAGGCCAGCCGCCGGGCGCGACTGACGCGCAGAGGACAGGCGCCGATGACCACGTCCGCCTCGCCGACCAGCAGGGGCGCGATCAGAGCCTGGATATCGGCGGGATCGTGCTGGCCGTCGGCATCCAGGGTGATGGCCAGGTCCCAGCCCTGGCGGTGGGCATAGCGGAGTCCCGTCTGCATGGCCCCCCAGGCCCCGAGATGCAGGGGCAGGCGCAGCACCAGGGCCCCCGCCGCCACCGCGATCGCCGCCGTGTCGTCCTGGCTGCCATCGTCGATGACAACGATGGGCGCCGGGTAGAGGCGGCGGGCCTCGGCGATGACCTGGGCGATGGAATGGGCCTCGTCGCGGGCGGGGATGAGAATCACGTCGGCATGTCTGGAACCGGGAACAGAGTCTGAAGGAGCATTATCGCCCAACCCGGCGGTTATTACTTGGCCAGGGACAGGGGGATATTGGGACTGGTGGGATTGACATCGATTTGACGGAGGCTGGGCGTGATGACCAAGTCCATGTCTTCCATGGGTATGGCGCCCAGCAAGGGCTCGTCGCCCATCACCATGGCGCCCGTGAAGCAGCGCCGATTCTTAAAATGAATTTCCACCGGACCCGAATAGGACACGGTGACGTGATGACCATTGGCCAAGGTCACTTCCCGTTTTTCTAGCTCCTTGAGGTCGAGCTGGATGGCCAGATGCTCGGGCAGACAAAGATGTGGGGCGCCGGTGTCAACGAGTGCCAGGGTTTTGACGGGCCGCAGGGAGCGATTGGTGGGATTGGAAAATTCAAACTCAGCGCGGATGGTGCCCATGGTCTCTCCTGAAATGAATGACGAACGCGACTGGGTGATGGCTGTTTCCAGGGTTGTGGGGGTCAGCCGACCCGAGTCGCGTTCGATCCCGCGGCGCCGATTAAGGTCCCCCGCGGCGAGGACAGCCTGGCTCAGTTGCGGCTCTTGTCCACCAGCTTGCCGGCCTTGATCCAGGGCATCATCTCGCGCAGGCGCTCACCGACTTCCTCGATGGGGTGCTCCTGGCCCAGGCGGCGCAGGGCCTTGAGCTTGGGGGCGCCGGCCTGGTTTTCGAGGATGAATTCCTTGGCGAAGTCGCCGGACTGGATCTCGGCCAGGATGCGCTTCATCTCCGCCTTGGTCTGGTCTGTGACGATGCGCGGGCCGCGGGTCAGGTCGCCGTATTCAGCGGTGTTGGAGATGGAGTAGCGCATGTTGGCGATGCCGCCCTCGTAGATGAGGTCCACGATGAGCTTAACCTCGTGCAGGCACTCGAAGTAGGCCATCTCGGGGGCATAGCCGGCCTCGACCAGGGTCTCGAAACCGTTCTGAATCAAAGAGGTTAAACCGCCACAAAGCACCACCTGCTCGCCGAAGAGGTCGGTCTCGCACTCCTCGCGGAAGCTGGTCTCGATGACGCCGGCGCGGCCGCCGCCATTGGCGGAGGCATAGGCCAGGGCGATGTCGCGGGCCTGACCGCTGGCGTCCTGATGGACGGCGATGAGGCTGGGGACGCCGCCGCCCTGGGTGTAGGTGGAGCGGACCAGATGGCCCGGGCCCTTGGGGGCGATCATGATGACATCCAAGTCCTCGCGGGGCTCGATGGCGCCGAAGTGGATGTTGAAGCCGTGGGCGAAGGCCAGGGCGGCGCCGGGTTTGATGTGGGGGGCGATATCCTCGCGGTAGAGGCGGGCCTGGTGCTCGTCCGGGGCCAGAACCATGACCACGTCGGCGACGGCGACGGCCTCGGCGATGGGCTTGACGTCGAGACCGGCATGGGCGGCCTTGACCGCGGAGGCGGAGCCAGGGCGCAGGCCAACGGTGACCTTGACGCCGGAGTCCTTGAGGTTGTTGGCGTGGGCGTGGCCCTGGGAGCCGTAGCCGATGATGGCGACCTGGCGGGACTGGATGAGGGAGAGGTCGGCGTCTTTGTCGTAGTAAACGTTGATGGCCATAGTCATAACCTTAGAGGTGGGCGCCGGCGGGGGCCGGGGGATGTAGTCTTTAACGGTTGTTGGTAAAGCCGGGTGCTGGCGGACGGCTTTCCCCCTCTCCCCAACCCATCTCCCGCGAGGGGAGAGGGGCAAGAGGGGCGCCTCGGCTTTCCCCAAATCCTGTCCCGCGAAAGGACAGGACAAGAGGGGCTCCTCGGCTTAAGGCTCCGGACCCTTCAGCTCATGGCGTGAGGTTCTCTTGCTTACAGCGTGAGCCCCTTCTCCCCACGGGCGATGCCGGTGGGCCCGGAGCGCACCACCTCCACCACCAGGCCCTCGGGCACGGCCTGGATGAAGGCATCGAGCTTCTGGGAGGTGCCGGTCAGCTCCACCACGTAACTGGTCTCGGTGACGTCGATGATCTTGGCGCGGAAGATGTCGGTCAGGCGCTTGAGTTCCTCGCGCCCCTCCTTCACCGCCCGCACCTTGATGAGCATCATCTCGCGCTCGATATGGCGGCCCTCGGTGAGGTCGAGGAGCTTGACGGTATCGACCAGCTTGTTGAGCTGCTTCTTGATCTGCTCGATGATCTCCTCGCTGCCGGTGGTGACCAGGGTCATGCGCGACAGGGTGGGATCATCCGTGGGGGCCACGGTCAGGGACTCGATGTTGTAGCCGCGGGCGGAGAAGAGCCCGGACACCCGCGACAGGGCGCCGGCCTCGTTTTCCAGCAGGACGGAAATGATATGTCTCATGTCAGGCGAGCTCCCTTTCCGGCGAGAGGTGCATCTCGTGATGGCCCTTGCCCGCCTCGATCATGGGGTAAACATTTTCGGCGGGATCGACCACGATATCCATGAAGACAAAGCGATCCTTCATGGCGAAGGCCTCGCGCATGGCGCCCTCCAGGTCACCGGGCTGTTCCACCCGCATGCCGACGTGGCCGAAGCTCTCGCTGAGCTTGACGAAGTCCGGCAGGGCATCGACGTAGGAATGGGAATAGCGGCTCTCGTAGAAGAATTCCTGCCACTGACGCACCATGCCCATGTAGCCGTTGTTAAGCAGGATGACCTTGATGGGCAGATCATACTGCTTGCAGGTCGCCAGCTCCTGGATGCACATGAGGATGCTGGCCTCGCCGGAGACGCAGGCGACGGTGGCGTCCGGGAAGGCAAGCTGCACGCCCATGGCCGCCGGCAGGCCGAAGCCCATGGTGCCCAGGCCGCCGGAGTTGATCCAGCGCCGGGGCTCGTCGAAGGGATAGAACTGGGCGGCGAACATCTGGTGCTGGCCCACGTCGGAGGTCAGGTAAAGACCGCCCTCCGTGACCTTGTAGAGGGTCTCGACGGCGAACTGGGGCTTGATGAGGGGGCTGTGGCGGTCGTAGGCCAGACATTTGACCCCGCGCCATTCCTCGATCTGCCGCCACCATTCCGCCAGGGCCACCGGGTCCGGACCCTGCTTGTGCTCCCGGAGGAGCCGCGCCATGTCCGCCAAAACGCTGCCCACCGGGCCGACGATAGGGATATCCACCCGCACATTCTTGGAGATGGACGAGGGGTCCACGTCCAGGTGGATGATGGTGGCGTGGGGGCAGAACTGCTCGATCTTGCCGGTTACCCGGTCATCGAAGCGGGCGCCGATGGCGAACAGGACGTCCGTCTCGTGCATCGCCATGTTGGCCTCGTAGGTCCCGTGCATGCCCAGCATGCCGATGAACCGCGGGTCCGTCATGGGGAAGGCCCCCAGCCCCATGAGGGTGCTGGTGATGGGAAAGCCCGTTTTCTCGACCAGGTCACGCAGGGCCTGGGACGCCTCGCCCAGGATGACACCACCGCCGGTGTAGAGCACCGGCCGCTTGGCCGCGAGCAGGACATCCACCGCCTTCTTGATCTGCCCCGGGTGACCCTTCAGCGCCGGGCTGTAGGAGCGCAGCTTGATGTCCTTGGGGTAGTGATAGGGGATCTTGATGTTGGGGTCGGTGACATCCTTGGGGATATCCACCAGCACCGGACCCGGCCGGCCGGAGGTGGCGATATAGAAGGCCTTGCGGATGGTCAGCGCCAGGTCGTGCACATCCTTGACCAGGTAGTTGTGCTTGACGCAGGGGCGGGTGATACCGACCGTGTCCACCTCCTGGAAAGCATCGCTGCCAATCACGGGGGTCGGCACCTGCCCGGACAGGATCACCATGGGGATGGAATCCATGAAGGCGGTGGCGATGCCGGTCACGGCATTGGTGGCGCCTGGTCCGGAAGTCACCAGGGCGACGCCACAGCGGCCGGTGGCCCGCGCATAGCCATCCGCGCCATGGGTGGCGGCCTGCTCGTGACGGACCAGGATGTGTTTGACCTTGTCCTGCTTGAACAAGGCATCGTAGGTGTGAAGGACCGCGCCCCCGGGGTACCCGAAGACATATTCCACACCCTCATCGATCAGCGCCTGAACGATGATCTCGGCTCCACTCAGTTCCAATTCAGATAACCTCCATCTGTATGACCAGCCCGGGAAGGCCCTTGCCCCCCTGCCCCCGGGTACGCGCGGCGCGACAGAAAAGTGGGAGATGCATAAAGGATCGAAAAGCTACAGGATACGACCCGGATCGGTCAAGGACGGCGTGTCGATTGGGGGCCTGTCAAGCCAGAAAAACCGGTTCCGGCCGGCGGGGCTTGTTCCGCCGGGGGCGGCTCCCTACAATGAAACTCTTTTTCGCCGGGCCCCTCCCATGCGCACATCTCGGTTCCCCCTCCACACCCTCAAGGAGACCCCCGCGGACGCGGAGGTGGCCAGTCACCGCCTGATGCTGCGGGCGGGCATGATCCGCAAGCTGGCGGCGGGGCTCTACACCTGGCTGCCCCTGGGGCTGCGGGTCCTGCGCAAGGTGGAGCGGATCGTCCGGGAGGAGATGGACCGGGCCGGGGCCCTGGAGGTCCTGATGCCGGCGGTGCAGCCGGCGGAACTGTGGCAGGAGTCCGGGCGCTGGGAGCAGTACGGTCCCGAACTGCTGCGCATCAAGGACCGCCACCAGCGGGAATTCTGCTTCGGCCCCACCCACGAGGAGATCATCACCGACCTGGCGCGCCGCGAGTTGCGCAGCTACAAGCAGTTGCCGGTGAACTTCTACCAAATCCAGACCAAGTTCCGCGACGAAATCCGGCCCCGCTTCGGGGTCATGCGGGCGCGGGAATTCCTGATGAAGGACGCCTACTCCTTCCACCTGGACCACGAGTCTCTGGCCGAGACCTACCAGGTGATGCACGCCACCTATAGCCGCATCTTCCAGCGCTGCGGCCTAGATTTCCGCCCCGTGCAGGCGGATACGGGCGCCATCGGCGGCCGGGCCTCCCATGAATTTCATGTCCTGGCGGACTCCGGCGAGGACGCCATCGCCTTCTCCACGGGCAGCGACTATGCCGCCAACATCGAACTGGCGGAGGCCCTGCCCCTGGCGGCCAACCTGCCGGCGCCCACTCAGGACAAGCGCCTGGTCGCCACCCCAAGGGCCAGGACCATCCAGGAACTGGTGGAGCAGTTCGACCAGCCCATCGCCCACACGGTCAAGACCCTGGTGGTGGCCGCGGCCGAGGGCAGTGGCGCCCGGCTGGTGGCCCTGCTGGTGCGCGGCGATCACGAACTCAATCCCATCAAGGCCGAAAAACTGCCCCAGGTGGCCGTGCCGCTGCGGATGGCGACGGAGGAAGAGATCCGCGCCACCCTGGGCGCTGGCCCCGGCTCCCTGGGGCCCCTGGGCCTGCCGATCCCCTGCGTAGCCGATCGCACCGTGGCGGTCACCGCCGATTTCAGCGCCGGGGCCAACCAGGACGGCCATCACTGGTTTGGCCTCAACTGGGGGCGCGACCTGCCCCTGCCGGAGGTGGCGGACCTGCGCAGTGTCGTCGAGGGTGATCCCAGCCCCGACGGCCAGGGCCAGATCACCATCGCCCGCGGCATCGAGGTCGGACATATCTTCCAGCTGGGACAGAAGTACAGCGCGGCCCTCAAGGCCACCGTCCTGGATGAGGGCGGCCGAGCCCTGACCCTGGAGATGGGCTGCTACGGCATCGGCGTCTCGCGGGTGGTGGCCGCCGCCATTGAGCAGCACCACGACGAGCGTGGCATCATCTGGCCGGAGCCCATCGCCCCCTTCCAGGTCGCCCTCTTGCCCATGAAGCTCGCCAAATCCTACCGGGTGCGCGAGGCCACCGAGGCCCTCTACCAGGAACTGACCGCCGCCGGCATCGAGGTCCTCCTCGACGACCGGGACGAACGCCCCGGCTTTATGTTCGCGGACATGGAACTCATCGGCATCCCCCATCGCCTGGTGGTCGGCGACAAGGGGCTGGACCAAGGTCTGCTGGAATACAAGGGTCGCCGAGACGCGGAGCTGACCCTGGTACCCATTGGCGAGGTCCTGGGCTTCCTGCGCGAACGCCTCTCGCTGGCGGCGGCCTAACCCGCGGCCGGATGTGTCAGGGCCGCCGCCCCGGGCGGGGCGGATCTGAAAGGCCTCCCGATTGCTCGCCCCGATCCTCACCCGCCCGCCCCTTCCTCACGCCAGGGAGCGGCATCTAACCCAGGAAATCCTTGCCATGCGACAGGAAGCCTTCAGCTACGACCAGTTACTGCAATGCGGTCGCGGTGAAATGTTTGGCCCGGGCAATGCCCAACTGCCGACGCCCAACATGCTCATGGTGGACCGCATCGTCAAAATCAGTGACGAGGGCGGTGCCTTTGGCAAGGGCGAGATCCTCGCCGAGCTGGATATCCGTCCGGATCTCTGGTTTTTTGGCTGCCACTTCCCCGGCGACCCGGTCATGCCCGGCTGCCTGGGCCTGGACGCCACCTGGCAATTGGTCGGCTTCTTTCTGGGCTGGATCGGGAACCCGGGCCGGGGCCGCGCCCTGGGGGTCGGCGAGGTCAAGTTCACGGGCCAGGTATTGCCCACGGCCCAGAAAGTCACCTATCAGATTGATATGAAACGCATCATCAGCCGCAAGCTGGTCCTCGGCATCGCCGATGGCAGCGTCAGGGTGGACGGCCGGGAGATTTACACCATGAAGGACCTGCGGGTGGGGCTCTTCACCTCCACCGAAGGCTTTTGAGGGGCATCCCTGCCCGAACACCCCGGGGGCGATCCCAGGATCAGCCCTATTTCTCGCCAAGCATGGCCGCGAGGCGCTTGGGGGGAACATAGCCCGGTACCATCTCGCCGCTCTCCAGGATGATGGCGGGGGTGCCGGAGACGCCCAGCTTTTCGCCTAATTCCATCTGCTCCTTGACCGGGTTATCGCACTTCTTGTCCGGAATGGTCTTGCCGGCCTTGGCGTCGGTGAGGGCGGCTTTGCGATCCTCGGCACACCAGACGGAGATGGCCTTGTCGAAGGAGGGGGTGCCCACCCCGGAGCGCGGGAAGAAGAGGTAGCGGACCTTGATGCCCTCGGCGAGATAGCCGTCGATCTCGCCATGCAGCTTGCGGCAATAGCCGCAGTCGATGTCGGTGAAGACCGTGATGGTGTGCGCGGCCTTGCCCGGCGGCGAGAAGATAATCATATTCTCCTCGCCCAGCTTATTGACGGCCGCCACCCGCTCCTTGGCCTCCTGCTTGCGCGCCTCCGCCAGCCGCGGCGAGGTTTCCGTCAAATCTTCCTTGCTGACCAGGTCGATCATGCGGCCCTGGACCATGTAGCGGCCGTCCTTGCTGACGTAGATGACGTCGGAACCCACCAGCACCTCGAAGAGACCCGGCACCGGCGTCTCCTGGATGCTCCCGACCTCGTAATCCGGCAGGATCTTGGCCAGGCTCTTCTTGATGGCGGCGGCATCCGCCAGAACCTGGGCCGAGACCAGAGCCAGCACGGCGCCCGCAAGCCCTATCTTGATCTTCACATTCATGCGTTAACCTCAATCTCTAAAATTGGTGAATTTGAGGGGCAAGCCCCAATCGCCCTCGCGCAAGTGCGCGATGGTCTCCTGCAGGTCGTCGCGGTTCTTACCCGACACCCGTAACTGCTCGCCCTGAATCTGGGCCTGGACCTTGAGCTTGGCCGCCTTGAGGGCCTTGATCATGCTCTTGGCCGTGTCCGTATCGATCCCCTGCTTCAGGCCCACCTCCTGACGCGCCGCGCTCAGGCTGCTGGTGGGGTCTTTAAGGTCGAGGCTGCCGATATCGACGCCACGTTTGGCCAGCTTCTGGCGCAGAATATCCATCATTTGCCGCAACTGGAAATCCCGCTCCGTGGTCAGCTTTATGACATCGTCGGCCAGCTCGAAGTTCGCCTTGATACCCTTGAAGTCGAACCGGGTCCCCACCTCGCGGTTGGCCTGATCCACCGCATTGCGGACCTCCTGCAGGTCCACCTCCGAAACCACATCGAAAGACGGCATCGATCACCTCTCCCCTACCCTGCTGCTGAAGGCTGGCTACATTAGAGCAAGGCTGGCGGCAATGCCAGTATCAGCCCCGCGGATGGTGCCTGGCGTGGAGCTGCTTAAGTCGCTCCCGGGCGACGTGGGTGTAGATTTGGGTGGTGGAGAGGTCGCTGTGACCGAGGAGCATCTGCACGACCCGCAGGTCGGCGCCATGGTTGAGCAAATGGGTGGCGAAGGCGTGACGCAGGGTGTGGGGTGACAGCTCCTTCTGGATGCTGGCGGCGAGGGCATGGCGCTTGATGAGCTGCCAGAAGGCCTGGCGGGTCATGTGGTCGCTGCGACTGGTGGGAAAGAGAAAGTCGCTGAGTCGGCCGCCGAGCAAATCCTGACGGGGACCGCGGGTAAAATCCGCCAGCCAGGCGATGGCCTCCTCGCCCAGGGGCACCAGGCGTTCCTTGCCCCCCTTCCCCAACACCCGCACCAGGCCCTGATTGAGGCTCACCTCCCCCGGCCTGAGATCGACCAGCTCGGAAACCCGCAGCCCCGTGGCGTAGAGGACCTCTAGCATGGTGCGGTCGCGATGCCCCCGGGGATCCTCGGTATCCGGGGCCCGCAACAGCCGTTCCACCTCCGCCTCCGTCAGGATCCGGGGCAAAGGGCGGCCGAGCCGGGGGGCATCCACCCGGGCACTGGGGTCCTCGCGCAGGGTGCCGATGCGCAGCAGATACTGGTAAAACTGGCGTAGACAGGACAGGCGCCGAGCCGCCGAGCGTGGTTTCAGGCCCTGCTGGGAAAGCAATGCCAGGTAATCCAGCACCTCCAGCCGCGTCGCCCTCGCCAGCCCCAGGCCACGCTCCCTGGCCAGCCAGGCGCCAAAGGCCCGCAGATCGGACTGGTAGGCCGCCAGGGTATTGGCGCTCAGCCCCCGCTCCATCCAGAGGGCATCGGCGAAGCTTTCAATGAGGCTATCCGGGTCGGCCGGACCATGCGGAGACGCCGGGGCATCGCGGCTCATGGGCTATCCGCCTGGGCCGAGGATATCGCCCAAGGGTCCTTCCTCACCCCTCGGCCCAGGGCACTGCCTCGTTGCGGCAGCGGACACGATAATAACGGCTGTCCTCCAACCGCAGGGCGGTGAACCGACCGCGATTGGCGCAGCCGGTGTCCAGGGGGTAAACGAGCCGCTTGCCCGGGCCCGCGCGACCCAGGCCTTCACGCTCGAGTCGCGCCCAGTGACCGAAGAGAATGGGGACCCCCTGGCTGGCGCGGCCGGGGACCTGAAACCAGGGCTGGGAACGCTTGGCACTCTTGAGCTTGCGGCGCTCGCCATCGAGATCCAGACGGCCCGTGGCATCGCACCAGCGCAGTTGGGTGAAGCAATTGGCGATGTAGCGCAGGCGGTCCCAGCCGGCCAGATCCTCGCTCCAGCTCCAGGGCTCCTGGGGCCCCAACTGATGCAGCAGGTCTCCGAAGGCGGGATTCTGCAGCAGGGTCTCCAGTTCGGCGGCGCGGGCCTTGGCGGTCGCCAGGTCCCACTGGGGCGGCAGGCCGGCATGGACCATGGCGAAGCCCAGACGCTCGTCGTGGTAGAGGAGCGGCTGGTGGCGCAGCCAGAAGAGGAGCTCCTCGCGATCTTGGGCCTCGAGGATACTGGCCAGGGTATCCTTTTTGCTGAAAGCCAAGGCGCCGGCGGCGGCGGCCAGGAGATAGATATCATGGTTGCCGAGGACGCAGACGGCAGCGTGACCCAGGCCACGCACGAAGCGCAGCAGGCCCAGGGAGTTAGGCCCGCGGTTGACCAGATCGCCCGTAAACCAGAGGCGATCGACGGCGGGATCGAAATCGATACGATCGAGGAGACGCAGTAGGTCATCGAAGCAGCCCTGGACATCACCAATGGCATAGGTGGCTCCGACTTCGTCCAGCGGCGGCCCCTGAGTCAGGGGCGAGCCCCCCCCTGCGCGGCCGTCCTCCTCATCCGTCCCGAAGTGCGTCATCCCTCGCCGGTCCCCAGCAAGGCCGCGGTTGCGCCCTCATGGCGCAGCAGCCAGCGCTTGACCTCCAAGCGGCGGCCAGAGACATCCCCTGCGAAGCCCCCCAGCCCATCCTTGGCGATGACCCGATGGCAAGGCACGACGATGAGGCAGGGGTTGGCGCGACAGGCGCCGCCGATGGCTCGGGCGCTGGTGCCCAGTTGTCGGGCGAGATCGCCATAGGTCCGGGTTTCACCGGGGGGGATGGCTTGCAGTGCCCGCCATACGCGCTGCTGGAAGTCCGTGCCCCGCGCGGCCAGGGTTACCTGCAAGCCCGCCGCACCCTCCTCAAAATAGCGCGCTACGGCCGCGCTAATGGCCGGGGGCACCGGCTCGCCTGGAGTTACGTCATCCGCCGGCACCCAGCCCTCGGAGGATGCAGGGGCCAGGTCCTCGGCCAGGTTCAGGCACACCAATCCCTCCGCCTCCCAAGCAAGCGCCAGGGTCCCCAAGGGGGTCGCCAGGGTACCGGATGTCACCGCTCCCGAGGTCAGCATTCCCGTTCGCCACCGCCCTCTTTTCATAACACCTGTCGTCATACGCCGCTAAAGAGTCACGCAGTATATACCCAGAGCCACAATCCTCGGTCTGTGGCGGGAGGGTGGCTTGACCTATTAGCCCAAGTTTAACCCCCCCATCTCAACCGACCTTTATTATCATTGGCTTACGCCAAACGAACCTCGCTCTCGGAAGACGATTTTAGGACTAAGGAACCCGTTTTAACCGTTTTTTAGGCTCAATTTGGGCTCTCTGGGTGGCTGCTGTGGTCCTCTACGCCCCTGTTGGGCGCAGTGACCCCTCAGGCGGCCAGCAAGGCCTGTTTGGCGATGATCAAATTGGCCAGGGCGAACAGCACCTCCTGCTGGACACCGTTCTTCTTCAGCCCCTGGTAGCGTAGTTTGCGATGGTGAAAGCGGTCCTTGATAATAGGGAAGGCATGCTCAACCCGGCTGCGGGCTTGCGCCTTGAGCCGCTCGATTTTCTTGAACAGGACCTTCGCCTGACCCTCCGGCAAAGCGGCGATCTTGCCGCGCTGGGCGGCGATGTACCAC
>JBASIS010000039.1:0-14008 GCA_049654905.1 Chromatiaceae bacterium
GGGTTAGGGCCAGGTAGTAGTATCGGGGTAGCGCTCGCCATGGTTAACGGACTCGTCTCCACTCAGCCCTTGATCCGCGCCTGATCCGCCGTGAACCTCACGAAGCGCGTCTTATCCGCCTCCCCCGCATAGGGCCCCTGCTTCACCTTGATCATCTCGAGGACACCGAGTTAGGCAGGCGGCTGACCTGGGGTGATATTGCCTGGAGGCCAATCGCGTTGAATTCGCTGGCGAAGTCGGCACTTAGGGGCAGAATATGCAGGGCTTCGCGGCAGTAGTCCAGAAAGCGGGTGGCATTGCCATATAAGCCCGGCGCCAAGTGGTTCAGAGTGTTGAAATGCTCAGTGATGGCCGCGTAATCGGTTGCGTATTCATGGGCCGCCAGGTTGCGGGTGGCGCGGCATAGCTGCCAATCCGTTACGGAATCCAGAACGCCGACCTTCTCGAAAAACGCCAGCGTCTTAAGGAAGGTTTCGCCAGGCTCGCCGGCGAGCAACGCCGCATGTCTCATCCCGGCGCCGAGGGTGTCTTGAAGCTTGGCGAAACGTTCGTTCATGGCCGCTAGGGACTCAAAGATGGGGACATCTTTGCGACGTGCTTCAAGATCGCGAGGCGCAAGGGGCCAGGTCAGCTTACAGCGCGACGCCTCAAGAAAATACACGCAGCGCTGTATGGCCTCCAGCAGACTGGCGAGATGCGTGCGCTCGGCCTCCAGGGTGTGGTTAATCATGGGCGTGTCTCCAGACGGATGGCTCTGGCGCGGGCGATGCGCTGGAAGGGTGTCGGTGCTTGCGTCCGGGCCTGGCTGACGATATCAATCGGCAGTCCGAGCCGGGTTTCCAGCGCGACTTTTAGGTGTGCGCGTTCCAGCAAGGTCAGGCCGTCCCGGGTTTCGATCAGCAAGTCCACATCGCCGCCACGGGTCTGGTCATCCGTGCGCGAGCCAAAGAGATACACCTCGGCAGCGTTGCCGGTGAGATCCTGCGTGGTCGCGAGGATGGTCTGTATCTGGCCGGGGGTTAGGCGCATCGGACGGATGGGATTAGGCAAGCCGCACCCCAGGCTTTGGGGAAGTACCAGCACGCAACCATGGTTATCTCCTGTATTGATGGTACTGCGTCGAATTCACATTGGGACCGAACGGTCATACAGCGTTTCCGGGGCGATATCCAGATCGCCCGGCCAGCACACCGTGCCCAACGCCACAAACGCCTGACTAAACTGATTGAAATCCTGCAAGCGCGTAAAGACACCGCGCTCCAGATAGGGGCGTGCATCAAATAAACGATGGTCCCCCGTATCGAACCATAATTCCAGGCAATAATTCTTGCGCGGCAGGACGCGGACGACAGATTCCAAGGGTTTCTCCTAGCGCAGGAGATCAATGATGGCGGAGGCAACGCCGGCGATCCGCTACTCGCCGACCTCTCGCAAGAGGCGTTCAATCAGTTCGTCAGAGGCATAGAGACCGGATTCGCGCAGACGCCTGACCAGGGGCGCCGCGCGATCGATCAATCCCATCACCTTGGCCCGGCCGACCAGGCCCAGGGTTCCAATGATCTTCAGCCCCATCGCTTGGGCACAGCGACGCGCCGCCAGATCGTCGATAACGACCCGGTCCGCGCCATGTATCCGGGCGTTGAGGATCACTTGCGTTTCGCCAGCGCCCAGATCCCAGCTCATGATCTCCGGCGTCGGCACCTCGTTCTTGGCGATGACGAAGACCGGATTGATAGCGATCACTTGGAGTGTCGCCTTGCCATCGGGCCTGGCGCCGACCTCCTCGGCAACCGCCAGCGGAATGGCGATCTGACGGGTCAGCGCGCTCAGGAGCCCGAGTTGACCCGCTTTGCCGAGCAGAATCAGCGGTGAGGCATTGACGACCCAACGACTAGGGGCCATGGATTTCGTCCGCCAATTCGTCCGCGGTGACCTGGCAGGCCGGGACCTTACGTCGATACAACTCGTCAAGAAAATCGCCCCGCGTCAGCGCGGCAAGCTCGGCGGCTTTGCCTTGGGACACCCTGCCCTGCGCATACCATTGCACCGCCGCGGCGATGCGCAACTCCCTGGCGAACTCGCTGGGTGATAACCGCAGGGCGCCGAACGCCGTCACGTCGTAGTCAAAGCTTATGGTCGTGTTCATTTCAACCTCATTTCAACCCTTAACCCGCGCCTGATCCGCCGTAATCCCCACGAAGCGCGTCTTGTCCGCCTCCCCCGCATAGGGCCCCTGCTTCACCTCTACCATCTCGATCTCCTCCAGCACCTCGAAGCCATGGCCGCCGGTGGCGAGCAGGATGACATCGCCGGCCGCCAGGATGCGGCTCTCCAGATACTGTTGCGCGGAGTCGTAGAAATCCACCCGCAGCCGGCCGCGCTTGATGAACAGCACCTCCTGGGTGAAGGAGACCTCCCGCGCCACCGGATTATGCACATGGGGCGGGATGACCTTGCCGACCGGGTGGCGCATATAGGCCAACTGCTGCGACAGGTCGTCCGGGGTGAAGAAGTGGATGCCCGGCTCCTGGAAGCGATGGCTGAGGATGAGGGCGAGGAGTTGGCCGTTGTATTGGATGGTTTCAACCATAGGTATTGGCTTCAATTGGAGTACCTATTGCGCTTATGATTCTGTGCCCATTCACGGCCACCGTTTTGCAATAAGACCGCTGCTGCGGATAGGCACCGGACCTGTGAGGCGATCAAGTGCCTCAAATTCGGCCACGACATCCCAATGAAGGCTCAAAATAGCTCGGAAGCGATGCGTTGAAAAGATCCAGCTTGGATAACTCGCCGGATAAATTTCTGCTGGGACATTCTGAACGCACAGTCGATCAGCGGAACCAGTCCAGAACGGCGTCTGGTCAAGTACCAGAAACTGGCAAGGCGTCGCCTGCAAGGTATCGAGCAGATCATAGGGGTGCTCCAGATATTGAAGAACGCCGCTCAACAAGATCACATTCGGTTGCGTCTCGGTGAGACAGGCGTCGATCGAAGGAAAGAAACGCAAGCGCGCATCCTGAAACTCCGACCTACCAATCGCCACTTGGCTTGATTGTTCGACGATATTCCATTGCACGACCTTGGGTCTGTTTAGAAATGCGCGATTCTGAAAATAGGTGCTGCCGAGAGAACCACCGACATCCAGTACGTTCAGGTCTCCGTTTGAGCATGCTGCAACCCACATTAACCCCGCCAAGGAAGGCCATGCGTATTGAACTTCATCGAACAGGACCGAGTCTCTTTCATAAATCGCCTCGCCTCGCTTAACCTTGCCTAGGGACGCGGCCGTCTTTCTTAGGATGACAGTTGAGTCATACCCGACGCTGTCGGCTTGAGCATCGGACCAGGAGGAGTAGTTCCCGACAAGGTCCAGCCGCGGTACGTCAGCGTCCGCAGAATCCTTGACCCTGTCAGGATGCAATCGACGCCGCAGGGTCCGATAGCCGAGGTAAGCAATAGGAGGAACCCAGAGATCCAAGAGCTGCCGCAGTGAAATGGTCTTGAGTCGAGTGCTACCTGTGAAATCTACAGCGATGCGACGGAGGCGCCGCTTGACGCGTTTCGCCATGGCCTCTGGTGGCATCGCCGGGCTAGGCTGAACGAGGGGACACATATCACGCCATAATGCCGCAATGTCGTGATGTTCGATAGGTTCCGGCCACTTGCTCGGCACCGGCGGACAAGGACGCAACGGTGGGTTCGCATATTGCCCTGGACCTGAAGCATTAGTCGCCAAGGCATCAAAACCGATGTGCTCAACCAAGCTCCAGGGTGGGCGCAGACAGAGACCGCGATTCAAAATGTGATGATAAAGGAAGCGCACTGCCCAGATGTTAGAGCTTAACTCACTCTCGGCCATACCTGGAAGGTCCGCACCATAGGTGTTGCGGCCGATCCCCTTGGCCTCGCAAGCCAGCATCATTTCCTTGGCGGTATGGTCGTTCATGCCAGCCCAGCTCCGCGCCCACGTTCCCCATACCAAACTTTCAGCACGACCGTCGAAATAGGGCTGATCGCCCATATCCATAGGCGTTACGCGTGGGTGGGTCCAGCCGGTGACGCTCATCACCCGTGAGTCGTCGCGATAGTGGTTCAATGCGGCGCTAAGGTAGTTATACGCACCGGTGACGCAGATCAAATCATCCTCAAAGACTAGGCAGGCGCCATGATGGTTCAGTACGTCGGTGACACCCGCCAAAATAGAATGACCGAGCCCCCAATTGTCATCACGCTCGCAGAGAATTACCTCGCACCAATCAATACCACGCAGCAGTGAGCGCGCCTCGTTGACTAGGTGGTCCTTATCTGGTGTTTTCGGTCCATCACAGAAGGCATAAATCAAGGGGACATGGTTTTCGCGTAGGCAGGCCAACGTGCGCCGCAGATGATCCGGGCGGGCGTAGACGAAGAGGGCAATGGGAACTGGAATCATTAGCTATATCAATCATTTTAGTGTAAAAACTGTTACAACTTGATCGGCTCACTTCAATTGTCGTACTGCATCCCGGAATTTGGGGCTTCGCCGGACACCACAGCACATTGGCAGTTTACCTGACTCGTTTCCAAATCGTTGTCTTGGTAAACCATAATGCCCCTGGCGTGGGTCCAAATTCATCCAGCACAATCTGGTAACGATCTAAATATTTTCTCGTATCCATCGACAGATAATAGCTTCGTTCGGTATTGTCAAGCAGTAAAAATCCGCCAATTTTTACTTTGAGGGCTGCATGTGTTAAACATGATGGCCTGCTGCGCCCATCCACAAGCACAAAATCGAAAAATGACTCTGGGTAGTAATCGATTGAAGAAACATATTCTTTGAACCAAAATCCATTAAAACAATCATCATAGGACTGATATATCTTTGGATTTGAGGGATTTTTTGGAGTCTGACCTGGATCGATAGTGGGCTCGATCATGATCCCTTTCCAACTTTGGGATAAGTCATCTTTCAGAATAGCTTTCTCTAGCAAGGAAAACCAAACTAAGTCGTGCTCTACTGTTACAACATGCGCGCCTTTATCGAGACAATAAAGAGTTGAACCTCCACCCCCGTATTCGAATACATTACTTCCATGCTTCAGATATTTTTCAAGGAATTCTATAGACTGAAAAGTCATCCATGGCCTTCTATCAGTGATCGGTGACTTACCACTGCGGAGCGATGCTTTCCACTGGAAAAAAAATCGTGCAATTAATAGCGATTTAATCCCAACTTTGTTGGTAATTAACAACTCCAAGAACTTTTTTTCTGATTCAAGCATTTTCGGCAGAAACGTCAACAGAATAATCAGCTAAAAAACATCCTTGTCCAGAGGGGGGTAGTTTGCCAGTTCTATGATAATCGCCAGATTCTACTTTGAATGTTGCCGCGTTCTGAATCCAATCGATAACATTTCCGTTAGAAGACAAGAAAAGTACGATACTATAAGCATCGGCCACAAGTGGCATCTTCGGAATATCAAAATAAAAGGCATCTTTCTCCACATTGAAACTAGAAAAGAAGTTACCCGTGGATTCATTACTCAAGTGCCATACGCGGTAACCCACTGAATTGTCTACTCCGATAGCGATAACTGGATTTGTCAAAATTAAGAATTTCGCTGTCGAAGAAAGCTTGATGCGAATTTTAATTTTTTGTCCGCACATTATGGTTTCTGTTTTATGATTTTCCGGATCTAGAATTTCAACCGCAGAAATTTTCGCGATTCCCGATCCTTGTCTATCTTTTCGTTCTGATATTTCTATGTCGGCAGCATATGACGAGTCCTTGAGATAAGCACGAACAATATTCGCTATATCCCCAATCATATTAACCGCTCCAGAGCGCAAGTAAATTCCCTTGCCACAAAGATTCGTGACCGCAGCCATGTTATGACTAACGAATAATACCGTCCGGCCAACCTTCGCCACATCCCCCATCTTCCCCAAACATTTCTTCTGAAACGCCGCATCCCCCACCGCCAACACCTCATCAATAATCAGAATCTCCGGCTCCAGATGCGCCGCGACCGCAAAGGCCAGCCGCACATACATCCCGGATGAATAGCGTTTAACCGGCGTATCCATGAACTGCTCGATCTCGGCAAAATCAATGATCTCATCCAGCTTGCGGTCGATCTCGGCCTTCTTCATGCCGAGGATGGCGCCGTTGAGATAGATGTTCTCGCGCCCGGTGAGCTCGGGATGGAAGCCGGTGCCGACCTCCAGCAGGCTGCCGATGCGGCCCTTAATCTTGACCTGGCCGCTGGTGGGGGCGGTGATGCGCGAGAGGATTTTGAGCAGGGTGCTTTTGCCGGCGCCATTGCGGCCGATGATGCCGAGGATCTCGCCCTCGCGGACCTGGAAGCTGACATCGCGCAGGGCCCACAACTCGCCGCCGACGCGGTTGCCGTGGTCGGTGTCGCCAATTTTGAGCAGGGGATCGGGCCGGCCGCGGGCCTTGGCCCACCAGCGGTTGAGGTCTTCGCGCAGGGTGCCGCCGCCGATAAGGCCGAGGCGGTAGTATTTGCTGAGGTTTTCGACTTGGATGACGACGGACATGGGGGGGAAGGTTAAAGGGGAAGGGTGAAAGGTGAAGAGGGAGGGGGAATCGTCGGCTTGCGGATGCCCGACACCTGAGGCATGGCCCCCTCCTGGCTCAATCGGCCAGGATCTCGTCCAGGGTCGCGGCGGTGAGGACGCGCTCGGACCAGCGCAGCAGGGTGTCGGCGTCGGCCGTTTCAATGCGCTGGTGGACGGCGACGGGCAGGTCGCCAAAGCGGAGGCGCAGTAAGGCGTTCAGAATCCGCGCTTCGCCAAGCTGCAGGCCTTCCTTACGGCCTTCCCTATGGCCTTCCTTGTGGCCTTCTTCATGGCCTATTTCACGGCCTTTATCGGTAAATCGCTGCGCAAATCCAGCCATGGTAGTTACCTCTTGCGGGTAGAGTTTGGTGTAAAGCTGGCGGTCATTGTCATCCAGGTCGGCGTAGATGTCGATGAAGTCGACGTATTTGAGCCGCTTCTCGGGAGAGGGTTCCAGCGTGACCAGGCCGCGGATGGCTTGGGCGTAGACCAGCAACTTGTCTTGAGCTGTTCCTCGCGGATGGGCAGGAGGCGCGCCCCAGCGTCGACCGCCTGGGCCTCGGCGGCGGCGAAGAAGCCGATGGCCTGGCGCGGGTAGTCGAGGATGAGGTTCTTAAAGTTCTGGTCGTGGCTCATGGGTAGTGGTCAGCGGGTAGCCATACGTCGTGCCGGGCCCCGGGCGCGCTGTTGAGGCGGTCGTATTGGCCGAAGGTTTCGACTTGGGTAAGGACGGACATAAAATTGGCGCATTGCGGTGCCATCTGTTATTCATGGATGACCAGTGCCTCGCAGGTTATTTCAACAAGATGATTTTCTGCAAAGGCCGCCTCAATGGCAGCGATATTGGAACGTACCAATTTTTCCAGGTCCCTATTGGAGATATTTCCAGTCGAGATCAGCAGTAGTGGCGGGACACCCGTCAACAGATAACTTGCCACGAAGTCACTGTCCTTGCTTACGACCACGCGGCCATCCTGGACGGCACGCACCACCAACTCGGCATCTGTTGTCCGGTTCTTACGCGGCAGGTCGAGCGTATGCAAGGCATCATGCCCAACCTCAGTCAGCCACTGGGCGAAATGCCGGGGTAACTGGGCATCAACAAGAAATTTCATGCCGCCAGACGATCCATGCGCTTGAGGTGCGTTAAGCGGGCCGCATAGGACAACACCGCGAGAATGTCGTCTCGCTCTAAATCTTCATAGTCGGCGAGGATTTCCTCGGTGGTCATGCCGCTGGCGAGTAGTTCCAAGACATTCTCGACGGGGTAACGCATTCCGCGAATGCAGGGTTTGCCGTGACATATGGCTGGATCTATTACGATTCGGGTTTTCATTTCAATCATCTCCTCCAGGCTAGGCCGAGAGTTTATATATCATCGCGTAAACCCGTCGCTCGGTTGCCGCTCCGGCACGGACCTTCCGCAGGCTGCCGACGCGGCCCTTGGTCTTGAACTGGCCGGTGGTGGGGGCGGTGATGCCGAGGATTTCGCCCTCGCGGACCTCAAAGCTGACATCGCGCAGGGCCCACAACTCGCCGCCGACGCGGGTGCCGTGGTCGGTGTCGCCGATCTTGAGCAGGGGGTCGGGCCGGCCGCGCGCTTTGGCCCACCAGCGGTTGAGGTCTTCGCGCAGGGTGCCGCCGCCGATGAGGCCGAGGCGGTCGTATTTGCCGAGGTTTTCGACTTGGATGGCGACGGACATGGGGGAAGGTTAACGGCGAAAGGTTAAAGGTGAAGCGGGCGGGGGGAATTGTCGGCTTGGGGATGCCCGACACCGGAGGCCTGGCCCCCTCCTGGCTCAATCGGCCAGGATTTCGTCCAGGGTCGCGGCGGTGAGGACGCGCTCGGACCAGCGCAGCAGGGTGTCGGCGTCGGCCGTTTCGATGCGCTGGTGGACGGCAGCGGGCAGCTCGCCAAAGCGGAGGCGGAGCTGGGCGGTCAGGATGCGCGCTTCCCCGCGCTGCAGGCCTTCTTGCCGGCCCTCTTGCCGGCCCTCTTGCCGTCCTTCTTCTCGGCCTTCCTGCCGACCTTCCTGCCGACCTTCTTCTCGGCCTTGTTCGGTAAAACGCTGTGCAAATCCGGTCATGGCGGCTACCTCTTGAGGATAAAGTTGGGTGTAGCGTTCGCGTTCATTCTCATCCAGGTCGGCGTAGATGTCGATGAAGTCGACATATTTGAGCCGCTTCTCGGGGGAGGGTTCCAGTTGAACCAGGCCGCGGATGGCTTGGGCGTAGACCAGCAGTTTGTCTTCCGGGGCATAGGCCATGTTGGGCAGATTGAGGCGGGCGACGAGGTTGGTGCTGTGGAGGTGGTCGCGGGCCGGGATCTGTTTGAGTGCACAGGCAATGTAGCGAAAGTCGAGGTAGCCGCGGGTCTCGCTGCCGAGGACCAGACGGGTCTGAAAGCCGCCGGGGCGCAGGAAGATGACGACGGGGACGACGCGGTCGGTGGCGTAGAGTTCGGCCAGGTCGAGGCAATAGTGGGCGAGGCGGTGGATGGAGAAGCGGTCGGGCTTAGTCTCTTCTTCAAAGACGAACAGCAGGGCGGTGCGGCGGCCGTCGGGCCATTCCACCAGCAGGGGCACGTCGAGCTCGCGAAAGCGCTCGCCCAGGCGCTCTTTGAGCTGCTCCTCGCGGATGGGCAGGAGGCGCGCCCCGGCGTCGATGGCCTGGGCCTCGGCGGCGGCGAAGAAGCCGAGGGCCTGGCGCGGGTAGTCGAGGATGAGGTTCTTAAAATTCTGGTCGTGGCTCATGGGTAGTGGTCAGCGGGTAGCCATACGTCGTGCCGGGCCCCGGGCGCGCTGTCGAGGCGGTCGTATTGGCCGAGGGTTTCGACTTGGATGACGACGGACATGGGGGAAGGTTAACGGCGAAAGGTTAAAGGTGAAGCGGGCAGGGGGAATTGTCGGCTTGCGGATGCCCGACATCTGATGTCTGGCCCCCTTCCATGGCGCGTCGGCCGTGGCCAACCGATCCCGGGTGTAGCGGTTGATCCGGTTGTAGGTCTCGACGAGCAGCGGGACAAGCTCGCGATCGGCGATCGCAGAGCTTGGGAACCGGAAACATGGCGGATTCATGGTTTTGTTTCCCCCGAAGCCGCTTGAACCAGCTTGTTGACTTTGTCGTCAAAAAACCTTTTGCTCCATAACGTCAGGCTTACCTGTTCGGCCGGGGGAAGAAAAGGCGCAACGTCTTGCGCGGCCAGCGGCCAGTTGATCGTGCTGATTTTTGTAGACAGGGCATTGGCGAGCCACGGCACATCGACACTCTCAATTTGATCTTGCCATGGACCGGCTTGGTTCAATGCGTTCGCCAGGAGCTGCAAATTTGGCCGCGTCTTCTGCTTGGAATACCAGGCAAAGTCGAACCAATCGCGGCCTTTCAGGTAGGGTCGGCAAAGCAAGGCGTGCAGTTTGAGGGCATAGTTGCTTGGCAGGTCTTGGGCACAGACTTCAAAGTCCACCGGAAAGTCCAGATAGTGCCAGCCGGTGTTTGTGCCCGCGGGCGGGTTGGTGTCAATTTCGAGTTTCACTCTGAGCTGGCGCGCGTTGTTGGCATCGAAAAATGACAGATCAAGCTGACGACCGATGGAATCGTCCTTGAGCATGGCTTGGCGCACGGCCTTGTCCATGCGGCTGCGATCGGTCAATTCGCAGCGCACGCCAAATTGTTCCAACACCGTCGTCAAGGATTCAAAGTAGTGCGACCACTGAAAGGTCGGGTCGGGTTTGAGCAGGATGAAATCGAGGTCTTCGGAAAAGCGCGGCAGGCCGTGCAAGATGCGCAGGCTGGCGCCGCCCTGAAAAGCCGCCATTGCGAAGAAGCCGCCGCGCCACAAGGCATACAGCGCTAGCTCTTGCAGTAGTTCTTTGAGCGCCTGCTCCTCTTGCACGGCATTGCCGGCCGCGGGGGTCTGCAGGCGTTTACGCAGCAGGTCGATCATGCGGCTTGCTCGTCCAGCATCGCTTGTTGCAGCGTCTCGATGGCATTGGACAGGCGCTGGTGGGCGTAAACCTGCCGCAGGGCTTGCCATGTGCGGGCCGGCGTTTGCCTCAATCGCTCGGCATCGATGCGCATGGCTGGCAAAAGCGCCTTGATGTCGGCATCTTCCAGCTTGCGCAGGCAAACGATATCCAGCAGTGCCCGCAATGGCTGGGCTACCAGACCCGCACGGTCGACAAACACCTGGCGATCGACCGCCGCCAAAAAATGGCCGCGCCGCAGCGCCAGCGGGTAGAAGCGAAACAGCCCCAAAGCCATGAGATCAGACTCCAGTCGGCGCCGACCGGGCAACACCGACAGCGTGACCGGCACGGACTCCGGAATCCAGCCATGAAAGCTCAGGGCGGTTTCGAACGAGACGTAGGAACCCGGTTGCAGCGCTTGCGCCAGCACAAACGGGTGCGGAGGCCTGCCGTGCAGGTGCGGCGCTAGCAGGTAAAGCCCGCGCCGCAGTTGCAACAGCTCGCCATGCTGCAACGCGCGGTTGACCAGGTTGTAACGCCGCTGCGGCGTGCCGTCCAGCAGGCGCGCCAACTGCGCCTGCGAAATGACTTGTCCGGCCCAGCCGGCCCTGATCAGTTGTTCGGTGAGCGTTTGCATTCATGCATGTTACTTGCACTTTATGAAAGTTAAAAACATTTCCTGCTTCAGCCATGCCGATACCCCTGCCCCCAACAACGCCGAATCGGCTCAAACGCCTCGGTCGTTGCCTGCACATGTGCCAGGTTGCCCTGGTCGGCCGACCAGGACCCGGGTCGATGTCCCCCTGGTGACAGGCAAAGCCGGGGACGGCGGTCGCCTGGGCGACCATGGCCGCGCTGCCCGCGATGAGTGGGGGATGGTCGCTCAAGTCGCTGATTTGCTTGTGCAAGCCGCACATGGTTTACAAAATCTCCCCCCGCATTCGGTGGTGCTTGACCGCCTTCGACCGCTCCTGGAGGCCTATGAGGCCGAGGCTCCGGTAGCGCTCAATCAGTTGGTCGCCGGTCGGGCGGCTGATGCGGTAGCACGCGCACAACGCGGTCTTGGTTTACGGGATGTAAACCATCCGCCCGGTTTGTTTTGTAGGGGATATACAAATCAATGTCGCCCCCGCGTTGCGCGTCGTTCAACCGCGAGCCAAAGAGCCGCGGCTCGATGCCAAAGTGGCGTCGCCCAGCCTCCCGGATCACCTGTTTTTGCGTTGCCGTTAACCGCATCCCGTGCTCCTAATGGTTGCTCAGCCCTTGATCGACGCCTGCGCCGCCGTGATGCCCACGAAGCGCGTCTTGTCCGCATCGCCGGCGTAGGGGCCCTTGGAAGAAATCCAGCCGGTGACATGGCGCTTGCCTGCAGTTGCCGGCGGTAACGATGGACGTTCATGGCAGTCCGGCCCCCAGAAGGCATCCGCGTCGGATGGGAATGTCTCGCCCGCTTCCCTTAGAGAGAAACGATCGACATGGTTTTCAGCTATCAGATCCAGTAGCCGATTGGCTTGCTCCCGATCATATTCGGCCTGTCCGACCGCTTTGTCCGGGTAGTCTTCCAGCTCGGCGAGCAGATCACCGCCGTGCCGATTCCATTCCTCCAGCGCATGCTCGGGGACGGCATCGCTCCATTTATAAAACTGCATCGCCAACGTCCGGCGATTCGTCGTCGGGTCCATCACGTAGTATTCGTACCATCCGCGCGTTGACATGACAGACTCCTCCAGCTTCCCAGATCAACTGCGGCCCTTCGACACCCCATCCGACCCAGCTTTTGAGGTGTTCGGCCAATCTGCTGTGTATCAACGCCTTAGGGTGCGGTGACAGGTGGCGTGGCGGTGAATTCGATCACCCGGCTGGTGTGCGGCTGTGGTTTAGAGCCGGAACAAGGCGGGGCTAAATCGTCTCGATATCCGTGGAGTCGCCGTAAGTTTCGATTCCTAGTTTTTCAGCCACTTGGCGGGCCCGCGCGTCGATCATGGGCGAGATGACGATAAGACGATTGGCCTGGCGGGCATGACGGCGTTCGTAGAAGCGTGCCTTGCGCTCGAAGATGTACATCCCGGCCTTGTCGATGGAAGACTTCAACTCGCAGATTAGCAGCAGGCCGTTCTTGATGATCACGTCTAGTTCAACCTGATCGGGACGCCCGAAGACTTCGCCGCTCTCGTCAAATTCGGTGATGTTGGCCACTTGTACGTCAAAACTCTTCTCCAGAATCGCGGCCAAGGCGTCCCGGAAGGCCTTCTCGGATTGCAGTCCCCAGCGTGAGCCCAAGGCGCCCACGGAGCGGTCGTGCTTTTGCGCGATGGCCATGGTTTCCTCATGCAGGCGCTTTAATTCGGCTTGGTTGGACTCCCATTTGCGCTCGGAAGCCTCGCGCATCTCCTTGAGTTCGGCCTGATTGGCCTCCCATTTGCCCTCGGAGGCCTCACGCATCTCCTTGAGTTCAGCCTGATTGGCCTCCCATTTGGCGTGCTGCTCTTGCCAGTTGCGCTCGGCTACCTCGCGCATCTCCTTGAGTTCGGCCTGATTGGTCTCCCACCGTTGATCGGCGCGCGCGCGATCCCGGCGCAAGTCAGCCAGGAGGGTGGCGAACCGATCCTCGGTATCAACTCGATCCGCGTACTCGCGACGTGTCAGGTCCAGCACGAAGGCGCGGAACGCCGGATCTTCCCGCAGCCAGTTCGGCAGCTCGCGTTTGAGGGTTTCCTTCAGGGTTTGCGCGTTCATTTTCGCGATTTCAAGTCAGCTCAGGTCGAATTTAGAGTTTAGCACCTGTCGTTGCCAGGTCCGCCGGGCCCGGGAGTCCGAAAACCCGAATATCGCCCCTAAACCGTATCCATGAAGGTCCGTTCGACGCGATTAAACAGGATGATACCGATGAAGAGGATCAGGCTGGTGATGGCGATGCTGTAGGCCAGTAATCCGAGACTGACGGAGCCGGCCCCCAGATAGGCGTGGCGGAAGAGTTCCATGATGGGGGCGACGGGGTTGAGGAGCATCCAGGAACGGTAGGGTTCCGGCAGGACGGAAAGGGGGTAGATGACCGGGGTGGCGTACATCAGCAACTGGACGCCGAAGCCGACGACGACGGTGAGGTCGCGGTAGCGGGTGGTGAGGGAGGAGACGATGACGCCGAGCCCCAACCCCAGGGCGGCCATCATGAGGAGCAGGAGCGGTGTCAGTAGGGCCCAGGCGTTGGGCGCGACGTCGGACCCGCTCAGCATGAAGTAGGCAAGGAAGCAAAGAAAAAAGAGGAACTGGATGCCAAAGGCGATCAGGCGCGATAGCAGGCCGGCAAGGGGGACGGCCAGGCGCGGGAAATAGACCTTGCCGAAGATGCCGGCGTTGCCGGTGAAGGTGCCGGAGGTGCCGGTGAGGACGGCGGAGAAATAACCCCAGAGGACGGTCCCGGCCATGTAAAAGAGAAAGGGCGGTACGCCGTCGGTGGGGATCTGGGCGATCTTGCC
>JBASIS010000040.1:0-10218 GCA_049654905.1 Chromatiaceae bacterium
CGCCAAGCCTACAGGGACGTATTCACGGCGTCCCCCGCCCGTCGCCACCCGGCCCGCCGGCTAGGCCGAAGCGTATTCAGCGCTGGGTAGCGTCATGGTCGGGCAGAAATTTGTCCGGGGTTCTCCCGCGGTGTTATTATTTTTCCATAGGTAACATGAGCGCGGCGCCACCCAGGGTCCCGGCGACCGCCCTGGTTCGTTTGGAGAGGAACTATGCATATCCCGGAAGGCATGCTCTCAATCCCCGTCACTGGCCTGGCGGGCCTGGTCTCGTTTGCGACGGTCGCCTACGCCGTCTCCTGGGTCCGCCAGCACCTGGACGACCGCAAGGTGGTCCTGATGGCAGTCTTGGGCGCGCTTATTTTCGCCCTGCAAATGCTCAACTTCCCTATCCAGGCGGGTACCTCCGGTCACTTCGCCGGGGGCGCCCTCGCCGGCATCCTGCTCGGACCCTGGCCCGCCGTGCTAGTCATGACCGCGGTCCTCGGTGTCCAGGCCTTCCTGTTCGGGGACGGCGGCGTTATTGCCTTGGGGGCCAACATCCTCAACCTTGGCATTCTGGCCCCCCTCGTCGGTTACCTCGTCTATCAGGCCGCCACCCGCTGGCGAGACACGCGAGGCGGCCGCATGGGCGGCGCCTTCCTGGGCGCCTGGCTCTCCTCCCTGCTGGCGGCCCTCGCCGTGGCGGGGGAGCTCGGCCTCTCCGGCACCGCGCACCTGGGGATAGCCCTGCTCGCCATGGGCAGTACCCACGCCCTGATTGGCATCGGCGAGGGCCTGATCACCGCCGCCCTGATCGCCTACCTCATCGCGGTTCGCCCCGATCTCCTGACCGGCCAGGTCCAGGATACCGGGGCCCGCCCGCTCCGGGGGGTGGCCGTGACCCTGGCGGCGATCGCCCTGCTGGCCACCGGCCTGTCTTTTCTGGCCTCCTCCGCCCCGGACGGCCTGGAGTGGGTCTATTTCGACCAGGGCATCGGCGATGCCGGAGCGGTGGCACAGGCCCCCAGACTCCTGGGCGATGGCGGCCCCCTGGCCGACTACCAGGTGGCGGGGCTGGCTAACGAAGCCCTCGGCCGCGCCCTCGCCGGCCTGGTCGGACTAACCATCGTGGGCGCCCTCCTAGTTACCGTCGTCATCCGCCGGCGTCGGCAGACCGGACCCCAACCTGAACTGCAAACGACGGAGTGAACAAATGGAAGAACTGGTGCGTTTCAGCATCACCATGGAGGCGGACCTGCTCGCACGCTTCGACAACCTGGTCGCCCGGCGCGGCACCAAGGCCAACCGTTCCGAAGCCGTCCGCGACCTGGTCCGGGAGGCCCTGGTCGAACAGGTGGTCGCGGACCCGGATGCCGAGATCGCGGGCACCATCACCATGGTGTTCGACCATCACGAGTCCGATCTCTCGGACAAACTGAACGCTATCCAGCACCAATACATCCACGAGATCGTGTCCACGGTGCATGTCCACCTGGACGCCCGCTACTGTCTCGAGGTCATCGTGCTGCGCGGCGCCAACGCCAGGATCCGGGCCATTGCCCACACCCTACTCGGCACCAAGGGAGTGAAACATGGCAAGCTGGTGACCACTACCACCGGGGATGGTGAGACGGCGGGCGCCGGCTAGGCGCGCGACCAGGGCCACTCACATAGCCATGCCCATGCCTACAGCCATACCTCCAGCTTCACCCATTCGCACAGCCACTCGCATAGCCACGGCCAGGGCAATGCCTAGGATGTCCGGCACCAAGCCGACGGGGCCAGCCATGGCACCCGGCATCGACAGCCGAGCCAAGATCCTCGCCGCCCTGGTGCTCATTGCCGCCATCGTCCTCACCGCCCCCATGGACCTGGCGGAGTTCCTGGTCGTGATCCTCTTTGTCGGCGCCGTGGTCGTCCTGCTCGACGGGTCCGTCATCAGGGTCCTGCGGCGAGGGCTCCTGGTTGTGCCCTTCGCCGGCGCCATCGCCCTATTCGCGCCTCTAGCCAGCCTCGAGGTCGGCTCCTGGGCAGGGATAGTAGCGGCCTATGTCCGGGGTTGGCCCCTCATCCTGGCCCTGCTCGCCAAGGCCTATCTCTCGGTCATCATCGCCGGCGCCCTCGCCGCCACCACTCCCGCGCCCGAACTCCTGCGGGGTATGCAGGCCCTTGGGGTACCGGATATCTTCCTGACCCTTTTCACCTTCCTGCTGCGTTATCGGGATCTGTTCCGGGCCCAGGTGACGGCCCTGCGTGACGCCATCGCCAGCCGGGCCCCCCGCCTGCAAGGCGGGCGACGGCTGCTGCTTTATGGTTCCCTTGGCGGCAACCTCC
Organism: Chromatiaceae bacterium; assembly: GCA_049654905.1. GTDB lineage: Bacteria > Pseudomonadota > Gammaproteobacteria > Chromatiales > Chromatiaceae > M0108. Next base: position 2,317 of record JBASIS010000040.1, read on the forward strand.
TGGTACGCGCTTACGAGCGGGGCGAGCAGGTTTACGACGCCATGATCGCCCGGGGTTATGCCGGTACCCTACCCGCCGCGACACCCTTGAGCTGGCGGGGCGCGGATAGCGGCTTCCTCGCCATCGGGCTGGTGTTCGCCGGCGCCCTGGTCCTCTACCCCTGAGCGTCTCGCCACCCATCCCGCGACCGGACCTTGACCGTGCCCCCCGACGCCCCCGCCATCCATGTCCGCGACCTCGGCCACCGCTACCCCGACGGGACCCAGGCCCTGAAGGGCATCAGCCTGCGGGTGGCCCAAGGCGAACGCGTCGCTCTGCTGGGCCCCAACGGCGCCGGCAAATCCACCCTGATCGGCCACCTCAATGGCATCACCCAGGCCCAGCAGGGTGAGATCGCCATCGCGGGCACCCTCATCTCGAAGGCGACGGTAGCCAGGGTGCGGGAAAGGGTCGGCGTGGTCTTTCAGGACCCCGACAACATGCTCTTCATGACCCGCCTGGCGGATGACATCGCCTTCGGCCCCCGCAACATGGGGCTGCCCGAGATCGAGGTCGGCCGGCGGGTCACCCTCGCCCTCGCCGAAGTCGGGCTGACGGACCTGGCCGCCAAGCCCGGGCTGCATCTGTCCCTTGGCCAAAAGAAGCGAGCGGCCCTCGCCGCCGTCCTCGCCATGGCGCCGGCAGTGCTGATCCTAGATGAGCCGACCGCGAACCTCGACCCCCGCTCCCGACGGGCCATGATGGAACTGCTCGCGGGGCTCGCCGTGACCCTCGTCATCGCCACCCACGACATGGATCTCGCCTGGACCCTCTGCGAACGCGCGATCGTGCTCGACCAGGGGGGCATCGTCGCCGATGGTCCCGCGCGGACCCTCATGGTCGACGAGGCCCTGATGCACCGGCACGGCCTGGAGGTGCCTCACCTTGCCCGGCGCCCAATCAAGGCCCCAGGGCTCCCCCATGGACCGGAGCCTGGCTAAAGGTGGGGTAGGTGTCGTGAACTCCGCCGCGCCAGCACGGCCGAGGGTGGCCTTAGAGGAAGTGGTTCGCGCGGGGAACGGAGGGGGTGGATTTCGGGTGTTTAGGGTCTTGGTCAGGACACGCCTCAGCCTCATCCGCAGGCGGTTCTTCCAGTTCCGATGAGAGATGGCGAGCGTTACGGGAGGCGGCGGAGCTACCAAAACGGCTGCGGTAACCGCTCGGGGGGGCTGGTCCCGCCCGCTCGATTCCCGCCGCCTGGTCCGGCGCCTGGGTAGCGGTGGCCTCGGTGGGCGCGGCGGCCATGGTGGTCAGGGCAAACAGGACCAGCGGCAGGGCAAGGGTCATCTTCATGGGGGCATCCTCTCGATAAGGGTTGATGTAACCTAGCCTGCCAGAAACACCTTAAGACTGGCTTAAAGGACAGCGACCCGATGCCTGGATTTCCGAGTGGCCAACACCGGCACCCGCGGGTTAGACCGGCGCTACTGGCCGCGATCCTCCTCCTGTCGCTCGCCCTCTTGGCGTCCACCCAGACACTGGCCCACACCGAGCCCCCCGCGCCTAGCCAGGCCACGACCACCGCGGCGGCCGAGCCCGCCGCCCAAGCCCAGCAGGGGTTCGGCACGGATCCCAAGCATGACCGCCCCTTTGACCAGGAAGGCGAATCGCTACCCCTGGCCGCCCCGACCGAGGGCGATCCGACCGCCGAGACCCCGGGCTATCCATCACTGGAGCTGCACGGCCTGATCGAGGGCGGCTGGGTCCGTCTCGACCCCTTCGCGGGCCCGCCCAAAAGCGAATGGATCCTCTACACCTTCGAGTTAATGCTCACGCTCAAGCCGCATCCCTGGATCACCGCCCAGGTCAGCGGGGACTACGAGGCCAACGGCCGCGCGCCACCCTACCTGGACGTGGCACATCTGCTCATTGGCCCACCTCAGGGCGCATGGTTCATCGACGCCGGCCAGTTGTACCTGCCCTTTGGCCGCTATGACACCCACATGGTGTCCGATCCGCTCACCCTGGTCTTGGGCGAGACCCGCGATATTTCCGCCGCCCTGGGCTTCGAACGGGTAGGCCTCTTCGGGGCGGCCTATGCCTTCAGCCAACAAGACCGGAGCGGTGATACCGGCAAGCTGGATGCCTGGGGCGCGGAACTGGGTTACGCCAGTCAGCCCGGGGGCCAACCCCTCAGGCTGACCCTGGGCTACCTCAGCGATCTCGGTAATTCCGACACCCTGCGGTATCTCGTCGCGGGGGGTGGCCAGGTGGGCGGCCTCGCCTTCAGCGCCCTCCTGGAGACCGGACCCTGGACCTTCATCGGCGAGGTAGTGAGCGCCACCCGCACCTTTGGCCCCGGCGCCGGCCCGGCCCTGGCCGGTCATAACCCCGCAGCCTGGATGATGGAGCTCGATTACGGTTTCGACTTCCTGGGCAAGGAGGCGCAGTTGGCCCTGGGTTATCAGGGCAGCACCCAAGCCCAGGCCCTGAAACTACCCAGCGCCCGGGGCCTGGTGACCTTCAATCTCGGGATTTACCAATACACCACCCTGCAGCTCGAATGGGCCCAGGACCAGGATTATGGCGAGGCCGACGACGGCACCGGCCAGGCCGGCAACGCCTTTACGGCCCAGGTCGCCGTCGAGTTTTGACCAGCCCCACATCGCCCTTGAGGAGGAGAAACACCGCCAGAACCCGGCACTGGTCGATGCCCCCCTAATGAAGGAAAATGGGTTCAACAGGGCAAAAGCCAGGTACCTCGGGCCACTTACATGAATATCGAGCAGTTGCAACAACGGATCCGGCTCGGTGAAGACTCCACCCTGGAGTTGAAACAACTGCTAGTGCGAGACGATGGGAAAACTATCGAGCCCCATCCCGACGGGCTATCGGATGAACTGGCAGCGCTGGCGAATGCCAAGGGCGGGCTCTTGATTCTGGGCGTCGACGACAAAAGCCGCGAGATCAGCGGCATTGCCACGGCGCAGCTTGATCGGGTGGAGGCCTGGCTGACGGCCATCTGTAACGACCGCATCAAACCACCCCTGGATGTGGTGACACGCCATCTTGAGCTACCCGACGCGCAAGGGGTGTTGCAAGCGATAATCCTGGTGGAGGTACCGCAAAGCCTCTGGGTGCATCAGAGCGCGCATGGCTATTTTCGCCGGGTAGGGCACGCCAAACGCGAATTGCCCCCTGACGCCCTGGCGCGGCTGTTTCAGCAACGCAGTCAGGCCCGGATCATTCGCTTCGAGGAGCAGGAGGTTCCGGATTGCCATTTTGACGATCTGGATGGGTTACTGCTCCGGCGATTCATTAAGGCCGATCAGGGCGATGCCGTGACCCAACTTGGGCGTCTGCATCTCGTGAGCCTGCGCGACGACGAGCCGATTCCCACCGTGGCCGGGGTGCTGCTGTGCAGCTTTAATCCGGCGCGCTGGTTGCGCAATAGCGAAATCATCGCGGTCGCCCATGCGGGTGTTCGTCTCGATCCCAACGACCAGATCGATGCACTGGACATCCAGGGGCCACTGGATCGACAGATTGTCGATGCCTTCCATTTTGTGCGCCGCAACATGCAAACGGCAGCCCGCAAGCAATTCGGACGGGTCGATTACCCGCAATATCACCTGGACGCCGTCTTCGAAGCCATCGTCAATGCGGTGGCGCATCGGGATTATTCCCTGTATTCCCAACGGATTCGGTTGTTTATGTTTGCCGACCGGCTGGAGATTCATTCGCCCGGCGCCTTGCCCAACACCCTGTCCCTGGAATCGATGAGCAAATTATCGGTGTCGCGCAATGACATTCTGGCGAGCCTCTTTTCTCGCTATTACCCCGTCGATGATCCTACCTTGGGCAAGAGCTATCTGATGGATCGCCGAGGGTTTGGGGTGGAGATGATTTTGCGCGAAAGCGAGAAACTGTCCGGGAAACGGCCCCTGTACGAAGCCATCGGCGATCTGGAGTTGTGTTTAACCCTCTATGCGCAGGAACTGCCCGGGGCTCGATCCGCCTGTAGCGCGTAAATCATTCGATGTCGGCGCTGGCCTGGCGCTGGCGCGTGGCCGGCGTGGGTGGGCCCTATATCTCCGTCACCAGTCAGTCGTGCCCCAATCTCCTTGGACTAGCAGGGCAGCGTCCCGTCCCCTCATAAACAAAATTTTTGATGACAATTCGCAATTTTGTGGTTGGATAGCAGGCAGAGGGCGCCGTTAAGAGCGTCCCAGTCATAGGACGCCAAAATAATAAGATCCCCGACCCTGTGCTGGCAGGTCCCCTGCCACGGGTAAAGCCGTATCGCCATTCGGGGGTTGACGCCACCAAGAGGAGCAAGCGACGGATGAATGGCATCGAAAACTCGGGCTACCCCTCGCGGGGCCTATTGCAACGACTAAACGGCTGGAGGCTGGAGCGGCGCACGGTACGGGCCTGGGAACGGGAGCGGGCCCTGTCCCGCGCCGAGGCGATCGAGGAGGTCGTGTCGGGGACCGAGCCCAAGCTGCGCGCCCTGAGCGGTTACGACCGGGAACTGGGGCCCGCGGTGGAGCGCACCCTCGGCTACATCGCCGACCTGATCGACCGCTTGCCGCCCCCCGTCGAACTGAGCCGCGCGGCCTGGCAGCGGGATCCCCATATCAATGCCTTTTTTGCCTCGGCCGCCGACTTGCCGGCCTTCCTAGGGCGCGCCCGGGTCCTCCAGGATTTTTTCAAACGTCAGCCAGGGGTCACCCAAGCCTTTGCCATCATGACCTCGACCCGCGAGGAGAAACAGGTTTACGGCATCAGCCTCCAGGAAGACCGGGTGCGGCGGGATGTGGCCCAGACCCGTATCGGCTTTGTTGACCCCCTCATCCTGGGCCCAGCGGCGACGGAGGCGGAATTGAGCGAGGAGGCCAAGCGCTGCGCCCTGCAGCTCTTCATCGCCCTGGCGCGGGAACAACTGGCTACAAGTCAGGGCCACCGCGAGAGCCTGGAGCGTGAGCGCCAGATTCAGGAAATCCGGTTACACAGCCTGCGGGTCCAAAGCAAGGAACTGGAGGACGCCGAGCTCCAGGCAAAGATCGCGGCCGTGGAACTGGCCCTGGCGGAGAATGCGCACGCCCTGGCGGCGCTGGGCGGTCCCCGGCTCCGCCTGGAGGACATGCTGGAACAGGTCCGCGGCGCCTTCGCGACGCCCGAGGACCAGTTGCGGCTGGCGCCGGCGGCGTTGCGGGTGGACCGATTGGGCATCAAGCAGGAAGCCCACACGACGGCGCCAGCCAATGAGCTGTCCCTGCTGGAATGCACCACCCCATCCAGCCGGCGCGTCATCACCCTGGTCCGCTGCCCGCGTGCCGAGATGCCAGCCCAGGATCAGACCGTCGCGCGACTGGACAGCTACCTGGTCCCCCAACTCGGGATGCGGGCGGCCTGAGGCCGTGGGTTCTGGATCGGCATGGCAGGCGGCTTGCCATTAGAATAGGGACAAGACCCATTCAGGACTCATGGACAACCAGATGAAACCAAGCCGCTCCCTGACGACTGCCCGCCTCGGGCGTCCCCTGGCCCTGCTGCTGTTGGCCGCGGGGACCGCTCTTGCCAGCCCAAGCCTGCTTGCCAAGGATCATGATGACAAGGACCATGACAAACATCATAAAGCCTCCGCATCCGCTCAATGGGTAGAGGACCTGCGCCAGGGCCGCATCCGCCTTGAAGGCGACGATGCTGCCGTGGATATGCTTATCCTGAGCCGAAATATCCCCATCCCCTACGACTACATCGCGACCCTGATGCGCACCCCGAATGCCTTCGGCCAGGGCGCCGCCTGCATCATCTGCCATTCCTCCAGCGATCCCGCCAAGAGCTATCGCGGCCTGAACCTCTCGACCTGCGAGGGCATCAAGGCCGGCTCGACCGAACCGCCGGTGCGTCCCATCTTCGTGCCAGGCCAACCCGCCAAAAAGAGCATCCTCGGCCGCCGGCTGCGTAACAACCGTATGCCGCTCGGGGTGCATTTCAGCGCCAAGCCCAATGATCGGAACATCACGACCGTCTTCAACTGGATCCAGGCCGGCGCCAAGAAGGACGAGCATTTCAAGCAGGAGGTCCAGCCGCTATTCAAGACCGATAACGCCTTCGCCGCCGACACCCCCTCCTGTACCACCTGCCACCTTTCTAACCAGGAGCCGCCCAGTTTTCACGAACTCGACCTGACCAGCCATGAGGGCATCATGCTGGGCGCTGATTCCGTGGCCAAGGGCGTGGATAAGGCCACCCCGGTCGTCATCCCGGGCCAGCCGCTGGAGAGCGGCCTCTACCAGCATCTGGTGGAGGACCGCATGCCCCCCGGCATTCCCCCGACCGCGGATCGCGACCATCCCAACACCCTCATCCTGCTGCGCTGGATCGAGCAGGGGGCGAGTTGCGGCTGACCCGGCGCCGCTGGCTGCAAGGCCTCGGCCTGGGGTTAGTCGGCGCCCCCTTCCTCGCGCGGGCCGACCGCCCTGGGGTACAGCCCGCGAGCGAGGCGCGACGCCTGCGCCGCTGGGCAACTGGCAATCAACATCTGGCACCGGCGGCCTTGATCGGGGGTCGTATCCTCTTCGCGGGTGAAGAGACCCTGGGGCTGTTGGATCCCAGCGCCGCGACGCCGCTCTGGGTCCGGCCCCACCAACTCCCGGAGGGAGCCGTCTTTCGCCCCCGGGCCGCGGCGGGTATCGCTATTTGCGCGAGCCGGCGCGAGGCCGGGGCCTGGGACCTGGAGACGGGCGAGCCCCGCTGGCGCCGCAATGCCCTCCGCCAACTGGGCGTGCCCTGCCTGGCGGGCGATGCCCTCTTCCTGGGCGATGGCAACGAACTGCTGGCCCTCGACCTGGCCAGCGGCGACCCGCGCTGGCGCTTCGCCGCCATCGCCGAGACCCAGATCAGCTATGCCCCGGTCGCCACGGACGACACCCTCCTGATCGGACCCGGCGATGGGCGCCTCTACGCCCTGGACCGGACGAACGGCCAGCCCCGCTGGGTCCTGAATCGCAGCGAGGATTGGCAATACCTGCGTCAACTCCAGATTGCGGGCCATATCCTGGTCGCGGGCGGCTACACCGAGAAACTTTACGGTATCGATCTGACCAGCGGCACCCTCCTCTGGACCTTCGCCGCCGGCAACTTCATCAATTCCCACCATGTCGCCGGCGACACGGCCTTCCTCTGGTCGCCCACGGGCTGGCTGTACGCCATCGACATTCATTCCGGCGAGGTGCGCTGGCGCCATCAGACCACGGGCTATCGGGGTGGCCCCCATGACTGGGCGTCACTGATGGCGGAATTGACCAGCCAGGACGGGCGTCTTTATGCCCTGGACCTCGCCCATGTCCTGCATGTCCTGGATCAGAGCCAGGGTGAGGAGATCGCCCGCTACCGCCTGCCCGCGCCCGCCCGGCCCTTTGTGCTGCCGTTAACGACCCAGGAGGCGGTAGTAGGCGGCCATGACGGGGACCTGTGGCTCCTGGCCCTGGGCGATGTCCCCGGGCCGGAGGTACCGGCGCCGAGCTCTGGAGTGACCGGGCGCCAGCCCCTCCCGGACAATCTGAACTAGACTAAGAATCAACAAACCACACAAGCGGAGAGCCCGGACGTGATCCTGATTAAACACAAGGTAACTGGCGCGATACTGGCGGAACTGGGGGGGACCAGCCTGGCGGGAGAGGACCTGCGGGACATGGACCTGGCGGGGGCCGACCTGAGCGGCCAGGACCTGAACGGCGCCAATCTGGAATATAGCGATCTCACCGGGGCCGACTTGAGCGGGGCCCAGCTCCAGGGCGCCAACCTGGTGGCCGCCCATCTGGCGGGGGCCAGCCTGCGGGGCGCCGACCTGCGCCGTGCCCGGCTGGGTGCCGATAGCCCCTCGCGCTCGGCCGAGCTGAGCCGCGCGGACCT
>JBASIS010000041.1:0-15455 GCA_049654905.1 Chromatiaceae bacterium
GCTGTCGCCAAGCCTACAGGGACGTATTCACGGCGTCCTCCACCCGCCGCCACCCGACCCTGCAGGCCAAAAAACACTCTGGTGTTCGGTCTATTTCTAACCCTGGGCCAGCGCCAGCCTGACCTGCTGTTCCAACTCGGTCTTGAGGCCAGGCTCCAGGCGGAGTTGGCGCGCCAATTCCTCCAGGTAGGCCCGCTCCAGAAAATGCTCCTCATTGACCACTAAGACGCTGGCGATATAGATCTCCGCCGCCATTTCCGGCGTGGTCGCGGAACGCGCTACCGCGGCGGGGTCCAGGGGTTTGTTCAGCTCGGTGGCCAGCCATTGTTCAAATTCGGCATTGCCGCCGCCCAACTTGGTCAGGGCCTCCTTCATCAAGCCCTGTTCGCGTTCATCGACATGACCATCGACCTTGGCGGCGGTGACCATGGCCAGGAGTATCGCCCGCTGATGTTGCTCCGCCTGGGCCTGGGGCAGACGGTCCAGGGTCTGGGGCTCGGCCTGGGGGGTGCCCGGGGCCTGGTTGGCCTGCCAATTGTTGTAGGCCTTGTAGGCAATCGCCCCCACCGCCGCCATGCCCCCGTAGGTGAGGACATTGCCGACGATCTCTCTCCCGCCTTTATTGCCCAGCAGCAGACTCAGGGTGCTGCCCGCCAAGGCGCCACCACCGGCGCCGGTGAGGAAGCTACTCAGTGAGGAATTGCCGCCCTCCTGGCCCTTATTGAAGAGGCCACCCAGGACGTCCATTACCCCACCACCACCGCCACCGCCACCACCCGGCTCCTTGCCGAATAGGCCGCCAAGGGCGTCCAGCGCGCCCCCACCGCTGGCCGGCCCAGCGCCCTGTCCCCCGGTCTGCTGCTTGTTGAGCAGATCCTGTCCAGACTTCAACAGTTGATCAAAGAGACCATTTACCATGAGTTTTGCTCCTGAAGAGGTGATGGTTGATATGTGCCATGAAATACCCTGAGCAACCCCTTAGCCGCTGGCCGAAGGCTTAAGCAGGCCGCTAGGCAATTCGTTAAAGACAGGCCGAGACTAGCTCAAGTTCCTCCCCCAGATGCCCCTGGCTGGCCAAGCAGCCAGCAAGGGGGTATAAATATCCCTAAGGCCAAGACAAGGAAGCAGTCCACCAAGGCCGTCCCTGGCGGGGGTAGGCCGCCACCACCCAATCTGCCGGTATTTGCCGATGACCCAACTCCTGAGCCTCTCCCGTTCCGCGCGACTCGCCGGGGTGACCCGTGCCGAGATCCAGAGACACATACGGCGCGGCGACTTGACCACCTTCGAGGGTGAAATCGCGGTTAGCGACCTGTTACGGGTCTTTCCGCGGGTGAGCCTGGAAAATGACGACGCCTTGGAGCGGGTCCAGCGCATCAAGGCCGAGGCCCTGCCGCGTTCCCATGATGCCGACACCATGCTGCCCAGTCCCGAGGTGCTGGTGACCCGCCTCAAGGCCATGAGCAAGGCCCTGGTGGCCAAGGCGACGGCCCTGGATGCCGCCCAGGCCCTCCTCGACGAGGTCGAAACGCGGCTGGCCACCCTGGTCAGCCAAGGCGCGGATTCCCGGGCCCTGGCCCAGGAACTCACCGATTGGCTGGCCCAAGCCCGCCTGGAACTGGCGGCCGGCCCCCAGCCCGACCGCGAAGCCCAACTCTTTGCCAAGGACACCTTCCTGCGTCTCATGGCCGCCAATATCAAGATCATCCCCAGTGGACGTGACTTTTTCGTCGAGGGCAACGAGAGCATTCTCGATGCCTCGGTACGCGCCGGCCTCAACCTCGCCTACGGCTGCTCCAGCGGCAATTGTGGCGCCTGCAAGGCCCGGGTGGTGAGCGGCGAGGTCTGGAAGATGCGCGACCACGACTACCTCCTCAGTGCCCGCGAAAAACAGATGGGCTATATCCTGGCCTGCTCCAACACCGCCGTCACCGACCTGGTGCTAGAGGCGGCGGAGGCCCTGAGTGTCGATGACCTGCCGCGTCAGGAGATCCGCGCCTCGGTGCGCAAAAAGGAGGGGCTGGACCCGGACCTCTTGGGTCTCCAGATCCAGACCCCCCGCACCCACACCCTCCGCTTCATGGCCGGCCAGCGCGCCCTGCTGCGGCTGGAAGATGGCGCCAGCGCCGAACTCCCCATCGCCAGTTGTCCCTGCGATCCCCGCCACCTCCAGTTTCTGGTCCGGCGCCGGCCTGGTAACCCCTTTGCCGAGGCCCTCTTCAGCGACCAGGTGCGGCCAGGCCACCTCGTCAACCTGGAGGGCCCCATGGGCCGTTTCGTCCTCGATGAATCCTCCCCGGCGCCGGCGGTCTTCATCGCCTTCGGCGAGGGCATAGCCCCGGTGCGGGGCCTGATCGAGCATGGCGTCTCCATCGATCTGATCGAATCCTTCCATCTCTACTGGCACGCGCCGGCGGGAGACCCCTTTTCCTGCCAAAACCAGTGGCGCTGGTACCGGGCCATGAAGGACGCCCTGGATAACTTTTTCGTGACACCCATGGTCGATGCCAGCCTGGAGGACATCCTGGCCCTAGTGATTGCCGACCATCCCGATCCGGTCAGCCGGCGCTTCTATCTGGCGGGTCCGCGGGCGCGGATCGAACCGCTGGCGGCGGGCTTGCGGGATTTGGGCGTCCCCGATCATCATCTCTCCCTGGAGTTCCTGGAGCCCTGAGGCCGAGGGTCCAGGCCGCCTGGCCGCCCGTCGCGACCCCGCCCAGCCGAAGCCGACGGCAATTCCGGCTATCCGGCCCGACGGGACCCGCTAGCAGGACAGCGTCGCCATTTGGGGTTGCCGCTGGAGTTCCATGAGATCGTCGCGCAGGTCGCGCAATCGCTTGTCCAACCGATCGCGCTGGGTTTGATCCAGGCTGGCGGCGAGACGGATGAAGAGTTCGGCGATACCCGCATTCATGGCGCCTCTCGCCTGATCCAGCTCGGGCGGCATCTCGCGCCAGTCCACCAGCCAGGCCGTCAGGAAGGCGCTGATCCTGGCCTCTCCCGCCCGGGCTTCCAGCAAGGCGATCAAGTCGCCGCGTTGCCGGCCGCGATAGTCGAGATACAGCTTCCGAGTCTCGGGCATGCGGCCCATGACCTCGGCCACCAGGGCCTCTTGCCCGCTCGCCAGGGGGCCGGTCCAGTCCTCGATGGTATCCACCAGGCGCCGGGTCCGTCGCTGCCGCTCGGCCGCGCCTCCGCCTTCGGCCAACCCCGCCAGATCCTCCTCGGCCTCCTCCCGGAACCGCTTGTCCAGGCTTTTGATCTGCGCCGGACTCAGCCCCGCCAGCAAGGGCGTCACCAGTGTCACCGCGAAGCGGGCCTGCCGCTGGTAGAGGTCACGGGATGAATCGATCAGGCAGGTGATGTTGCGCTCGTCGAAGCCGAGCCGGCTCGCCCGCAGGACCTGATCCGCGTAGGCGGCCAAATAGGGCAGCTCCTCGGCGCGATGGCGCGCCAGCTCCCGGGTGAGCAGGGGCTCCCAGCCCGCCACCTGAACCGGCTCCAGGTCCAGATAATCCCTGGCGTAGGCCTTCACGAAAAAATCGGCTCGATTGTAGGCGATGGTCACCGTGCTGCAACCCATCAGGGTCAGCACCCCCACCAGGAGCACCAAGGCCAGGCGGGTCGCAAGCGGCGGCAATGGCCAAGGGTAATTCAACACTTTTTAATGGGATTCTTGCTAAAGCAGAGTTAGTGCATTAGTATTTACTTATCTAAATACTACTGGAGATTGACATGTTCAACTGTCAAGGTTTGCGCCTCGCCGTCTTCCTCTCCGCCTTCCTGCTCCTCGCCAGTCTGGCGCTCGAGTTCGCCGCGCGGCTGTTCAGCTTCCCAGCTCCTATCATGGGATTGGCCCTGTTCTCGGGGTTGGCCGCCGTCGCCGTGCTGGCGGTCACCCTGGTCGTCGCCCTCTTGCCCGGCAGCGCCCAGCGTCTGTCCGAATGCCGCAAGTGAGGGCTGGCAGGCTCACGACAAGTTCATTATCGAGCAGGGGATGATCCGGCCTGACCGGATCATCCTGAGACTAATCCCCCCGCCGGCTAATCCGCCAGCAACCGTTCCGCCGTGCCCGGCAGCAGTCCAAATTCTTCCTCTATCATCTGGTTCCAGGCCTCGCGTTTAAAGGTCTCCTGACTGGGGACATGCCGATGGACCAGATTTTCATGGCAATCGATGCAGCTTTTACCCTGGGTCTCCTCGCGATGGATGGCCGCCGTATCGGCACGCTTGCCCTGGATGGCCTCCAGGACATGGCAACGCTGACAGGTGGCCGAGTGGGTATCCCGGAACCATTGCCGCGTGGCAAAGGCGGCCTCGGGCAGATGCAGGGCATTGACGACCGGATCATCGTAATTGGCGCCAAAGAGCTGCTTCCATAGGTCCTTGCCACCCTTGATGTGATCCCAGGTGGCGGCGAACACCCCCTCCGAGACATGACAATCCCCACACCCGGCCCGCACTCCGGAGACCGGATTGTAGTGGACCGACTTCTGGTATTCCTCCTCGACGTAAGTCATGGAATGACAGGAGGTGCAAAATTCATTGGTGCTGGAGTAGTGATCGAACTCCAGCAGAAAGACCATGAATAGCATCCCGGCCAGGCCGCCCAGAGTCAGGGCGATGAAGATGGGGCGGCTGATGGGGATCGCGGCGAGGAACCTAGCCATCATCGCCCCCCTCCCGCTGACCAAGGCCCAGGATGGGGTTGACCTGGTTGGGATGGGCCAGCCAGCCATGACCCGCCTCGTCCGTCAGATGCCGGTCGATGATGGCCTGGGCCTCGGCCCCCGCCTCTTCCCGGACCTGTGGTAGGAAACGACCATAAAAGTTACGGCCAACCAGATACATGCCTTCCCACCAGGCATGATTGGGGCTGGCCATGGAGGCGCCATGGCGGGCACGGGCGCCCTCGTCGTGCCAGAGTTCCCAGTAAGAGAACTCCAGGGGCTCGTCAAAGGCGAGCGGGGTCAGATAGCCCCCTTGGTAGAGGTCATCCATGATGGCCTTCGCCGGCTCGGCGAACTTGGTATTGAACAACTCCACGACATTGTCGAATTGCTTCATGAAACCCTGGGTGAGGGCCTTGCTATGGCATTCCAGGCACACCAGGCTCATGACCTCGCGACGGCGCTCGGGCGTCACCACCGCTTTCACCTTGGCCAGGCTGCCGTCCAGCTTAGGGATTTCCTCACCCCGCTTGGGCACGGGTGCCCCCGCGGGGATCCCCAGCTTACCCCCATCCTCCAGCAGCACCAGATACTGGCGCTGGGACACGGGCGAATTGAGGGCCCAGGCATTGCGCATGCCCACGTCGTGGGTCGAGGGCAACTTGCCGGCCGCCCCCATGTGACAGGTGGCGCAGGTAGGTGCCGCCGTGTAGTCCTTGCCAGCGACCCACTCGGGTGCATCCAGGTTCATGCGATGCCGCTGGGACGCGAAGAGCATGCCGTGCTTGGAGGCCGCGAAAATTTCCGCGTCGGGGGAGTCGGGCCCGGAATGGCAGCGCGCGCAGGCCTCCGGCTCCCGGGCCTGGGCCTTGGAGAAGAGGTGCCGGCCATGACAGGCCGAGCAGGAGCCCCTGGAGCCATCCGGGTTGATTCGGCCAATGCCGGAATTGGGCCAGGTATCCGGGTCCAGGGTGCCATCCCCCTTCACCTTGACCTGGGAGCCGTGACACTGGTCGCAGCCTGCGGCCTGCACCGCCACCCCGGTCAAGTTGTCGGCCAGGGCCGGAATGCGGTCCTTAATGAGGCTGTAGGCCTCGGCATGGACCGAACCCTGCTGGTCCCGGAATTCGGCCTCGTGACAGCGCGCGCAATCCTGGGGCGACACGATGGTGGCGATGACCTGGCCCTCGTGCTTGATGGCGTCCGGTTCCGCCGCCTCGGCCTGATGACAGTCCATGCAATTGACCCCGGCCTTGGCATGAGCGCTCTCCCGCCACTCCTGGGCCAACCCCGCCGAGGACTTGGTATGGCAGTTCACGCACTCCTCGCCCACCGGATTGCCCCAGTGACTGGGATCCAGGGACACCTGGGCCGCCATCAGGGGCTCCGCAAACCAGAATAAACCGAGCGCGGCGCCGATCCGGGCAGCGGACATCAAGCCGATGGGGATGTCGGGCATCCGTGATTCCTCCTCTTATGAAACAGCCTGGGGCTTTTGTTGTTGTTCCCGGTTCACGCCAACTCAGGCGTCACTCGGACCGCGCCAGACGGCCGCCGGCGGGGGATTATGGGGGAGGAATTATGCTGTGGTCGGGCCAAATCAGCAAATATATTAGTATTTATATTTTTACTTATATTACTAAATACAATAGTTTACAAAACTACTTGGTTGACGGGAGCGCCATGGGCGACAACTATAGTCTCCAGGCCGGCATTGACCGCCCCTAACACCCTAAAGAGGCACGAGGAGACACACGACCATGCCCAGTCCCACCTTCCTGATCAAGCCCGCCCTTCTGGCGGCGCTTTTTGGTCTCGGCGCCAGCGGCGCCTGGGCCAGTGAACCCATCCAGCAGGTCTCCGCCGAGGTCTGCAAAAACTGCCACCAGGAGATTTACAAGCAGTGGAGCGGGTCCATGCACGCCCAGTCCTCCGCCATGAAAGACCCGATCCACGCGGCCTTTTACAACTCGGAGGTCGGCTCCCCGACGGAAGAAGGCCAGGTCGCCAAGGCCAATAAGCAATACCCGGCCTGTCTCGCCTGCCACGCACCCAACGCCGCCCGTGATAAGACCACCAAGCTGGACGCCAAGCCGGCCTATGCCGAGGGCGTCAATTGCGTGGCCTGTCATACGCTGGCCAGCTACAAGGGCATTACCGGCGAGGGTGGCAAACTGCGCCTGGGCATCAACGCCTATGTGCTTTCCGACAAGATTCAGGCCCCCACGGGCCTCAATCAGGGCCTGCAACAACTCACTAAAGGTGACGACCCCTTCGGCGGCGCGGGTGCCAGCGGCGAGCAGAAGCCCAATCCGCACTTGGGCGAACCCGTGGAGTTCGAGGGCAAGTCGATTCCCGGCTTGCCCATGGAGGGTAACCCCAAACTGATGCGCACCAATGACGCCTGCATGGGCTGTCATGACAAGCGCAACAACCCCCATGGCGTGGCCCTCTGCGGTACGGGCGACGAATATGTTCAATCCCGGACTCAGGTCAACTGTATCTCCTGCCATATGCCTATCGCGGGTGGCCTGGCGGATCACAGCATCGGCGGCGGCCATGACCAGCCCATGTTGGAACGCGCCGTCCTCTTCGACCTCGGCGTCGAACCCAAGAAGGATGGCAAACTCGCCATCAGCGCCAGCCTGACCAACCAGCAACCCCATATGCTCCCGACGGGCGCGCCCTTCCGCAACATGTACCTGAAGGTCACCGCCTACGACGCCAAGGGTCAGGTCGTCTGGCAAAACGCCAAAGATCACCCCAGCGATGGCGATCCCGAGGCCTACTTCTTCCTGACCCTGGTCAATGACGAAGGCAAGCCGGTACCGCCGCCCGAGGCCAAAAAGGCCGGCGCGGACTCCCGTCTCAAGCCCCACGAGACCCGCGTCCTGAGCTACGATATTCCCGCCAAGGACGTCGCCCTGGTTCGTGGCGAGCTTTACTACAGCCTGCTGTGGCCATCCCTGGTCAAGAAGTTCGCCCACCTGCCGGATGACCTCAAGACCCCGGTCTTGATTGCCGAATCCGAGAAGATGATCGCGAAGCCCTGATTCCAGCGGTTCGGCCACCGGGCCGACACAGGCATCGGGGTACGCCCCGATGCCTTTTTCATGTTTGCCTATTTCAATCAGCCCCTTAATCGTTCCAGGCCATGACTCACTCCGACGCGCACGTACTCAAGACCGGTCTTAACAACCTGATAACGGACGTACCCGGCATCGAGGTTGGCCATTATGCCGCCCATCACACCGGGACGACGGTCATCCTCGCGCGTGGCGGCGCGGTTGGTGGTGTCGATGTGCGTGGCTCCGCCCCCGGCACCCGGGAAACCGACCTCCTCGATCCAGTTAATCTGGTGGATCGGGTCAACGCCATCGTCCTCTCCGGCGGCAGCGCCTTCGGTCTGGCCGCGGCGGATGGGGTCATGAGCTGGCTGGAGGCTCGGGGGCTGGGTTGGCCCCTGGGCGACGGCCAGGTCGTTCCCATCGTCCCGGCGGCGGTCCTTTTCGACCCTGGCCGCTTTGGCCGGGACTTCCGGGACAGGCCCACGGCGGAGTTTGGCCGCCAGGCCTGCGAGAACCTGACGGTCGGCGTCTTCCCCCTGGGTAACGTCGGCGCGGGCGCGGGCACCATCGCGGGCGGCCTCAAGGGCGGCCTAGGGTCCGCCAGTATCGATCTGGGCCAGGGCGTCATCGTCGGTGCTGTCGTCGCCGTCAATCCCTTCGGCAGTGTCGTCAACCCCAGGACGGGTGAACTGTTCGGGGCCTACCTGGGCATCGGCGACGAATTCGGGTCCCTGCCCTGCTCCGGCGCCTGCCCAGTCGCAGCACCCCAGGCCCCCCAGTCCATTCGCAACACCACCATCGGCGTGGTGGCCACCAATCTGGATCTGACCAAGGCCCAGGCCACCAAACTCGCCCAGATGGCCCAGGACGGCCTGGCCCGGGCCATCAGCCCCGCCCACACCCTGTTCGACGGCGACACGATTTTCTCCCTGGCCACCGGCCACCTCTCCCTCGCGGCCCTCCAGGAAGACGCCGCCTGGGGCTCCGTCCCCGCCGGCCTCATCCGGGCCGGCACCGCGGCGGCCGATACCCTCACCCGCGCCATCGTCCACGCCATCCTCCAGGCCGAAACGGTTGGAGACACCCTCTCTTACCGGGATCGCTACCTGCCGGGGAACGGCTAAGCCCATCCCCCTGGCGGGTAACCCGGAGAATCCTCCGGGACTTCAAGAGCGTCGAACGTGTAAACTGCCTCAGCCATTCAGGAGCCCCATCATGCTTAACCTCGGTATCGAAACCGTCTGCCATATCATCGCCCGGGCTCGGGAATTTCAAGCCAAGGAGCAGGTCGTCATCCCCGACTCACCCGCAGGTTCCAGCGACGATTGGGCCATGCAGATCCTGGCGGATCACCACGAGGACCTGACCGTCCAGGAGGTCGAGGCCGCAGTGGCGGACCTGGACCCGGACCTGCAGGCGGAACTCATCGCCCTCATGTGGTTGGGCCGCGGTGATTACGCGATCGAGGAATGGGATAGCGCCCTCGCCGACGCCCAGGACGATTACGAAGAGCATGACAATACCGCCCACTACCTGCTCTCTCACCCCATGGTCGCCGACCATCTGGAGGAAGGGCTTGCCATCCACGGCTATTCCTGCGGGGAGTGAGGGGGTCGCGCGGCGCCTTTAAACACCATCCCATCACGAGGTGCTTGCATTTCCGCTCGGCTATGGCCATCCTTATAGCTAATAATAAAAGCCCATCGCGCTCTTGGTGATTCTGCCCTATTTAAGATAGCGGCAACGCAGGTGCCGATACTTCAGGCTACTGGCACCCCAGTCCAACTCCTTTTTATTCGTCCCGCAGGGGCCCCCAAACCCCGTGGGTCATCGACGTTGATACGTCAACCCGTCCCAACCACTCACACGTGGTCCTACCGGTCCCCTGGATCGGCCATTCTGGAGTCTTTCCTGCCATAGATGAATCCTATAAGTACTAGCCGTCCCGCCATCCATATCAGCGGAGACACCCTCGCCCTCGATCCCCAGATCCGTAATTACATCACCGCCGAGGCGGAACGTCTCCAGCAACGCTACCCCTCAACCCCGGTGGCGCTACGCATCGGTATCAGTGAGGAATTCGATCCCGCCCGAGGTCATCGCGTCCGTTGCGAATTGGCCGCCGACCTCCCCGGGCGGCGGCAGTTGATGGTGCGCGAGGCCCAGAAGGAGGCCCTGGCGGCGGTTTCCGGGGTCTTTGCCGGCGCCCGCAAACAACTTCGCCGGCTCGCCTGCCGGACCATGGGACCGACAGCCCCCGCCGGCGGGAAGATGCAACCGGTTGGGACTTGAAAACCATGAATGATGAAGCCGGCAAATTGCTGCCAACCGAGATCAATCTGCATGCTAAATCACGACTGCTGAGCATCGTTTTCAGTGATGGCGCCCGCTTTGAACTGCCTTGCGAATATCTGCGGGTCTTCTCCAAGGCCGCCGGGCCGGATACGCTGGTCACCGGCAAGGAGGCCGTCAATATCGAGCGCATCGACCCTCAGGGGCAGTACGCCATCCGCATCCTTTTCGATGACGGCCACGACACCGGTATCTATTCCTGGGACACCCTCCACGCCCTCGGCACCCACCAAGCGGCCAACTGGGCCGATTACCTGCAGCGCCTGGAGCAGGCGGGCTACCAGCGCCAAGAGCCTGGCAGAGGCGAAAAGCGCGCGCGGCTGCTGTATTTCTCCTGGCTGGCCAGGAAAATGCGCAAGGAGTCCGAGGATGCGACCCTGCCCGCCAGCGTCACGGACGTGAACAGCCTCCTGATCTGGCTGGGCAAGCGTCGTAAGGGCGCGGCCCCCCTCTTTGATAGGGAGCGGCTGCGGGTGACCGTTAACCGTCAGTTTGCCGAGGGCTTCACCAAGCTGGAGGACGGCGACGAGATCGGCCTGGTACCCAATTCACCGACCCCGCCAGCGACGCCCGACCTGATCTGAAGGTCGCCCGACCCCTCAGGCATTCACATCGACCACCAGACGCCCCCGGACCTCGCCGTTCAGCAGGTCCGTGGCGGCGGCGATGGCCTGGTTCAGCCCGATTTCCCGCGTGATCGCCTCCAGGCGCAGAGGGTCCAGGTCGGCGGCGAGACGTTCCCAGGCCTGGATACGGCGCTCCCGGGGGACCATGACGCTGTCGATGCCATAGAGGGTGATCCCGCGCAGAATGAAGGGCGCAACCGTGGCGGGGAAATCCATGCCTTGGGCCAGACCACAGGCGGCAACGGCGCCGTTGTAATGGGTCGAGGCACAGGCGTTGGCCAGGGTGTGACTGCCGACGGTATCGATGACGCCGAGCCAGCGTTCCTTCATCAGGGGCTTGCCCGGGCCGTTGAGTTCCGCCCGGTCGATGACCTCGGCGGCGCCCAGGCCGAGCAGGTAGGCAGACTCCATGATCCGGCCGGTGGTCGCGATGACGCGGTAGCCTTTTTTGGCAAGCACGGCGATGGCGATGCCACCAACCCCGCCGTTGGCCCCCGTGACCAGGATATCGCCATCACCGGGCCGGATGCCGTGACGCTCCAGGGCCAGGACGCAGAGCATGGCGGTGTAACCCGCCGTACCGATGGCCATGGCCTGACGGGAACTCAAGCCCTTGGGCAAGGGGATCAGCCAATCGCCGGACAGGCGCGCCTTCTGGGCCAGCCCCCCCCAATGGCGCTCCCCCACGCCCCAACCATTGAGAATGACGGCATCCCCCGGGTGCCAGTCCGGATGGCTGCTCGCCTCTACCTTCCCGACCAGATCGACGCCCGGCACCATGGGAAAGCTCCGCACCACCGGCGCTTTGCCGGTGATCGCCAGACCGTCCTTGTAATTAAGGGTGGAATAGGCGACGCGGATACTCACGTCACCCGCGGGCAGGTCGGCCTCGTCGAGGACCTGGACTTGCGCCTGGGTCTTGCCTTCCTCCTGGGTCAGCACAATGGCGTTGAACATAAAGCCTCTCCTAAATAGGTGTTACCAGACTCACGATCCCTCCTGCACCGGCACCCCGAGCAGATCGTGCGGGCCGGAACGGGTGATGTCGACCTCGATGAAATCGCCGGGATCCAGTTCCCACTCCCCGGGGATGATGACCTTGCCGTCGATCTCCGGCGCATCGGCGGCGGTGCGGGCCACGACGCGCCCCTCCTCGACCTCGTCCACCAGAACGATGAGGCGCTGGCCGACGCGCTGAGCAAGCTTTTCCCGACTGATCTCTGCTTGTACAGCCATAAACCGCGCCAGGCGCTCCTCCCGCAAAGGCGCGGGAATCGGGTCCGGCAAGGCATTGGCGGCGGCACCCACGACGGGGGAATAGGCGAAAGCGCCCACCCGGTCGAGCCGAGCCTCGCGCAGAAAGTCGATGAGCAGGTCGAAATCTCCCTCCGTCTCCCCCGGAAAGCCGACGATGAAGGTGCTGCGCAGGACCAGTTCGGGACAGATCTCGCGCCAGCCCGCCAGGCGTTGCAGCAACCGCTCCGCCGCCGCCGGCCGGCGCATGGCCTTCAGGATTGGCGGACTCGCGTGCTGGAGGGGCATGTCCAGGTAAGGCAGGATCTGTCCCTCGGCCATCAGGGGGATCAGCCGATCCACCTGCGGATAGGGATAGACATAGTGGAGCCGGACCCAGGCCGGCAGTTCTCCGAACTGGCGGGCCAGGGTCTCGATGTCGGTACGCAACAGCTGGCCCCGCCAGATATCGGTCCGGTAGCGCAGATCCAGTCCATAGGCGCTGGTGTCCTGGGCGATCACCAGAAGTTCACGCACCCCCGCCTCCACGAGGCGATGGGCCTCGTCCAGAACGGCGCCAATCGGACGGCTGACCAGATCGCCTCTCAGACTGGGGATGATGCAGAAGGTGCAGCGATGGTTACAGCCTTCCGAGATCTTGAGGTAGGCATAATGCTGGGGGGTGAGTTTTACCCCCTGGGGTGGCAGGAGGCTTAAAAAGGGGTCGTGCGGGGCCGGCACCAGGGTATGCACCGCCGCCATCACCGCCGCGAAGGCCTGGGGACCCGTCACCGCCGCGACCTTAGGATGGGCCGCCCACACCAGCTCGGCCCTCGCTCCCAGGCAACCCGTGACGATCACCCGACCGTTTTCCGCCAGTGCCTCGCCAATCGCCTCCAGGGACTCCGCCACCGCCGCGTCGATAAAGCCACAGGTGTTGACGATGACCAGATCCGCAGCGGCGTAAGTCGGTGAGATAGCATAGCCCTCGGCCCGCAACTGGGTAAGGATGCACTCCGAATCGACGGTCGCCTTGGGACAGCCCAGGCTGACGAAACCGATGGCGGGGGTGGGGTTGGCTCTGCTCAAACGCGGCTCCTCGATGGACTGGAAATGGGCTACGGGGGATAGTAAAGCCGGGACCCCAGCCATTCAAACGGGAAAGCAGGGGCCATCACGGCTGAGTTGATCTTTTTCCATTGCCCGGGGGATACTTAGGCCCAAGCTGATGCGCAGGCCAGAACTCGCCCTCAGCCCTCCCCCTTTATCCTCGCGGCTTGGAAATTGGAAGTGGTCAGATTGAAAAATTGCAAACTTTGTCGTTACCGCCGCCTGTGCAACCCCTTGCCCGGCATCTGTATCCTGGTTTTCTACGCTGCCGTGGGCGCGGTCGCCATTGGCATGGCCTATATCTTCGTCACCCAAGAACTGCTGTGACGGCCACCCCGCCACCCAGTCCCCCGATACCTAGCAACTCCCAGCCGAGCATCCGGTCAGGGTCCTGGGTCCGCCTGCACCTCTCCATTCATCTCGGCGATGGCACCGAAGCCCTCTCCACCTTCGGCGAGTCCCCGCTGGAGCTAACCCTGGGAGATGGGACCCTGACCCCGGGCACCGAGCACGGCCTCCTGGGTCTGACCCCGGGCGCGGAGGTCGAGCGCCTGGCCGACGGCAACCAGCTCTTCGGGCAATGGCGCGAGGATAATCTGCATTGGCTGGCCAAAACCGAGTTCCCTGACGCCGTGCCCCAGCCCGGCAGCCTGGTCGCCTTCACCACCCCCGACGGGGTCCAAACCCCGAGCATCATCAAGGACCTCCAGGGCGACCAGGTCCAGGTTGACTTCAACCACCCCCTCTCCGGCCGGGTCCTGCGCCTGCATTATCAGATCCTCGCGGTTACGGACCCCGCCTAGCACTGGCCCGGATCAGCCCCCATGACGACGCTACCGCTTTCCATCCCGACAGTCGCCATCACTCCTTGCATCCAACCTAGACCTCACCATCCCGGAATCCATGAACATACTCCTTGCCAATCCCCGCGGCTTCTGCGCGGGCGTCGATCGCGCCATTGAGATCGTCAAGCGCGTGCTGGATCTTTTCGGCGCCCCCATCTATGTGCGCCACGAGGTCGTCCACAACCGCTTCGTGGTCGAGAACCTGCGGGAGCGGGGTGCCGTTTTCGTCGATGAAGTGGACCAGGTCCCCATCGGTGCCACTCTCATCTTCAGCGCCCATGGCGTAGCCCAAGGGGTGCGGACCGCCGCCGCCGCTCGCCAACTGCGCGTCTTTGATGCTACTTGCCCGCTAGTCACCAAGGTCCACCTGGAGGTCGCGCGGCACTGCCGCGATGACCGCGAGGTGATCCTGATCGGCCATCGCGGCCACCCGGAAGTGGAAGGCACCATGGGACAGGGCGGCGCCGGGGACCGCATCCATCTGGTCCAGGAAGTCGCCGACGTCGCCAACCTCCCGGTGCACGACCCGGAACACCTGGCCTATGTCACCCAGACCACCCTATCCATGGATGACACCCAGGCGATTATCGCCGCCCTCCAGGCGCGCTTCCCCCTCATCCAGGGCCCGCGCAAGAGCGACATCTGTTACGCCACCCAAAACCGCCAGGACGCGGTCAAGGATCTCGCCCGGCGCTGCGAACTCCTGCTGGTGGTGGGCTCCCCCAATAGTTCCAACTCCAACCGGCTACGCGAACTCGCCCAAAAACAAGGCATCACCGCCTATCTCATCGATGGCGCCGAAGACATTCGACGCGATTGGTTGGCTAATGCCCCCACCGTCGGCATCACCGCCGGGGCCTCCGCCCCCGAAATCCTGGTGGAACGTGTCATCGCCCGCCTCAAGGAATGGGGCGCCAGCGAGGTGGTGGAACAGTCCGGCATCCGCGAGCAAGTCGTCTTCCCCCTACCCCGGGAACTGGTTGCCCCGCCGGAGGCCGCTAAATCCCTCTGAAACTCCTGGCCGCGTTGGATCGATTGGACCTCATCATCGCCTAAGGTGCCAGGGAAGCCGCTATGAGCCTTGTCCGCTCCCGAGGGATTTCTTATACTTGTTGCTTGTTGCCGATGTAGCTCAGCTGGTAGAGCAACTGATTCGTAATCAGTAGGTCGAGAGTTCGAATCTCCTCATCGGCTCCATAAATTCAAAAGCTTAGGACTAACAACCCTAAGCTTTTTTCTTTTGGTGCTATGCTGGTGCTATGCCAGGGTCCTTTCCTAGCGCCACTTGGCTTGGCTTGGCGGTAATCCGATCTGCTTGGAGGAAGGGGAGTACCAGCAACATTTGCCCGTAGTCCTCAATCAATAGGGTCCATAACGCCGTCAGAACGGTCGTTCAGACCACCCCGAACCCATCCCGCGCAACTACCCCCTCCCGAGCCTCAAGCAGCCTCAGGTCCCGATCGGGAGCTTGATTGGCCACCACCCTACCCCGTCCTCCCCGGGGCTGGCAGGACCCCTACCAGGCGGCTACCGTCGATATCTACCCATACC
>JBASIS010000042.1:0-10429 GCA_049654905.1 Chromatiaceae bacterium
CGTCCATCGGGATTCTCCGCAGGTGTGTGCTTGGCGGCTCACAACCCGGAGTTTCCTGGATGGACTCCCGTAATTGTCAAACTTTTTCAGTCCCCCGGCAGAGCCGGGGGTTTTCCCGGGATAATAAAAATGTTCTCCAAAAAGACAGGATACCTTATCATTGATTGTTACCGCCTAACGTCAAGGTTAAGCGGCCCCGCTGGCAAAACGTTTCAGAAAGAGGGCCGCGCCGTCTGCGGGGTCCGCTCTTTATCCGCTTGTTGGACGAAGCCGCTAACGTGGCAGATGAACTCCACCCCGACACTCTCCCAGCCGCCCGATCTCCGGGCGGTCGCGACCATCGCGACATTCCAGCTGGAGCGTATCCCCATGAATGCTATCGAGCAAGCCCGGATTGACCCCCGGCGGACCCTTAGGCGGCCTGCGCAATGCCCTGCTCTCCGACTACCCGATCACCGCCAGGCAGCTAACCCCCGCACGCGGCGCCCGTGACCAGCCGGGCGGAGGTGGGATTGCCTCCACCGGCAACGGCGATACCTGCGGCAGTGGCTGCCGCGTTATCCTACCCGCAACGACTTTCACCCCCACCCTGGAGCCGCCGATGCCCCAAGTCGTCTATATGCTGCCCAAACGGACCCACCTGGCGTGGGATCCCCGCCTGGAACCCTTGGACCTGGAGACGGAACCGGGCGTTGAGGTGCCCTTATTGGGCTATGTGAGCGCGGGGCGGCCCGTGGAAACCCCGGAAGAGCAGGAAACCATCCGGGTGCCGAGCCACATGACCCGCAAGGCGAGCTATGCCCTGCGGGTGCGCGGCCACTCCATGATCGATGACCAGATCCAGGACGGGGACATCATCGTCATCGAACAACGCCAGACCGCCGAGAATGGCGAAACCGTGGTGGCCCTAATCAACGGCCACCAGGTGACGCTCAAGCGCTTTTATGTGGAAGCGGCGGGGGTGCGCCTGCAACCGGCGAATCCCGAGATGGAACCGCTGTATCTCCGCCATGAGGAGATCGAAATCCTGGGGATCGTTACCGGGGTGGTGCGGATGACGGCGTGAGGGTGGCTGCCGTGGCAGGGTGGCTGCTGGGTGCAAGGGCAATGCCGCTTTCAAACACCCTGA
This sequence comes from Chromatiaceae bacterium, assembly GCA_049654905.1. GTDB lineage: Bacteria > Pseudomonadota > Gammaproteobacteria > Chromatiales > Chromatiaceae > M0108. The sequence goes on from JBASIS010000042.1 coordinate 1,130, forward strand.
GCGCGGGCCGCAGCGGGTAAACCCGCGTAGCACCCGGCAGCGAACCTCCAGGGCGACGGCCACGCCCGCCCCTCAGGAAAGGCCCACGCACTGTGACTGCGACTATGCGGTCTGGGGGCTTGCCGCCGCAGCCAGGGATGGTACCTGGCTGGCAGGGTCAATCCAAGTGTGCTGGTGTATCGAGCCAGCCGCCACCGGTGTTATCGCCGCCGACGACCTTCATGCCATCGAAGCCGTAAAGGGCGCCCTTCATGACGAAGGCGCTCCCATCGGGGGCGATCCAGACATCCTCCAGATCGGGCGATTGACCGAGCGGACTGGGCGAGCGGCGTCCCGTCTGGGAGTAGTCGAAGAACTCGGTCGTCCTCGGGTCATAGAGTTGGTAATCGATTTGGCAGGCGTCGCCGCAAATGTGGCCGACGGTTACGCGAAGGTAGGGGGAGGCGCCGAATGCTTCGGCTGAACCACAGATGCTTGCCTCTTCGCATCGGCTGGCGTCGACGTTCTTCACGCGTTTCCGGGAAGGCGGTGGTATCTTGGCCGCGACATGCCTACCGGTGGCGCGTTCGGGAAGTGCAGCTAAGACCGCCTTGCCCTCGACGGTGAGACGAGCCTTCTTGGCGGCGCGTTGGGCGGTGGCCCCCTCTTCTTCGAAGATCATGTCGTACATGCCTTTGTCGTAATCGATCAAGGGTGCCTTCCCGCCGACGATGAGGCGCAATTGCCCGTGGAGGATGCCAGAACTGAAGTGCAACGACTCCTCTGTCTTGCCCTGGCGGTAGACAATGGCGATGCGCAGGTCATTTGGCACCCCGGTCGCGACGACAACCGGCTGTGGCGCGACCGCATCGAGATCAAGAGATAGCACATTGGTGCTTCCCTTGTCGGCGGCGCCGAACCAAATCTGCCGTCCCCGTGCATCGACCAGCACCCAAGCGGTGGGTTGCGGCCACAGCAGCTGTTTGCGCTTCCCGTCGGACGAGACGGCGAACAAACCGCTCGTGCCAGCCAGGATTGCCACCGGTCCGCCGCCGCCGACCTCGCGCTTAAGCCTCGTCCCGAGGGGCTCGTTGGGAACGGTTTTTATAGATCCATCGGATGCCTTCGTAACACTTTCAGCAGCAACTGCACTTAATACAACTATTCCAAACAGAAGTGCCGCAACCATTGGTTTCAAGAACTTCATTTCTTTTCTCATTTTAAGCCTGACAGTGAATTAGACGGATACCCTGGTATGACGAAAGACATTATTTATATTGACCCTACCAGGCAGAAGCGGCCTGGTGCCTAACCACCCTTAGCACTAAACCGGGACTTTGCCGGCAGCGCCGGTCTGATGGACAATAATACCTGACCCCGAGCCTGTCAAACCAGGCCCAGGAACCTTATTGCTGGCGCGGCCACCCCCTCACCCGCACTCCCGCTCATTTTGCTGGTTTCTGCCCAGCCAATCGACCAGAGCCTCATGGGTAATTGGCGCTAATGAGGCCGCCCGCCGTCAGCCATGGACCCTCAAAGAACCCCAGGCCAGTTCATCCCTTGAACGAACTCCCCAACCGGCTCAGAATCGGATCATAGCGCTGGCGCTGATTTTGGGGATACTCGATATAGAAGGTCTTGAACATGTCCTTGGAGAGGAAGGTCTTCTGGTAGAAGATTTTGGGTCCGATGTAACCGGAGATGACAAACCAGTTATTTTTCTGCCGTTTATAGGTGACCTTCTTAATTATTTTATGTGAAGAGGCATCCTTGGATTCCTGCTGGAAGAGGTCTTTGATGGTTTGATCCAGGACATTATGGGTGCCATAGATAATCATGCGGGCCTCCTGGTCAGATGAGGCGAAGATATGTCCATCGCCATTGGGGGCTTCACCCTGCGGGGATAGCAGATCAGCAGGATAGTCGATGGAATAGTCGAATCTGGAGTTGGAGTAGGTCTGAAAGGTGTCAACGGCGGAAAGGGTTTGGGGGAGTAACGCCGGCGGAGGTGCCTGGGCCTGCTCTGGGCTCAGCCTTAATAGCTCCTGGGTCCACCGCCCTGCATGGATCTGGGTGTCCTGTTGCCCATCGCGGTAGCCGCTAGCACTGACGGTGATCCGATGCACACCTACTGGCAGGTTCGACAGATTCAGCGGGCGCTCCGGGGTTGCCTCGCCCGAATAGCGGTCGTCGATGCGGACCTGGGCCGGGGTATTGACGCTGACTTGCAGGTGTCCCGCCTGGACTGGCGGGGGCGGTGCAACAGTGACCGGTCCGGGCGCGATCGTGGGCAGGGCTGAAGCCGCAGGCACAAAGGCAAAATGCCCGAGCGCCACCCCCTCAATCCAGGGCGTCTGGGCCCCACCGGTTTCCTGGTCAACGGCCAGCGCGGCACGCTTAAAAGCTTGTTCGACCTCCAGGCCGGGCTCGTCCAACGCCGAGAGGAGATGCTTGGTAAATACGCCATTGCGGCCGTCGCCGTCGCTGGCAACGGCTCCCGGCTGGGTAGCGTAGAGGACCAGGGTGCCCTTAGCTGGACTCAGCCGGGCCAGGCCGCGACTGGCAGAGCGGAAGGCGCTGGGAAAGGGATTGTTGCGGCAGGCATCAAGGACGACCATGTTCAGCCCATTACCGGACTCGCCCATGCCGTCGAGTATCCGCCCGGCGTCCACCGCCTTGTAGCGCAGGTCCACCGCGCCGTGGAGGACGGCCCCGACCGGGAGGAGGTAGTTGCGCCCCTGGTATTCGATGCCGTGACCGGCAAAATAGAAGAGTCCGACCTTACCCGGCCCGGTCAGGGCGCGGGTGAAGGTGTCGATCGCCTGTTCCATGGCTTGCTGATCCGCATTGAGCAGCAGTTCCGCCTGAAACCCCACGCCGCGCAGCTTGGCGGCAAAGTCGGTCGCGTCGTTCACCGGATTGGCGAGCGCACCCTCGTCATAAACACTGTTACCGATGACGAGCGCGAACCGACCCCCGTCGGCCATCCCCACCGACGTTACGGCCAGTAGCCATAGGGTAACCAGCAGCCGTGCCCAACTCCTCAAACCGTTTGGTGTCATCGTCGAAACTCCCCACCGTCTTATGCTCCGCCCACCCCCGCGGGTACGACCGTACCGCCGGGGGTAGCATAACCCATCGACCCGCTTGCCAAACTGTCAGCCATTAGGGCGCGGTATATCCAAACGCATCACTTGGCCGCCAATACGACAACTTTGCCATAGACCCGCTGCGAACAATACTAGCATCCGCGCGTGTCTTGCTTATACTCAGGTTCTCGTAACACTAACCGGAGAGCCAACATGCCAAAAGGAGGTGCCCGCCCGGGTTCCGGGCGCAAGGTCGAATCAGGCCGCTGGGGCGAGGCCACCGAGATAATACGGCTGCCCATCAGCCGTATCCCCGCGATCCAGGCTGGCTGGTGATAAAGCCCCGCCTGGGAGCGGAGTTGGCGGACCTGGAACCCGCCCGGCCCGGCCCGGCGCGCCACTTGTCCCGGCCGCTCTTCGCATCCCGGGTCCCCTCCGGCTTCCCCTCGCCGACGGAGGAGTATGCCGAGGGGCCGCTCGATCTCCATGACTACCTGATTCGCCACCCGGCGGAGACCTTCTAGGTGCGCGTCACCGGCGAGTCCATGACCCGGCCGGCATTCTCAATGGGGATGTGCTGGTGGGGATCCGGGCGCGGGAGCCGCGCCATGGGGATATCGTGGTGGCGGTCATCGATAACAAACTGACGGTCAAGCAACTGGACACCCATTTTGTGTAAACGGGTTGGGTAGCCCTTCTGGACCCGTGTCCGGTTGAATTCATCGGCAAGCTGTCAAGCGTCTTCGTCCAGAAGGGTTTGGAGGTCTTCGCAGAATAAAACGCCCTGCGCCATCAAGGCCGCCGTGATCCGGTCGAGCAGGGCCCGGTGCTGGCGGAGCAGGTCGAGGACGCTGAGGTACTGTGCCTGCAGAAACTGGCGGCATAGGTTTTCGATGCGCCGATATTCCGCGTCCACGGTGTGACCTTGCAGGATCGTCAGGTTAGCGGCCACGGCGGAATCGCTGCCAAGGTCCGGGGCATGGCCATTATTGGCGAAGAGCTCGGCGGCGGTGGCATGCGCCTGACGAAGATCGCTTTGGGCGCCGGTGAAGGTGACGTTGGGCGCCCCGAGCACCAGATGCTCCGCGGCCCGCCCGGCGAGCCCCGATGCGGATCCGGTGGACCATGTCGGCATAGGTGAGGCCGTCGCCCTCCTCCAGGCGGTCATAGGCGGGCACCACGAGATGCCGCACATATCGTTGCGCTGGCTGACGCTGACATAGACCGGCAGGGACCGTCCGGCGGCGTCGAGACAGGCCACCAGGGCATGTCCGGCCTCGTGAATGGCGGGAATGCGCCGTTGGGCGGCGGTGCGGGGCGCCTCCTCGGTGTCCAGAATGCCGTACGTGGCGAAGAGTACCAGATCATTGAAACTGACCGGGCGCCTCTCGCGCCAGTGCAGGCGGCGCAAGGCCTGCTGCAAGATGCCACGCCGGCGGTGGTCGGCGAACCCATAGCGGACGAGGGCGCCCAGATGGTGGAGGTCCGCGGTCACCGTGGCGTCGAAGAGGCTGGGGCCCATCTCGGCGACAAAGGCACGGCCTAGGTCTTCGCTGGCGAGGTTGGGCAACCGCAGCCAGCGGTCGAAGCAACCCTGACGGCGTAAGGCCGGATCCAGGTGAGAAAAGGACTTGAGGGCAATGACGATCACCACCGGTGAATGAGGCAGACCGGCCAGGAGGAATTGGCGGCAGGCCTGGCGGAACGCGAAGGCGGCCACCTCGTCATGGACGGGACTGCGGGGGAACCCCAGCGTATCCTCGTCGCCCTCCAGGCCGGCACCGACCCAGTGACCGGCCTCCAGCATGACCAGGCAGGGCTTGCCCGCAGGGAGGGCCTCCACCCAGGCGGGAAACTCGTCCACTACCGCGGCGGCGGCCACCTGGCGGTAGGCCAGGCCAGCCATGTTGGCGACACAGTGCAACACGCCGTCCATGATCTCCAGATCCTCATGTTCCACCACCACCACCGCCTGCCCGGTCAGTTGCCAGCGCGCGCGGTCGGTGGGGTGGGCGGCGGCCTGGGTCAATTCCCGGGTCCAGCGCTTGATGGCGCTGTCTTCGGACCAGCAGTTCCATAGGGGGGTGTAGGCCCGCGAGGGCGCATGGCGGGCATAGTTCATGGGGGGTGTGCTGGTGGTCAACATAGAGCCCATAGTAAGGCAAGGTGACGACAAAATATGTCGCATGACCGGCCTCGCGTGCGCCGGCCCTAGTCTGGCGGCACCCCATCCGCCGCTAGCCCCATCAGCGCCTCCTCCCCAATGACCCGCACCCCCAACTTGCGCGCCTTGACCGCCTTGGCGCTGGCGGAATGGGGGTCGGCCAGCACCAGCCAGTCCAGGCCCTGGGTGACGCTGTCCACCAGATCGATGCCCTGGGCCGCCAGGGCTTCCTGGTAGTCGGCCTTCTTCTGGCCGCTGGGCAGGCGACCGCTGATGCAGAGGGTGCGCCGGCCATTGGTTTCCGGGGCCGCATGCAGGTCTTCCGCCGGGGGCAGGATCTCCACGCCGTGGGCGAGCAATTTGTCGATCACCGGGGCCAGGGCAGCGAGGGCGTCCTGAATGGGGCCGCCCAGGTTGGGCACCCCGGCTCGTTCCGCCAGTTCGGGATCGCGCAGGCGGCCACCGCGCCAGTCATCCAGGCGGTCGAGGTCGCCGCCGGCGGCCTTGATCATCAACTCGACGCGCCGCTTGCCCAGGGCCTCGCCGCCCAGGGAGCCGAGGAACTGGCTCAGGGTCAGGGTGCGGGTGGCGTCGATGGCGGCGAGGATGCTGGCGGTGCGCTTGGCCCCCAGGCGCAGCTCCTTCTCCGGGTTGATGATCAGCTCCGCCATGGCCTCCGCCTGGTCGCGCAAGCGGTAGAGGTCCCCGGCGTCCTCGATGGCGAAGCGCTCGACCAGGGCATTCAACACGGCATCGCCGATGCCGAGGATGTCGAGGCTCTTGATCCAGCGCGCGATCTTGCCGATGGACTTCTGGGGGCAGGCACGGTTGCGACAGCCGAGGATGGCGCCTGCCTCGCCCCCGGTGGTGACCTTGCGCCCGACCGCGCCGCCGCAGAAGGGGCAGGCGCTGGGCACCGGGATCGGCTGGCGCTCCGGGGGCCGGTCGGTGACGCGGATGATCTTGGGGATGATGTCGTTAGCCTTGATCACCCAGACCTTATCGCCCAGGGCCAGGTCGAGGCGGGTGATTTCGTCGAAGTTGCCCAGGGTGGCGCTGCTGACGGTGGTCCCGCCGAGGGTGACGGGGCGCAGTTGGGCGACGGGGATCAGGGCGCCGGTGTGGCCGCCGCTGACCAGGACCTGCTCCAGGACCGTCTCGGCACCGGCGGAGTCGAACTTCCAGGCGATCTGGCCCTTGGGGCGGCCGGCGGTGACGCCGAGGGCCTGCTGGGTGGCCAGGTCATCGACCTTGAGCACGATACCGTCGATCCAGAACGGCACCTGATCGCGGCTCCGGGCGACCTGCTGGTAATAGGCGACGGCGGCATTACCCTCCGCGCAGCGCTGCTGGGGGATGAGGTTGAAGCCCAATGCCGCCAGGCGCTGGGCCTTGTCCCCCTCGGTGGCGAAGCGCACCGGCTGGCCGGCGCGGGTCTCGTCGAGGTCGAAGGCGTAGCTGGTGAGCAGGTCGCTCTGGTGGCCGTGCTTACGCCCCATGATGCCGTTGCCGGCATTGCGGGGATTTTTCCGCCGCTGGGGATCGACCCGGGACCAATGCTCGAGGGTGAGGATGACCTCGAAACGCACGGCGCCGGTGAAGCCCCCCTCCGGGGTCCCGGCCCAGGCGGGCAGGCCCTGGAAGCGCAGGGCGTTGGCGGTAATGTCCTCGCCCAGCGTGCCATCGCCCCGGCTGATGGACTGCACCAGCCGGCCCTCGCGGTAATAGGCGGCGGCGCTGGCGCCATCGGCCTTCAGGCTGGCATGGAGGGCGCCCCCGCCGGCCTTTAGATGCCACTGGCGGAATTCCTCCTCGGCGTTGACCTTGCTCTGGCTGCCCATGGGGAGGGCATGGCGGGCCTTGGTCAACATGGCCTCGCCGGAGACCGGCGCGCCAACCAGGGCCAGCACCGGATCCTCCGGGGCCAGCAGGCGCAACTGGTCTTCCAGGGCATCGTACTCGGCGTCGCTCATGATGGGCGCGCCGCTGTAATAATAGGCGTGCTTGGCCTTGAGGATGAGGTTACGCAGTTCATCCAGGCGGGGGTCGGGCATCATGGGGTCTCCATCATCGTTGGGTGTGCGTACCGATCCGTTCGCGCCACGATCTTAAGCCTGGTTGACGGTGGCCAGGGCAAGATTCCGGCCCACGCGAGTAACGCCGACAAGCGACCGGAGCTGTCGCGTCCCTGACGTATTCTGTGCACCAGCGCCGTCGACTCACCCTGGCTCTGGTGAGCCGAGGCGCCTTCTGTCAGTATGCAGTACGCCGCATTGTATAAACTGACCGTTAACGCACCACGATGAGAAGCTCTGATGAAACCAGCCATGACCTCGGACAAAAACCCGGACCTCATCGCCGCCATCCAGGCGGGACATGTCGATCTAAGTCTCAAGAAACTGGGCGACGAGATACTCGGCACCGACCAGTACGGCCCCAAAGTGATGGGGACATGCAACTGACCATCCAATACGCCGTCACCAATGGGACAGATAGCGACCTGGAGTTTCTGGAAATCTGTGCCCAGAATGCCCCGGGATCGATCCTGGAAGAGTTCCAGAACACCGAGGAGGAGACGCACCCCTCCGGGAAAGCAGCCCATTTCGAGGTGAGTTGCTGGCTCAAGACCGCCCTGCTGGGACCGGAGGTGGACGAGGCGCTGGTGGTCATCGAGGTGGCGGGCTGTGATTTCGGCCAATGTCAGCTTGGCGTAATGGCGATACCATTGGAAATATCGTGCCCGCCTGAAAAAAACCAGGCGCTGGCACTGGGGTAAGGACTTGAGCCAGCAACCCAAGCGGCTTGGCCAGGCAATCGAGACACCCTGCGTCTGCTCCTGTTGGCTGTGCCGCCCACGCCAGCAGGCCGGAGATACGCGGCAGGAGCGAAAAGCCAAGGAAGATTTCGACGCTTTGCCCCTGACCAGCGATGACGTAGATCGCTGGGTGGGGTTTGCGGACGAGGATCGCCTGGAAGCCGCCTTCGCTCTAAGTGCCATGGGTGCAACCCTTGATAACAATAGAAGGATGACCCATGCCCCCCGCCCCTTACAGTCGTGAGATTCGCGTTTTTTTATCCTCGACCTTCCAGGATATGGATGCCGAGCGCAATCACCTGGTCAAACAGATCTTCCCCCAGGTGCGAGCGGCCTGTCTGGCGCGGCGGGTGGGTTTCACCGAGATCGACCTGCGATGGGGAGTGACGGAGGAGGAATCCCAGAACGGCGTCACCGTCGAAATTTGCCTCAAGGAGATCGACCGCTGCCGCGACTTCCCGCCCTTCTTCATCGGCTTCCTCGGTGAACGCTATGGCTGGATTCCTCGTCATGGGGACCTCACTGCCTATTGGGCACGGCATGCTGCCTCGCCCTATACCCAACCCATTCGGGAGGCGGTCGAGCGTAATATCAGCGTCACCGAACTGGAGATGGAACTGGCTGTACTGGCCGCCGGCGCTGCGGACAAACTCGCAAGCCACGCCATCTTCCTACTGCGCGCCCCCGCCCTCACCGACCAGCTTTACCAGGCCGCCACCGGTCGCGTCCCCGACCCCAGTGACCGCCGCTTCTACGACCCGGCCCAAGGGCGGTTGGCCCGCCTCAAAGAGCGCATCCGCCACAGCCCCTTCCTCGGCAGCGACGGCTACGCCAGTCTGGACGCCTTCGGCCAGGCCATCGCCGACTACCTGCTCGCCGAACTCGACCGCTACTTCCCCGCCGACCAGGTGCCCAGCGCCTTCGAGCAAGGCAACCTCGCCCACGCCGCATTCCGCTATCACCGGTTACAAAACTTCCTCCCCCGCCCCGAGGTACGGCAACAGGTCGTTGACGCCCTGGCCCGGCGTACCGACCAGCCCCACCTCGGCGCCATCCTCCTCACCGGCCCCTCCGGTCAGGGCAAGAGCGCCCTCCTGGCCGACCTCGCCCGCCACCTGGCCGAGCTGCCGGGCTATCGGGTCATCGACCACTACATCGGCGCCGACGCGCACAACAGCCTCGATGCCTGGGTCCTGCGCCTGCTGCAGACCCTCCACCCCCTGATCAGTGACCTGAGCGGCGCTATCCCCGCG
>JBASIS010000043.1:0-4984 GCA_049654905.1 Chromatiaceae bacterium
ACCCGATCGCGGCCGCCCTGCGCGACACTCTGGGCGCCCGCCTCATGCCCGGCACGGTCCGGCCTCCGGGCTAGGCCGGGGGCCAAGGGCTCCGGCGGCTGCGGGAAACGACACGAAATTCTTAAATAAACAGAGGTGAATCAAGCGTGAAAGGCGGATTAGGCAACATCCTCAAGCAAGCCCAGAAAATGCAGGAAGACCTGCAGAAGACTCAGGAACGGCTGGGGCGGGAAGAGGTCACCGGTGAGTCCGGCGGCGGTATGGTCAAGGTCACCATGAATGGTCGGCACGAGGTCAAGCGAGTCGAGATCGACCCCTCCCTGCTGACCGACGACAAGGAGATGCTGGAGGATCTCGTCGCGGCGGCCGTCAACGGCGCGGTGCAAAAGGTGGGGGAAATGACCCAGGAAGGGATGGCGAGCCTGACCAGCGGCCTGGGTAACATCCCCTTGCCGCCAGGTTTTAAGATGCCGTTCTGACCCGTCCTGGGTCTTAGGCCGAAAACCCACCATCATGTCGGACCGTTCGCTCCTCAATCAGCTCGTGGACGCCTTGCGCTGCCTGCCCGGCGTGGGGCCTAAATCCGCCCAGCGCATGGCCTTCCATTTGCTGGAGCGGGACCGGGAGGGTGGCCGCCACCTGGCCGGGGTCATGGCCGAGGCCATGGACCGGGTGCGCCGCTGTGACCGCTGCCGCACCCTGAGTGAGCAGGCCCTCTGTGGTCTGTGCGCCAACCCGAACCGGGACCCGGGCCTCCTGTGCGTCATCGAGCATCCCTCGTCCATGGTGGCCATCGAGCAGGCGACGGGTTACCGGGGGCTCTATTTCGTGCTCGGTGGGCGCCTCTCGCCCCTGGATGGCATCGGGCCGGGGGAACTGGGGCTGGATGCCCTGGAGGCACGCCTCGCCGAGGGTCGGATCCAGGAATTGATTCTGGCTGTCAGCCCCACCGTCGAGGGCAGCGCCACCGCCCAATACATCGCCGGCATGGCGGCGGATCACCAGGTGCGCACCACCCGCATCGCCCATGGCGTGCCCCTGGGGGGTGAGCTGGAATATGTGGATGGCGGCACCCTGGCGCATGCCTTCGCCGGGCGCCAGGGGGTTTGAGGCGCCGGTTTTTTTTCTTCGGGAGACGAGATGTTGGACACTATTTTCGGTAAAATCGCCCGCGGCGAGATTCCCGCGGATATCCTGTACCAGGACGAGGACGTGGTCGCCTTCCGGGACCTGAATCCCCAGGCCCCGACTCATGTCCTGGTGATCCCCCGCAAGCCCATCCCGACCCTCAACGACCTGGAGGAGGGCGATGCGGCCCTCGTCGGCAAGCTCTTCCTCGCCGCGCGCAGGGTGGCGGAACAGGAAGGCATCGCCGCCGCCGGCTACCGGGCCGTGATTAATTGCAACGCCGCGGCGGGGCAGACCGTTTTCCATCTGCACCTGCATCTGCTGGGTGGACGGCCCTTGCGGTGGCCACCGGGTTGATGCGTGGGCGGCCCCCGGCCTGGCCCCGGGTGCCTTTGCCGCTTTTTCTTTCCGCCCCAAACGGATAGGATGAGCGATGGTTTTTCCAGGCTGCCTCCGGGCCGCCTTGGCATTGTTTCCGGATCCAAGGAACTCCTCGACCCGATGGCGTTTAAATCAACAACAGGGGCGGCAAGCCCCAACCCGGCCTTCGAACTCAAGGCCGCGACCTTTACCCTCCCCGTGATTCGGCTCCTGGGCGTTGAGATGGACGTCGTGGCGGATCAGTTGGCGGTCAAGGTCGATCAGGCGCCCGACTTCTTTCGCAACACCCCCGTGGTCATCGACCTGTCTGGCCTGCCCCGGGGTTCTGGACAACTGGAATTCCCCCAGCTCGTCGGCCTGATGCGCGGCTTCGGCATGATCCCGGTCGGGATCCGGGGTGGCACCGAGGAACAGCACGAGGCCGCCCAAGCCATGGAGTTGGCGATCCTGGGCGATGCCTTCGTGCGTCGCGTCCCGCCCGCGCGGGAAACGGCGAGTCCGGCCCCCGCCCGTTCGGCCCCACCCCGTCCCGCTCCCGAAGAGGAGGCCCAGACCGCCAGCCAGCGCCTGGTCACCCGTCCGGTGCGCTCCGGTCAGCGGGTCTATGCCGCCGGCGGCGACCTCTCGGTCATCGCCCCGGTGAGCAATGGCGCCGAACTGATGGCGGACGGCAACATCCACGTCTATGGTCCCTTGCGCGGCCGGGCCATGGCCGGCATGAAGGGCGATACCAGCGCGCGCATTTTCTGTCAGGACCTGCGGGCCGAACTCATCTCGGTGGCGGGTCATTACCGCATCAGCGAAAATATCCCGGAAGATGTCAAGGGCGTTCCCGTCCAGATCTTCCTCGACCAGGATGTACTGCGCGTTGAAAAAATCTAAGCGGATTCATGCACCCATCCAATCCGCCGCAAGTACGAGACAACCCCCGCGCCTAAGGGAGGGCGAGACATTGGCGAGAACTATCGTAATTACATCCGGCAAGGGCGGCGTGGGTAAGACGACCACCAGCGCCGCGCTGGCCATGGGCCTGGCTCAGCGTGGGCACCGCACCGTGGTCATCGACTTCGACGTGGGCCTGCGCAACCTCGACCTCATCATGGGGTGCGAGCGGCGGGTGGTCTATGACTTCATCAACGTCATCAATGGCGAGTCGAATATCAATCAGGCCCTGATCCGTGACAAGCGGTGCGATGCCCTCTATGTCCTGCCGGCCTCCCAGACCCGGGACAAGGACGCCCTGACCAAGGAGGGCGTCGGCAAGGTCCTGGAGGACTTGGGTAAGAGCTTCGACTACATCGTCTGCGACTCCCCGGCGGGGATCGAGCATGGCGCCCATATGGCCATGTATTACGCCGACGACGCCGTGGTGGTGACCAACCCCGAGGTCTCCTCGGTGCGTGACTCGGACCGCATGCTCGGCATTCTCTCCAGCAAGTCGCGCCGGGCCGAGCAAAACCAGCCGCCCATTCGCGAGTACCTGCTCCTCACCCGTTATTGTCCGGAGCGGGTCGCCAAGGGCGAGATGCTCAGCGTGGGCGATGTGCGCGAGATACTGTCGCTGGACCTGCTGGGCGTGATCCCGGAGTCCAAGGCGGTCCTCACCGCCTCCAACTCCGGCGTGCCCGTCATCATGGATCAGGAGAGCGATGCCGGCCAGGCCTATAGCGACGCCGTGGCGCGCTATCTGGGCGAGGATCTGCCCCACCGCTTCCTGGAGATCAAGAAGAAGGGCTTCTTCAGTCGGATGCTGGGGGGTTAAGGTATGGGTCTGCTCGACTTATTCCGATCCCACCGCAACAAGGGCACCGCCGCGATCGCCAAGGAACGGCTGCAGATCCTGGTGGCCCATGATCGCGCCACGCGCAATCAGCCCTCCTATTTGCCGCAACTGCAACGGGAGCTCCTGGAGGTCATCCGCAAGTATGTGGATGTGGACATGAACTCCATCTCCGTAAACTACGAACAGGACGAGACGCGGGAGGTCCTGGAACTCAATATCGTCCTGCCCGAGGTCGCGGCCCCGAAAGGCCACTGACGTCATGGCCGGTGTCGCCCATCGCCGGTCATCTTTTTTAACCCCCTGGCAGGCCCTGTGCCAGTTGGCCCTCTGTTGGCTGGCCCTTTGTTGCGGTTTCCCGGCCTGGGCCGCGGACCCGCCGCCAGCGCCAGATCCCGCCTCGCCCGCCCTCCTGCTGGCGAACAGCTACCATCCGGGGATCGATCTTGACCGCTACTGGGTCAGCGAGAAGTTGGATGGCGTGCGCGCCCGTTGGGACGGCGAACGGTTCATCAGCCGGGGCGGCCGGCCCATCCAGGTGCCGGCCTGGTTTCTGGCGGGATTCCCCAAGACCCCGCTGGATGGCGAACTCTGGATGGGGCGGGCACCTTCGAGCGCATGTCCGCGACGGCGCGCCGGGGGGAGCCGGACCCCGTCGCCTGGGGCCAGGCGCGCTTCATGGTCTTCGACCTGCCCGACCAGGAAGGGCCCTTCGGACAGCGGCTGGCGGCCTTGCGTGTCCTGCTAACGCCATCCCCCAGCCCCTATCTCGTCCTCATCGAGCAGTTCCGCATCCCGGACCACGCCAGTCTCATGGCACGGCTGCGGGAGGTCGTCGCCGGCGGCGGCGAGGGCCTGATGCTGCATCGGGAAGATTCCCACTATCGGGCCGGGCGCTCCGATGACCTGCTCAAGGTCAAGCCCTATCTGGACTCCGAGGCGCGGGTAATTGGCCATCTGCCCGGCAAGGGCCGCTTCCAGGGCATGCTGGGCGCCCTCCTGGTGGAGGAGGCCGACGGCACCCGCTTTCGCCTAGGTACCGGCTTTACCCACGCCCAACGGCGAGATCCCCCCAGCATGGGCAGTCTGGTCACCTTCAAATATCAGGGCCGCACCGCCAAGGGCACGCCCCGCTTCGCCAGCTTCTTGCGGGTCAGGCTTGAGGAGTGGTAACTGACCCCGGAAAAATCTCAGTAAAGATACTTGACTGTATCAGAATATTCTAATATTCTACTCCCCCATGGACGGCGCACACAGACGCCGCCATTTGCTGCAACCAGAACCTAACTTTAAGAGAAAAATGATGAAAAAACTTGCTACCGCTGCCGCCATCGCTGCCCTGCTGGGCGTTTCCGCTACGGCTTCCGCCTTTTGGGGCGGTGGTCCTGGTTACGGCAACAATAACAACAACATGATGAACGACATGTTTGGCGATGGTAACGGCTACGGCGACTTCAGCATGAACATGGGCGGCGGCGGCAGCGGCAGCGGCCGCGGTTATGGCCGGGGTAACAACAGTTACTACAACAACAGCTACGGCCCCTACGGTTATGGCGCCCCCTACGGCTATGCTCCCTACGGTGCCCCTTATGGTTATGGCGCCCCCTACGGTGCCCCTTATGGCGCCCCGCCCGCTCCTCCGGTCGCCCCTCAGGCTGCTCCGGTCACCCCGACCAAGTAAGCACCGCCCCGGCG
>JBASIS010000044.1:0-8295 GCA_049654905.1 Chromatiaceae bacterium
GCCGTAATCGATAGCCGGCTCGCCTGGCCAGTAGCTGAAGTCGCCCTGTACAGTCTGAATTTGCTTCAGAAGCGCGCGGTGGGTGTAAGAGCCGAAAGCGCCTTCCGTATCGTTACCGCCCTGTTTCCAGACCTTGTCCGAGAACTGGAAGTGGCAGGCCCCGAGGATTTGCTCCGGGTGCGCCTTCTGGTAGGTCAGCACCCCTTCCAACTGGTCCTTGATGTAGTCCGGGGTGTAATCGCTTTTGACGCGGCTGTAGCCGATTTCGGTGAAGAGGATGGGGGTGCCGAACTGCTGGTAAGTCAACTGGACCCAGCCCTGACCCGTGCTCTCCGCGTTGGCGAACAGGTAGTCTTTCGAGTTGTAGGTGTTGGAGCACAGCATCAGCCGGTCCCGGTAATGCGCGGTGCGGGGATCGGTCAACAGCTTGTTGAACTGGTTCCAGCCCGGCATGTTTTGACCGCCCGGGCCATAGGGGGCGCCGCGGGGGACGAAGGTGATGGGTATGCCCACGGGCACGCTTGTGCCGAAGCCCTGCTTATCGGCCTCTTGGAGGAACCGCGCCACCAGGCCAATCGCCTGGCTGTATTGCGCGTCCGAATTGTCCAGTTCGTTGGAGATGATGACGCCGGCCACGGCCGGGTGCCAGTCGGTGCCGGCGCTGTTCCCGTAGTTGCCAAACTTGAAGTAGAGGGGCACCTGGGCATCCCAGGCCCCGGGGTTCTGCGGCAGCCAGTTGCTGATGGGCACCACGACCTTGATCCCCAGGCTGTGGGCGTAATCCAGGAACTGGCTGTGATCGTTGCGTGGATCCCAGTCATAAAGCCGGATCAGGTTGATGCCCATGCCCTTGAGGGTTTGCAGGTCGTCCCGGCAGTAGGGGGCGCAGCTTACCGAAAGATTGGACTGGGTTCCCCACAGCGATGCCACCTCCTTGCGGGCGATGTCGCTGCCGAAATAGATGACGTGGGTGTTGGCCGTGGAGGGGTCGTAGCCATGGCTGAAGGCCTGGTAGGCCGTGCCCTTGCCTGGTAGCGGGAAGCGGGAAAAGGTTCCCGAATCAATGTTCAGGTTGATCCGATGGAGGTTCTCGACCGGTCCGGACGTCTGTCCCAGGAGCCTGGCCCGGTAGGTTACCTGCCCCAGGGCCTCGTCATACAGCGGGTCGGTCAGGGTCAGGAAAAACAGTTTCAAGGCCCCCGCGGCGTTGGTCCCGAACAGGGCCGCGTTGGGTGGATCGTCGCCAAACAGGTAGTCCCACTGCGGGAAAAAGTAGGACATGGGCGCCTTGTCCGAATAGCGCCCCGGGGCGTTGTCCACCCAGAACATCTCCGGGCCGGCGTCGCTCAGCATCAACTGGTACTCATATTCCCTCCCGGTGGGATAGAGGTCGGCTCCATCGGCGTACTGGACGTAGGACGCCACCTCCTGGTCGTCCGTGGCATTGTTGAGCACGTTGACCGTGATATCGGAGAAATACAGGGGGGTGGTGGGCGTCTGGTCCAGGGTGTGGTTCAACATTTCCGCATGGAAACGCATGCTGTTGGACGCCGCGTCATAAGATGGGTCGGACAGAACCATGAAGACCCCTTCCTCTCCACCCCTGGCGCCCAGGTCGAATTGAATCGTCGCGTTCGGATCGGTGCTGCCGTAAACCCGGCTCCACAGGGTGTTCGCATAATCGGTTAACGAGGTGTTGCCCACTGCCCGGTCCGGCCGGTCGGTGTACCAGAGGGCTCCGGGGTTGAGACCCTCCAGGGTCAGCAGCCAGGATAATCCCGCGGTTGGCGGGTTCCCTTCCTCGGCCGGGTCAAGAGGGGTCAGGTTCCCGTTCTGCGCGGCCAGCATATAGATGCGCGTGGCGTAGGGCGAGGTGTCCCAAGGTGCCGGCCCGCCGTTGCTGTCGCCACCGCAACTCACGATCATCATCGCGCACGCGGTAGCCAGAACCATCAAAGCCCAAATAGGTTTATATTTCATGGTGTCCCTTTGTTCCAGTTAATGCCCATGCCATTGCCCATGCCTCGCAGCGTGGATCTCTTCTCAACCGCCTGATACTACTGGATTGGGATTTAGATGATAGGGTACTGCAATTGAACCAGCGCACGGAAATGCTGTTTGAGCGTATTGCGGTTCGCCTCGGTCAGCTTGATGGCCTCACTGATGGTGACGCGGCGGTGCTCAGGGGCCAACTCGATGATTTATAGCTGCGGTTCAGGCATGGCAGCCAGCACGATCTTCTCGCGCTCGACCTTCTTCTCCAGGCTCCGCAGCTGCTTGGACGGGACTGAACATAGAAAAATCATGTTCAGGTATAGACGCTGAGGCCCCAACGGGAGGACATAAAAAACCCGCCTTTTCGTGGCGGGTTAGGTTTCCTATTGGTCCAGTTCGGGACCTTAAAATCTGATTTTTGGTGGAGGCGGCGGGAATCGAACCCGCGTCCGCAAGTCCTCTGCCTAGAGATCTACATGCTTAGCCCTGTCTATTTTTTTTAACCTTCCAGCGCCCGAAGGGCAGGGCGCTCGGTCAGCGATTCCGAATTGGGTTTTAGCGGTTCAGGTCCGGACTCCCGTCACCGCGATCCCGTGTGTTGTTACCCCTGAAACCCGCCCCCCATGGGCAGAGAACGGTCAGAGGCTCGCCGGTTTAGGCGGCGAGAGCGTAGTTGTCGTCGTTGGCAACTGTTGATTTGCGGATGGATTTACGAGGTACCCCGCACCTCGGCATGCACCCCAGGGTTCGCAACCCACGTCGAAAGCCATGTCGCCCCCAGAGTCGTTCCATTGGAGAGTATAGAGGGGGGGAAGTTCCTGGGCAATGTAAATCAGCCCGATCGCATCCTACTTCTGCTTGAAGAGGCGATCCTTTTCCCGTACCCAGTCCCGGTCCTTCTCGCTGTCCCGCTTGTCGTGGAGCTTTTTGCCCTTGGCGAGGCCGATTTCGAGCTTGGCGCGGCCCCGCTTCCAGTACATGGCGGTGGGGACCAGGGTGTAGCCGGAGCGCTCGACCAGTCCAATCAGGCGATGGATCTCGCTCCGTTTCAGCAACAACTTGCGGTTGCGCACCGGGTCTGGGTGGACGTGGGTAGAGGCGCTGGTGAGAGCGGACATGTGACAACCCAGGAGGAAGGCCTCGCCCTGGATGATGCGCACATAGCCCTCGCGCAGTTGGACACGCCCGGCCCTGGCGCTCTTGACCTCCCAGCCTTCCAGGCTGAGGCCGGCTTCGTAGCGCTGCTCAATGAAATAGTCGTGCCCCGCCTTCTTGTTGAGGGCGATGTTGGACTGAGCGGTCTTGGGTTTTGCTTTGGTGGCCATGTTGGAGAGTGTAAAGCATGGAGCGCTCCCGGAGAATGGCCGGAGAAGGGCGCGGCCAAGATTTTACGATTGCTTTTAAGCGGCCAACCCGCTATCTTCTCGCGCTCTTGAAAGGTAGGAGATTCTCATGCGTCAGCCCTTGGTTGCCGGCAACTGGAAAATGAATGGTTCCACCGCGAGCGTGCGCGAGCTGCTGGCGGGGGTCAAGGCTGGTCTGGCGGGGGTTGCCAAGTGCGAGGTGGCGGTCTGTCCGCCCTACATTTATCTGCCCCAGGTCCAGGCGGAACTGTCCGGCACGGCCATGGCTTGGGGTGGGCAAAACCTGTCCAATCAAGTATCCGGCGCCTTTACGGGCGAGATAGCGGCCTCCATGCTGCTGGATTTTGGTTGCACCTACGTCATTGTCGGTCATTCGGAGCGCCGAACCCTTTACGGCGAGGATGATGCCTTGGTGGCGGCCAAGTTCGCCGTTGCGCGGGCTGCGGGCCTCAGGCCTATTCTTTGCGTGGGCGAGACCCTCGCGGAGCGTGATCAGGGGGTAACCGAGGCGGTGATTGCCCGCCAACTGGACGCGGTTATTGAGGCGCAGGGGGTCGCGGCCCTAACGGCCGGGGTTATCGCCTACGAACCCGTCTGGGCCATCGGCACTGGCAAAACGGCCTCTCCGGAGCAGGCGCAGGAAGTTCATGCCTTTATTCGCGGCCGGATCGCCGCCCACGATGCCGGCGTTGCGGATGGGTTGCGCATCCTTTATGGTGGCAGCATGAAACCCGACAACGCGGTCCAATTGATGGCCAAGCCCGATATCGATGGGGGTCTCATTGGTGGTGCCGCGCTGGTGGCCAATGACTTCCTGGGTATCTGCCAGGCCGCGCACGCTAGCCTGTGATTCTGAAATGCAGACCATACTGACCGTAGTACATCTCTTTCTGGCCCTAGGGCTCATTGGCCTGGTACTGATTCAGCACGGCAAGGGTGCCGATATGGGCGCGGCTTTTGGCAGTGGTGCCTCGGCTACCGTATTTGGCGCGCGCGGTTCGGGTAACTTTTTATCCCGGACAACGGGTATCCTGGCGGCATTGTTTTTTGTCACCAGCATGGTTCTGGCCTATTATGCGTCTCAGGTTGGAGAGCCGGTGGGGCTCATGGATCAACTCGATCAAGCCCCGGTAGCCCCCTTGGTTACGCCGGCGGAAGTGCCTGGAGTGGGTCAAGTGCCCTCTCCGGTAACGACCCTGCAGGGCTCTCCGGAAATACCGCCAGTGGCGGCCCCGGTCGAAATCGTAGAGGAAGTCGAGGTTATGGTGCCGCCGGTGCCGGAGCCCCCGGCCCCTAAGGAGTAATGAAGTTTAGCCGACGTGGTGGAATTGGTAGACACGCTATCTTGAGGGGGTAGTGGCGCAAGCCGTGCCGGTTCGAGTCCGGCCGTCGGCACCAATTTGAAGTGAGGCAGGTCGTTAAAATGACCTGCCCTTTTTTTTGCCCAGTTTGCGGGTTCCGCATCCCTTAAATCCGTAACTCACTGATTTATATTTTGAAAGCGAGGGTGTTTCGGCTTGACATATGTCAAGAAGCTGCACTAGACTTCACCATCCGCGTTGTAATGACTCCGTAAGAATTCAACAGCAAGGGGAAGTGGGTGCTAGAAAACTATCTTCCAATTCTGATTTTCATGGTCATCGGCTTGCTGGTGGGCGGGGGTGCCATGGCCGCGGGCTTCTTCCTGGGGGAGCGACGGCCTGATCCCGCAAAGAATGGTCCTTACGAATGCGGCTTTGAGGCCTTCGAAAGCGCTCGTCTCAAGTTCGACGTCCGCTACTATCTGGTCGCCATCCTCTTTATCATTTTTGACCTGGAAATCGCCTTCCTTTTCCCTTGGGCCGTCGCCCTTGAGGGCTTGGGTCTGGTTGGTTTCATGGCTATGGTGATTTTCCTCGCTATCCTCGTAGTCGGTTTCATCTATGAGTGGAAGAAGGGGGCCCTGGAATGGGAATAGCCGGCATCCTTGAGCAGGGCGTGATCACTACCACGGCCGATAAACTCATCAATTGGGCGCGTACGGGTTCCATGTGGCCCATGACCTTTGGGCTTGCCTGCTGCGCCGTGGAGATGATGCAGGCCGGCGCCGCGCGCTATGACCTCGACCGCTTCGGCATGATTTTCCGACCCAGCCCCCGTCAATCCGATGTTATGGTGGTTGCTGGCACCCTCTGCAATAAGATGGCCCCCGCCTTGCGTAAGGTCTATGACCAGATGGCGGAGCCGCGCTGGGTCATCTCCATGGGCTCCTGTGCCAATGGGGGCGGCTATTATCATTATTCCTATTCGGTGGTGCGCGGGTGCGACCGCATTGTCCCGGTCGATATTTATGTTCCGGGTTGCCCGCCCACGGCCGAGGCCCTGCTTTACGGCATTCTGCAGTTGCAGAACAAGATTCGCCGTACCAACACCATAGCCCGCTGAGCAGCCACTCGCCATGTCACACCAGGAATCGAGAACCGGCGACGCGCGACAAGATGCGCTCGTGGATGCGATCGACCGTCACTTCGCCGGTAGCGACTATCATCTGGAGTTCAGTCGCGGGGAGATGACGCTGGTCACCCAGGCCGAGGTTTGGCATGACCAGGCCCTGATTCTCCGCGATCACCCGGATTTTCTTTTCGAGCAACTCACGGATGTCTGTGGCGTGGATTTTGCCGCCTACGGCCAGTCCGAGTGGGAGACCGAGGCGGCCTCCAGTACCGGATTCGGGCGCGGTGCCGAGAGGATCGAGGCGTTTGCGCCCGATGATTCCAAACGATTCGCCTCGGTCTATCATTTGCTGTCGATGAGCCATAACCGCCGGCTGCGGATTCGGGTCCAACTCGTCGGCCCTCAGCCCATGGTGGATTCGGTGGTGGATATCTGGAGTGTGGCTAACTGGTTCGAGCGCGAGGCTTTCGACCTGTTTGGCATCCTCTACCGGGGTCACCCGGATCTCCGCCGCATCCTTACCGACTATGGTTTTGTTGGCCACCCCTTCCGCAAGGACTTCCCGATCTCGGGCCATGTGGAGATGCGCTATGACCCGGAGCTTGCCCGCGTGGTCTATGAGCCGGTCAGTATTGAGCCCCGCGTCCTGGTGGCGCGCGTAATCCGCTCCGATAGCCGCTTCGGCGACGCCGCGCTGGACCGCCCCCATGCCTGAGATTCGTAATTACACCCTGAACTTTGGGCCTCAGCATCCCGCCGCCCATGGCGTCCTGCGCTTGGTGCTGGAGATGGACGGCGAGGTAATCGTCCGGGCCGATCCCCATGTCGGGCTGCTCCATCGGGGTACCGAGAAGCTGGCGGAAACCAAGCCCTATAACCAGAGCATTGGCTACATGGATCGCCTGGACTATATGTCCATGCTCTGTAACGAGCATGGCTATGTCATGGCTATCGAGCGCTTGTTGGGTGTCGAGGCGCCGATTCGCGCTCAATATATTCGGACCATGTTCGACGAAATCACCCGTCTCCTCAACCATCTGCTGTGGCTGGGAACCCATGGTCTGGACGTAGGCGCCATGACCATGTTCATTTATTGCTTCCGTGAGCGCGAAGATCTCATGGACTGTTACGAGGCGGTCTCCGGCGCACGGATGCATGCGGGCTATTATCGGCCGGGTGGCGTCTATCGTGATCTGCCGGAACAGATGCCCCGTTATCGCGAGGAGCCCAGCAAGTGGCATAGCGCTGCGGAATTTGCCCGGCGCAACGCCTCCCGCCAGGGTTCGCTGTTGGACTTCATCGAAGACTTTACCCTGCGGTTCCCGGGTTACGTCGATGAGTACGAGACCCTGCTCACCGATAACCGTATCTGGAAGCAGCGCACCGTGGGTATCGGCGTCGTCTCGCCGGAGCGTGCCCTCCAGCTTGGCTTTACGGGGCCCATGATCCGGGGCTCTGGCTTTGCCTGGGACTTGCGTAAGAAACAGCCCTATGCCGCTTACGACCTGGTGGATTTCGATATCCCGGTGGGGCAGAACGGCGACAGTTACGATCGTTACCTGGTGCGTGTCGAGGAGATGCGCCAATCCAACCGCATCATCAAGCAGTGCGTTGAGTGGCTGCGGGCCAACCCCGGTCCGGTCATGATCGACGACCATAAGATAGTCCCGCCGCCTCGCGCGGAGATGAAGGGCGACATGGAAGCCCTCATTCATCACTTCAAGCTATTCACCGAGGGCTATTGCCCGCCCGCGGGCGAAGTTTATGCCGCGGTAGAGGCCCCCAAGGGGGAGTTTGGTGTCTATCTGGTGTCGGACGGGGCCAATAAGCCCTACCGGGTCAAGATTCGCGCCCCGGGCTTTGCCCACCTGTCGGCCATGGACGAGATGGCGCGTGGGCACATGCTGGCGGATGTGGTGGCCATCATTGGCACCATGGACATTGTATTTGGGGAGATTGACCGCTGATGAGCTTCAGAAGCGTACCCCTGACCGTCCCGGCCCCGCGCGAGGTTAAGGAAGGTCTCTTTGACGCCACGATCCGCGCCGCCATTGATGCCCACATCTCCCGCTATCCGGCCGAGTGGAAGCAGTCGGCGGTCATGCCAGCTCTGACCCTGGTCCAGGACTGGAACGGCGGCTGGTTGTCGCGGGAACTGATGGACGATGTCGCCCGTTATCTGGATATGCCCGCCATCGCCGTCTACGAGGTGGCGACCTTTTACAACATGTACGACCTTGAGCCCACGGCCAAGAATAAGGTCTGCGTATGTAACAGCATCTCATGCATGTTGAATGGGTCCGAAGAACTCATCGCGCATGTCGCAAGTAAATATGGCCTCAAACCCGGCCAGACCAGCAGCGATGGCCGCTTCACCTTCAAGGAGGCGGAGTGCCTGGGTGCCTGCCGGCATGCGCCGGCGGTATTGGTGGGTCACACCTATCACGAGGGACTGACCCCCGAGGCCCTGGACAAGCTGATCGAGGGGTTGGATTAATGGACG
>JBASIS010000045.1:0-8686 GCA_049654905.1 Chromatiaceae bacterium
GCGGCTGGCGCCCATCCTCATGACCGCCCTGGCCGCGGGCCTGGCCCTGGTCCCGTTGGCGCTGGCCGGCGGCGAGCCGGGCAGCGAGATTCAGACGCCCATGGCCATCGTCATCCTCTGGGGGCTGCTGTCCTCAACCGCCTTGAACATGGTCGTGGTCCCCGCCCTCTATCTGCGCTTCGGGGCGCTGCGGCGGGGTAGCCGGGCGGCCGAGGGGGAGACTCTTGCCCAGGGCGATCACCAGGGATATTCGGGGTAACGCGCTACTGAAATTATGGGGGTGGCTTACCTGGTCCGCAGCGCTGATGGCCATCGGTTTGCTGGCCCATGCCGAGGACAGCGACATCGCTAGCGTTATCCTGCCAGGCCAGCCGCCAGAACGGCGTTACGCTCATGTGCAATCCCTTGACTAGGGCATCACTCACGGCCTTTTAAGAGGGAGGCTCGGCGAGCCCTTTGCTCTTACCCCATTGATCGCGGCCGGCGATGGCATCGGTGAAGCCCAAAGCGGATGCCATTGCCAAGCATCCAGCCGTGGCGCTTGCACAGAACCTATCCCCCCGTATAGGATACTTTCCCATGAACCAACACACTAGCCACCCCGAAATTGTATTGCGCCTGAAACGGGCCTCCGGTCACCTGATCAAGGTGATCACCATGATCGAGACCGACGAGGAGTGCGAGAAGGTGGCGCAACAGCTACAGGCCGTTACCAACGCCCTGGCCAGCGCCAAGCGGCAGTATGTGACCGATCATATCGAGCACTGTCTGGACATCCAGGAAGGCATGACCCTGCGCGATATTGCCGGACAGATGACGGCGCTCAAGGCCATGACCAAGTATCTATAACTCACCAGACTGCCAATCGGCGGAGATCTTGCCCATGCATTATTCCGATCCAACGTTACCCACCCAGGGTGAACATGGCGGTCCCCTCCTTGGATATGACGCGGGACATGTGGAGATCGCCGTCTTTGAGGCCGGGGTCCCACCCCGCTTCCGGCTCTACTTTCTTGACACCAAGAGACTAGCCGCCCCGCCCTTGCCCACCGCGGCGGTTACCCTGACCACCGTGCGGCCCGACGGCGCCGAACAGCTCTTTCAGTTCCGTCAGGAGGCCGATTATCTGGAATCGACTGCGGAGATCCCGGAACCCCACGCCTTCGAGGTACGGCTTCGGATTGAGGGAGAAGAGAGACCACAACTCCTGGTCACGCCCTTTACCGAGGAGCACGATCACCCCGGCCATGGTCACGCCCCTGGTGCCCACAGGCACGACACCCATGGGCATGGGGCGCATGCCCTGGGTGACCAGGGTCACGATCACCACCATGACCACGGTGGTGGCATCCTGGGCTGGTTGCGGGGAACCTTCGCCCATTCCCACGATGTGACCGATCAGGTGGATTCCGTCATGGAGTCCAGCGCGAAAGGAATTCGGGCACTCAAAATCTCCCTCGTCGGACTGGGAATCACCGCCCTTCTCCAGGTGGTGGTGGTCCTCTATTCCGGTTCCGTGGCGCTGTTAGCAGACACCATCCATAACTTCGCCGATGCCGGTACCAGCATTCCCTTGTGGATCGCCTTTGCCCTGGCAAAACGGGGCGCCAATCGCCGCTTCACCTACGGCTATGGCAAGACCGAGGACGTGGCGGGAGTCATCATCGTTGCGGTGATCCTCTTCTCCGCCTGCGTGGCCGGCTACGAGGCCATACTCAAGCTCATCAGCCCTGAGCCAATGGCGCATCTGGGTTGGGTGGCGGTGGCGGCCCTGATCGGTTTCATCGGTAACGAGGCGGTGGCCGTCTACCGCATCCGGGTAGGGCGGGACATAGGCTCCGCCGCCCTGATCGCGGATGGCCAGCATTCGCGAGTGGATGGTTTCACCAGCCTGGCGGTGCTGATCGGTGTGATCGGCGCCTGGCTTGGGTATCCTCTGGCGGACCCCTTGGTGGGCATCGGCATTACCCTCGCCATCCTGTTCATCGTCAAGGATGCCGCCAAGGCCGTCTGGCACCGCCTGATCGACGGTATCGAGCCGGGAATTCTCGACGACATCACCCACGCTACCGGCCATGTCGCTGGGGTGCTGGTGGTGCGCTCGGTTCGCGCCCGCTGGGTGGGCCACAAGGTGTACAGCGATGTCGCCATTGCCGTTGATCCCAATATGTCGGTCCAGGTCGCGGATGCCATAGCCCACGAGGTAGAGCTTTCCGTACGGGAACAGGTACGCTCGCTAGGCGAGGTGGTGGTACGGGTTACCCTCTAATCCGCCGATCCGTGAGTCGCGGCCGATGCGTTGACCAGGCAACTTCGGTGATCAACGCCGAGAGACGGTCTGGCCCCGAAGTACCGGACGGTGGTGGGCGTGTTCGCCTGCGGCCAGGTTCATCGCAGTGGCTTTCCCGACGGCGGCGGCCCGGTCCAGTATGGGCTTGGCGTGTTCGCCTGCGCGGTGTACCTAACCGATTACCAGCAATGGCTATTTAAGCGCACCGCCGAATTGCTCAATGCGGTGGCGATGGCTGGGAGGGACATCTCGCCAGGATGCCCGGTACGGGGTCCCAACCAGATTGGTCGGGGCCTTGATGTCCCACGGGACTCCCTGGCCAAAATCCGGCCCCGTCGTCCCGGGCTTGCATAGTCTCGGAAATGCCGCATAACTAGACCATCTTATGGGACATCAAGAGAGGCAAATCCATGTCCGCCCGCCCTGGTTTCCTGGAGACCGTCATTGACGCCGAGGGTCTGGTCGCCACCGACCGCCTGGCGGAGCAGTTACATATCACCAAGACCGAATTGGCCGTCGCCACCGGCCTGTCCCGGGGCGCGGTTTCCAAGCAGGCGCGGACCGCCAGTCGGGCGACCCAGGCGCGGCTGCGCGACACCACGGAGATCATCAACCGGGTCACGCGCTGGTCGGGGTCCGTCGGGCGCGCCTTTGCCTGGTTTCGCTCCGAGCCCCTGCCGTCCTTCGGCGACAAGACCGCCGAGGATCTGGTCAAGGAGGGACGGGCCTAGGCGGTGAAGGACTACCTGACGCGCATCGCCGAGGGCGGCTACGCATGAAGGCGGCGGCCCTGGCGCGGCGCTTCGCCGGGACCGTCTTCCGTGCCCACAATCCGCGTTGGGCCTTTGCCCCGACCAGCGGGGCCGGGGCCGCCCGGTGCGGTGGGCGCTTCAACCGGCCGGGTCTCCTGGCCCTCTATCCCTCCCTGACTCCCAAGACCGCCTGGATGGAGGCCCAGCAGGGGTTCCCCTTCAAGGCGCAGCCTCTGACCCTGGTCGCCTACCGGGTGGATTGCGCGGCCATCGTCGATCTGACCCAACCTGAAGTGACAGCCGCCCTGGGTGTGGATGGCGCGACTCTCGCCTGTCCCTGGGAGGATCTCGCCTCCCGCAGGCAGCCCCCGCCGACCTGGGGCCTGGCCGATGGCCTGGTCGCCGCCGGCTGCCAGGGGGCGCTGGTCCCCAGCTTCGCCCCCGGGACGGACCCGGGCGACCTCAACCTGGTTCTTTGGGCCTGGTCCGACGCCGCTCCCTGCCGGGTAGAGGTAGTGGACGACTTTGTCCGCCTGCCGCGGGACGACGCTTCCTGGCGCTAAGGAACGACTTGATTAAGACCGCCGAGCGGCCTCCAAGGATTCCGTTAGTTTGACGCGGGGGCCGGACGGAAACGGAAACTGGCGATCACCGCGCAAACCACACCGGCCAGCAACCCGATCAAGCCGCGCTGGTAAGTGCCGAAATCAGGATTCCCCGCCTGGAGCAGATTCAGGATTTCGCCCGATCGATGCGGTGCGCTGAGCGCGGCCCCGACCAGCGGCTGCACCAGGCCGCCAAAGAGGCAGGCCGCCGTCACCACTAGGGAGGTCGCTAATGCCACCGCCGTCGCTGGCAGATGTTGCTGGAGCGCGGCCAGTCCCAGCGTCGCACTGCCAAAACCACAACCGACCAGGAACAGCATCGCCCCGGCGGTCAGGAAGGGCAACGGCGCCAGCAACAGGATGAAAAAACAGATCAGCACCAGCAGCCCGAACAACCGCGCTGGCGGCACAAAACCGGCTTTGCTGGCCCATCCGCCGGCCACGAGTCCGCCGAGCGTTACGCCCAAGGGGATCATGGCATTCATCACCGCCGATTGCTGCACCGTATGCTGGAAGAAATTCATCTGAAACTGGATGTTCCAGAGGTCGGCAAAGGCCAGCAGGATCCCAAAAGTTCCGCAGTAAAACACCAGCGCCGCCCAGAACTGGCCGCTCGACACCGCATCCTTGAAGGCAGCGCCGAGCGATGGCGCCGGACTCGATGCCGCGAGCGGGGCGTCATCCACCCACCAGAAAATCAGGACCGCGCTCGCCAGAAACAGCGCCCCGAGAACTTGGAAAGGCAAACGAAAATCCACCAGAATCGGCAGGAAGGCGCTCAGGATAGCCAGCGCCGCCGCGCCAACATTCGCCAGGCTCTGGCTGAGGGCGGACATGAAGGCGAAGTTGTTCCCATAACGCCGTCCCACGAGTTAGATGACGCCGACAAAGGTACTGCCGAGGCCAAGCCCCATCAGGGCGCGGGCGATGATGGCGGAGGTCAGCCCATCACTGACACTGAAGTAGAAGGTGCCCAGCGCCGCCAGGATGGCGGTCGGTCCCAGCACCCAGCGGGCCGGAACCCGGCTGATCAGGATGCCCAGCACGAGCTGACTCACCGCATAAGTGACGAAGAACAATCCGCCCAGCAGGCCGAGATCCGAGGCGTCAAGACCGAGCTGGCGCACCATCTCGTTGGACAGGATCGCAAACACCACCGCCACCAGGACGCTGAGCATAAAGAAAAGCTGGGCGCTGCCCCAGGCGAGGATATTGTTGGATTTAATCGGGATTTTCCGCGAGATTTGCCGGCATTCAGACCGGGGGAGGAATTTAGAAGGCGGCGTTGGCGAGTTTCAGGCTGAGCTTGTTGTGTTCTTCAACAATCTTGCCGAGATCCAGGGTGACGACACGGCCTTGATCCACAATTACCCGGCCATTGATCATGGTGTAGTGGGCTTTCTGCGGCGCGCAGAACACCGTTGCCGCCACCGGATCGTGGAGGGCCCCGGCAAAATCAACGGTGTTCAGATTGATACTGAAAAAGTCGGCGCACTTGCCAACTTCCAGCGAGCCAATGTCGTCGCGGCCCAGCACCTTTGCACCGCCGAGCGTACCGAGTTCCAGCACCTCGCGGGCGGTCATCCACTCCGCCGCCCGCTTCGGGTGGGATGGCGAAAGGTTCATATATTTTTCGGGACCTTCCGGCGGCAACAGGCCCATCTTGACGCCCGCCAGCAGGAAGGCCGTGCGCACCTCCAGCATCATATTGGAGCTGTCGTTGCTCGCGGACCCATCCACCCCCAACCCGACCTTGACGCCGGCGGCCAGGTACTTCTTGATCGGGGCGATGCCGGAGGCCAGCCGCATATTCGAGGACGGGCAATGGGCCACGCCGCACCCGCAACGCGCCAGTTGCTGGATCTCCTCATCGAGCACATGGATGGCATGGCCAAACCAGACATCCTCGCCCAGCCAGTCCACCGTCTCCATCCATTCAATCGGGCGCATCGAGAAGTTATTGAGGGTGTAGCGCTCCTCGTCGAAGGTCTCGCAGAGGTGGGTATGGAGACCGACCCGATAGTGGCGGGCCAGCGCGGCGGATTCCTTGAGCAGGCTCGCGGAGACCGAGAAGAGCGAGCAGGGGCCAATCACCACCCGGGTCATGGCGCCGGGCTTGGGGTCGTGGTAAACCTCGATCGCCCGCTGGGTATCCTTGAGGATGAAGGGCTCATCCTCGACACAATCATCGGGCGGCAGGCCCCCTTTCGATTCGCCCAGCGACATGGAGCCCCGACTGCAGTGGAAGCGCGAGCCAAATTCCCGGGCGGCCTCGATCAGGCAATCCACCCTATTCCCGTTCTTGAAAATATAGGAGTGGTCGAAAACCGTGGTGCAGCCGCTCAGCGCCAGTTCGGCGAGGCCGACGATGACGCTGGTGCGCGAGGCTTCGAGCGTGGTGGCCGCCCAGATTCGGTACTGGCCGCGCAACCAGGGAAACAGGTTGTTATTCTGACTGTTGGGCAGATTGCGGGTGAGGGTCTGGTTGAGGTGGTGATGGCAGTTGACGAAGCCGGGCATCAGGATCTGCCCGGTCATATCCAGGACGGTATCGGCCGTTGGTGGGAGCGCCGAGAGCGGTCCAATTTGTCTGATGATCCCGTCCTCGGCGTAGAGGCTGGCGTTTTTCAGTTCGCGACGCTCCCCGTCCATGGTGACGAGGATCTCCGCGTTTTTTGCCGGAGTCCAGGGCCTCGGTGGGGCCGGCGGTGTCGGCGGGGGTCAGGCCTGCGGGGAAGGGGAAAGTCTCGAAGGTGGTGGTTGGAGTGTAGCGGGGGCGATCCTCAAGGCTGGTGCCCATGCGCAATGACCAAAGCTCGTGGAATCGTGAGTGCAGGATGCCAAAGGTGGTGTCATCTGCGCGGGCCGTCGCAAGCAGCATCTGATCAGGAAGCACCGAGGCTTGCAGCCAAACGAATAGACGATGTTTGGACACATGAGGGGTTGCGATGTAGCGAGGAAGTCCGACCTGCGCGGCCCGCATCTCCAGTCTTGGCCGTGCCAGTCTCCACCAATACTGGGCGACGACGCGATCTCGATTGCGTTCACTGATCGGTTTGACCTGCCCCAGCACATAGGCAAAGGGCGCCTCAAACAGGGCCGCTTCATGCTCGGGCATCGCGGTTCCGAAATCGACGATCCACCGATCACGATCCCGCCGTGTCAGGTCGATGCCATTCCAGAGTGGACGCAGGACCCCCGCATTGGATTGGCCGTGCGGGTTCGGCTGGCGCAGCCAGGAACGCGCCAACTCTCCGGGGATGTCGAATGGACCTTTCTTGGATGCCCCCATGAAACAGACATCCGCATTTTCCGATAGTCTCCGTGCCGTGGTCAGATCGCCGTCATTCAGTCCGCTACCGGGGGTCAGGTCGGGGTAAATGTCAGCGACAGGCCGACCGTCCAGGACCTTGTTTTGGATGTCGGTGCTTCGGCAGAAGGCCACTAGCGACACCCGCACCGCCGCGCCCTCATTGATCCAGGGCTCGTCGGACCAGGCGTTGAAGATGCACAGGGGCGCGTCTAGAAGAAGCCCTTCAGAACGAGTGACATCACCCCCGCCAGTAGCATCCCCATCATCCATTTCAGGACGGTCAGGTCGGTCCGCAGCGGGGCGAGGGCTTGCTCCAGATCGGCCTTCGTCACCAGAGCTGACTGCGCCTCGCTGATGGCCCGGACCACGGCTTCCGCCTGTTCGGGCGGAAAGCCCGCCGCCTTGAGCTTGTCCACCAGTTGCAGCGTATCGAACGTGATCGTTGTCATACGATTCTCCCTGCTTGGTACGAGTTTCAGTGCGCTGGATGCGCTCCAGCACGGTGCGGTTCGCCCCACCCCGGATCGAGTTCGTGGCGACCAGGCCGGCCGCCCCCGCCTTACCCGCAACAACCTGGGCGCGCGATTTCTCAAACCAATAGGTTACCAGGTCGGCCCCGGCTGGCACACGCCCGGCATAGAGCCAGTCGAGCGCCTCGAAATAAGCGTCGCCCAAGGCGCCGCGCTTCTTGCTCCCACCTAAGAACGGCGGATTCCCCACAATCACATCCGCCGTCGGCCACTCCGGTTCGGTCCCGTCCGGGTTCACTATGGCGTCCCGCTGTTCGATGGTATTTAGCGGCTTCAAGATGGGGTTCTTCGACAGCGAGAACCCATGCGACAGCATCCATTGGATCTCCCCGATCCAGACCGTCACCCGGGCGAGTTCGGCGGCGTAAGGGTTCAATTCGATCCCCAGCACGCATTCCGGCCCAACCATCGGAAAGGCCCTGGAGAGCCCCAGGGCCTCGGCCTCCAGGATGACCCGGTGTTCCAGGTCCTTGAGCCCCAGCAAGGCCAGCAGCAGGAAGTTGCCGGAGCCGCAGGCCGGATCCAGGACCCGGAAGTGGGCGAGCCGCGCGAGGAAGCCTTGGAGGAGCCCATGGGCCTCGTTCCGGGCCTTGGTGCGGGCGGACAGGGACTTGGCGGCGGCGGTCTTCGCCATCAGGGCTGCGATCTCGGCCTTCCTGGCCGTCCACGCGTCCCGCAGCGGATCGAGCACCACCGGATCGACCAGGCGCATGATCGAGCCGCGGTCGGTGTAGTGGGCGCCCAACTGGCTGCGTTTGTCCGGGTCCAGGCCGCGCTCGAAGAGGGTACCGAAGATGGTCGGCTCGATGGCCGACCAGTCGAGCCCGGCCAGCGCCCGCAGGGTCTTGATATCGTCCACCTCCAGGGGCAGGGTGTCAGCGGAATCGAACAGCCCGCCGTTGAACCAGTCAACCGGATCGAAGCCGACGCGCCCGCCCTTCGCCATCGCCCCGAACAGGTCTTGCAGCATCCCGGTGAGGCTGGCCGGGTCCTTGAGCCCCGCATCCAGCAGCCGGGTGAACATCTGGCGGGGCAGGAGTTCGATATCCTCGGCGAACAGGCAGAACAGCACCCGGATGCAGAAGTGACCGACCGCCCAGGGGCCGTGGCCGCGGGTGCGCAGCGCCTGGGCGAGGCCGCCGAAGCTGACGGCCGCCGCCTCGGTGAGGGCGGCCGTCGTCTGGCTTGGCCGCAGG
>JBASIS010000046.1:0-45521 GCA_049654905.1 Chromatiaceae bacterium
CCATCATGGATGGCCTGCCGCTGCTCACCCGCGAGGGCGAACCCTTCCTCACCCTCAACGGCGTCCAGACCCAGTCGGCGCGGGTCCACAACCTGCTAGCCGACCTGCCGGGGCTGGCGGGCCGGGCCGAGCTACTGCGTATCAGCCCTCAGGGTGCCCATACCCTGGAGATCATCAAGCTCTTTCGCGCCGCCTTAGAGGGACGACTGACTCCGGCCGCCGCCCTCGACGCCAGCCGCGACTTGATGCCCGAGGCGCCCTGCAACGGCTTCTGGCATGGCCGCCCCGGAGTCGAGCAATTTGTAGCCGCTGAGTAACCCCTGTTCCGTCCTGGAGCCCCGACCATGAGCTTCCCACCCCGTTTACCCCGTCCGCCCCGCCTCATCGCCGCCCGGCTCGACCGGCTTCGCCAGCGCATTGAGGCCCGGCTGGAAAACCCCCGTATCCCCGACTTCAACCTGCCACCTGCCCTGGCCCGGTTCCTGGCCCTGCTGCCCGCGCAACCGCCCGCCCTGGCGCTGACCCTGGCATTGAACCTGGCGCTCGACCGCATCCTGCCCCGCGACACCCTCGAACCCCTGACCGGGCGCTGGTTGCGCATGATCGTCACCGATGCCGGCCTCACTTTCGACTTCCATCTGGGCCAGAAGGGCTTTCGCCCCGGCCGCCCCCCGGGTCATGGCCTGGGCGGCAAGCCCGACCTCACCCTGTCCGCCCGGACCCGTGACTACCTGGCGCTGGCCTTGCGCGAGGAGGATGCGGACACCCTCTTCTTCAGCCGCCGCCTGCGCATGGAAGGTGAAACCGACCTGGGTCTCCTGGTCAAAAACACCCTCGACGCCGTCGATTGGGCTGCCTTCAAGGAACGTCTGGAGCGCTTCCTGCCGCCGCGAGACCCCAAGACCGCCGGTTACTCCGCCGTTTAAGATCAGCTTCGCCAGTCGGGCGAGAAACCTCTCGATGTGCGCCCTCGCGCCGATGCTCGTTTTCCTTGCCTGGAGCCAGGAAGTGGCGGGCTCCAAGGTCAGGCAGGACAGACAGGTACCCCCAGGCACCGGTACGGCCGGCTGGGGTGGCCCGAGCCGGAGACGATCATGACCACTTGCCAAGACGCCTGCCGCTGTTCTTCCCCGGTCTCGCTCGACCTGCCCGCGATCGAGCCCGAGGCCCCTGCCACCGGCGATTTGACGGTCAGCCTGTTCGCCATTCCCGGCATGGATTGCCCCGCCGAGGAACAGTTGATCCGCCTGGTGCTGCAAGCGATCCCGGGCCTGGCCAGGCTGGAATTCGATCTTGCGCGGCGCGAATTGCGGGTTATCCATGCCGGCACCCCCGCACGCCTGGCCCAACTCCTTGGGCAACTGGGCCTGGGGGCGCGTCTGGTCTCCTCCGGGCCGGAGGCAGCCGTGGCGGCCCTGGGCCTGGGGGCTCCTGCCCCTTCGCCCGCCCAGGAGGTACGGGTGCTCAAGTGGCTGCTGGCCATCAATGCCCTCATGTTCGCCGTGGAGATCGCCACGGGCTGGCTGGCCCAGTCCACGGGGCTGATCGCCGACGCCATGGATATGTTCGCGGATGCCACGGTTTACGGCCTGGCGCTGTATGCCGTCGGCCGCGATATCCGCCACCAGAGGCGGGCGGCTACCCTCTCCGGCTGGCTACAGCTCCTGCTGGCCCTGGCCGCCCTGGCCGAGGTCCTGCGTCGGCTGGTGTTCGGCAGCGCGCCCGAACCACCGCTCATGATGAGCATCGCCCTCCTGGCCCTGCTGGCCAACCTCGCCTGCCTCGTCCTCCTGGCCCGCCACCGCCACGGCGGTGTCCACATGAAGGCCAGTTGGATCTTCTCGACCAACGATGTATTGGCCAACCTGGGGGTCATCGCCGCGGGGCTGCTGGTCGCCTGGACGGGTTCCCGCTATCCGGATCTGCTGATTGGCACCCTGATTGCCTTGCTGGTTCTCAACGGCGCCCGGCGGATTCTTGGACTGACGCGCCGGGGAGTGTGACCCTGGCCGATCGGCTGAGGGGCGTTCCCGAAAATGGGTTCGTTTGGTAATTTGCCCTTTGTTGCCACCCGTGCTCGGCCAAGGCCAAGGCGCCGGAGCCCGTGTGCGCGAGGTAGGTGCGGGTATCAGCTACTAACCGAGCTACTTGGGAGGTAGTGCCTCAATGCATAGGACGCATTTTACCTAACAGGCTGATAAAAAAGATTCAGCTAGCCAGTTTGAGTTGTTGCTCAGGCATCGCCAAGGTTCCTGCTTTGCCAGGCAGCGAATTCGAGGGGCCGGATCCCAAAGCGAATGGCATTGCCGGGGTGAAGATGCTGAAATTCCTCAAGCGCTAAGGCGCGGAAGCGTTCCCGGTCGTCCTCCGCGATCGTAGGGGGCATCTTGGCGCTGATCGTCGCGGCATCGGCCTTCCCGCCGGAGCGGACAATTGCGGCAATGAGAGCGGAAAGCTGGGTCCGGTAGCGGAGGCGAACGATGTCCGGGGGGACCAGTTGCTGGCGTACGGCCACATACTGCTGGCATGAGCGCTCATAGGCGCGCACAAAAATATCGCGCAGCAGTTCAATGCGATTGAGTTCGTACACGCCCAGCAGGCCTTCAATGTAGTCCCTTTCCCCCACATCGATGAATGACAGGGGCGAGAGATTGTGCTGGATGAAGGGAATGTTGGCGGCCAGTCGCGAAACGCGCTTATTGACGTCCTCAAAGGGCTGCAGGTAGGGCAAATGCACCATCAGGAAGAAGGATTGCTCGAAGGGATCGCGTATTTCGGCGGCCATCTCCAGGATGATCCGCAACAGCTCTTCGATGCGCTGCGGCAAGGCGATGGGCAGATAGACGCTGCCCCCGATTTCGACCGGACGCTGGCGCAGACGGCCGCAACTGGCCGGGTCCGGCATAAGGCCATCCGATAAAAAGGCATGCAGCGCGATGAGGGTTTGGGGATTGACGCCAACCTGTTCGGTGTCACAAACCAGATATTCAATGGCGGCCTTGTGGTTCAGGATCATCTGGGTTTCCAGCGCATCCTTGCCCGCCGCCGCCTGACCGAATTCGATCAGTCGTTCGGTGTCGAGCCGGGAATAGGTGTTACCTTCCAGATGTGATGAAGCCCAGGAGAGGTCGATCAGCAGGCGGTTAAGGATATCGCGGGCGAAGGTTCCCGCTGGAGCATCCTGTAGCGGCGACCGACCGAGGCCCTGCAACTGGGCACGAAGCTGTTCCGGCAGATAGGTCGTGAGATTGGGGGTGTATTGCTCCAGGAAGGCTTGCTGGTAGCTGACCGGCGCCCGCTGTTGCCGCGGTTGGCGGACGTAGCGGCGGATATCCTCGCCTGCCGGAGATACCCTGATCTCAACCTCGGCGGTCGCGGTACCCGTAATGCTAACCTGCGCTTGGGCCTCCCCTTTTATGACCCGGGGTTGGCGGTAGCGCAAGTCGGGACCCTTGCCGATCGGGGTCACCTGATTGTGGCCAGCCAGTTCCGCCAAGCGGCGTTGCAGGCTGCGGCGGCTAACGACTTCGGCCAGGAGGCGGTGCAGGTCGTCGATGCCGATACCCTCGGGGTGCCGGGCAATCTCGGTTGCGATCCGTTCGTTCAGGTCTTCGGGGAGTTTTTTGGGCATGGCTCCAAGGCTTTATTGGCGCGATTATCGCTTAACGCGCCAAAAGCTAGCTTTATTGGCGCGATCAGTCAAGATTCGCGCCATTCCTATTGGCGCGATAGGGGTGGGGCCCGTCCTGGTCATAGCCCTTGTCCCGCCCAGCGAGGAGTGCCACCCACCCATCTATCCCGCCGAGGTTGGGATCGGCCTGGCGCGGGCGGCTAATTCTTGGGTTGGTCCGCCGAGAAGGGGGCGTTTTGTGGGTCCCGGCCGGTGATGCGGGCGTATTGGGCGGCATGGAAGGGCCTGAGCATCATCATCATGATGCCCGTGGTCCAGGCAAAGGAGAACATGCCGGACAGGGCGATAATCATGGTCATCACTTTCCAGCCTTCCGGCATCAGATCGCTGTTGTAGCCGACGGTGGTATAGGTACTGCCGCAGAAGGTGATGGCTTGACGAAGGGTGTCCACCAAGTCCAGTTGAAAGACGAGGATGGCCCAGAGGCCCTCGTGCTTAAAAGCGAAAGTGAGATGGCCGCTGAAAGTCGGCGTGTTACTGGCCACCTAAACTGACCCACCTACCGGCTCTCGGGCTTGAATGGATTGGCAATTCGCAGACCGTCGATGACGCGTCCGTCCTGCATGTCTTCGGAATACAGCACCCGGCATTGGGCCTTGAGCGCCATGGTGACGATCAAGGCATCCCAAATCGAAAAGCCGTGCAGGCGATGGAGATCAATGGCGCGCAGGATGTCGTCGTGGCCAATGCTCAGTATCTCCAAGCGGCCAAAGAGCTCGACCTTGCGGCGCGCGACGGCCGCATCGACGCCCAGCTTGCGGGTGACCGCGGCGAAGTACTCCTGCAACACCTGCGTGGACAGCACGCTGTTTCCAGTTGCCCATCCCGCGCGCAACAGCGACAAGCTGGTTGCCTGCTTGGCCGGTGCGTCGGCGTCGTCGGTGTAAACCAGAACGTTGGTGTCCAGGAAGCTACGTTCTTTCATGCAGCTCGTCGCGGTCGAAGTGCCAGCCTCGGGAATGACCTGTCCCGCTCAGCGATTCGAGCTCCTGCCAATCCGCGCGGTGGTGCTCCACGCCCGTCAGCCGTGCAAGCTCGTCGCGAATCAGTTGATTGAGGCTTTGCCCGCGAGCAGCCGCGACCTTGCGCGCTGCCGATAGCGTCTTCTCGTCGATGGAAAGGGTGATACTCATATCACAGGCCCCGCGTACACTGGTTATGTGCAAATTAGCAGGGCATGGCGGAAATTTCCAGGGCGTCGGATGCGGCAAGTGCGGCGAGACCGATCTGTCTAGCGCCACGCCGACAGCGAGCGCTACCCCCACGAATGTTGAAACCACCAACGCTTGATGATTCCCGGTCACAAAGGGTGCGCGGAACGTCCCTCGCTAAGAATAATGGATAACTTCGTCTCGGAATATAATCACACGGGGCTTGACAGCTAGTTCTTGGGTTGGTCCGCCGAGAAGGGGGCGTTTTGTGGATCCCGGCCGGTGATGCGGGCGTATTGGGCGGCATGGAAGGGCCTGAGCATCAGCATCATGACGCCCGTGGTCCAGGCAAAGGAGAACATGCCAGACAGGGCGATGATCATGGTCATCACTTTCCAGCCTACGGGCATCAGATCACTGTTATAGCCGACGGTGGTATAGGTACTGCCGCAGAAGGTGATGGCTTCACGCAGGGTGTCCACCAGGCCTAGTTGGAAGACGAGGATGGCCCAGATCGTGATTTCGCCCAGGTGGGTCATCATGAGTAGAAACATGCTGAAAAAGAACAGGATTTCCACCCGCCAATAGGTCCGCCGTTGCAACATGTCGCGGCTGCGCTGCATAAACCAGGGGTAGATGAGGGCGATACAAAGGCCATGGAAGAAGAGCACGGCCATGAGGCCCGCGCCCCCAAACAAAAAGTCCAGGAGGTCGTAGTTTACCGCGAGGGTGTCGAGGTGCTCGACGATCCGGGGCGGCACAACGGGGGCCATGGCCTGGGCGACTGCCTCGGCGACAGGTCCGGGTGCGGCGGGGTCCGGCATCTCAAGCGCTCCTGACTGACTTGGCAAGGGTGGGGGCGGAAGCCTGGGACAGGGCCTTGCCCCGCCCCAGGTCGGGCTTGTCGCCGGCCGGGGCCCTAGCGGCTGGCCGGTTCGTAGGCCAGATTGGGCGCCAGCCAGCGCTCCATCTCGGCCAGGTCCAGGCCCTTGCGCTCGGCGTAGTCCACCACCTGGTCCCGGCCGATCTTGCCGACGGCGAAGTAGCGGGCATCCGGGTGGGAGAAGTAGATGCCGCTCACCGCCGCGGTGGGCACCATGGCCTTGGATTCCGTCAGCCAGATGCCGGTATTGCGCTCCGCGTCCAGCAGCCGCCAGAGGATATCCTTTTCCGTGTGGTCCGGACAGGCCGGATAGCCGAGGGCCGGGCGTATCCCCTGGTAGCCCTCGGCGATCAGGTCCTGATTGCTCAGGTCCTCGTCCGCCGCGTAACCCCAATGGCGCTGGCGGACCCGCAGGTGGAGGGTTTCGGCCAGGGCCTCCGCCAGGCGATCCGCCAGGGCCTTGAGCATGAGGGCCGAATAGTCGTCGTTATCGGCCTCGAAGGCGGCGACCCGTTCGTCGATGCCAATGCCGGTGGTGCAGGCGAAGCCGCCAATGTAATCGTTGAGTCCGGTGTCCAGGGGGGCGATGAAGTCCGTCAGGCATTCGTTGGCCTTGCCCGGGGGCTGGCGGCCCTGCTTGCGCAGGCCATGGAAGGTGGCGATGGGCTCGAAGCGGTCTTCGCTGGCAAAGACCTGGATGTCGTCGCCGACGCTGTTGGCCGGGAGGATGCCAATGACGGCGGCGGCCCGCAGCCAGCGCTCCGTCATGACGCGCTGGAGCATGGCGTGAGCGTCATCGAAAAGCTTGCGCGCCTCCTCGCCCTTTTCCGGGTCATCCAGGATCTGGGGAAAGCGCCCCTTGAGCTCCCAGGCATGGAAGAA
This sequence comes from Chromatiaceae bacterium, assembly GCA_049654905.1. GTDB lineage: Bacteria > Pseudomonadota > Gammaproteobacteria > Chromatiales > Chromatiaceae > M0108. The sequence continues at coordinate 6,608 of JBASIS010000046.1, forward strand.
GAAGGTCCAGTCGATGTAGGGGGCGATCTCGGCCAGGGGGATGTCCGGGAAGACCTGGAGGCCGGGCTCCCGGGGTGCCGGTGGCTGGTAATGCTCCCAGTCGATGGGCGTGGGGTTGGCACGGGCCTCGGCGATGGGCACCAGATCCTTGGTCTCGTTGGCGGCGGTGCGGCGTTCCCGCACCTGGACGTATTCCTCGGCGATGCCGCGCGTATAGGGCCCCTTCAATTCGGCGGAGAGCAGTTGGCCGACCACGCCCACGGCGCGGGAGGCGTCGGGGACATAGACCACCGGGTGATCATACTTAGGCGCTATCTTCACCGCCGTGTGGGCCTTGGAGGTGGTGGCGCCGCCGATGAGGAGGGGCAGGCTGAAGCCCTGGCGCTGCATCTCCGCCGCCACCAGGACCATCTCCTCCAGCGAGGGGGTGATGAGCCCGGAGAGGCCGATGATGTCCACCTCCTGATCGCGGGCCTGCTTGAGGATGGTGGCGGTGGGGACCATGACCCCCAGATCGATGACCTGATAGTTGTTGCACTGGAGGACGACGCCGACGATGTTCTTGCCGATGTCATGAACGTCGCCCTTGACCGTGGCCATGAGTACCTTGCCGGCGGCCTTATGCACGCCGCCGGCCTTCTCCGCCTCCAGGAAGGGCTGGAGATAGGCCACGGCCTTCTTCATGACCCGGGCCGACTTGACCACCTGGGGCAGGAACATCTTGCCGGCCCCGAAGAGGTCGCCGACCTGATTCATGCCATCCATGAGGGGCCCCTCGATGACCTTGAGGGGTGACCCCAGCACCTGGCGGGCCTCCTCCGTGTCAGTCTCCACGTATTCGGCGTTGCCCTTGATCAGGGCCTGGGCCAGGCGTTTCGCCACCGGCCAGTCGCGCCAGGCCAGGTCCTGTTTGACCGCGCCGCCGACCACTCCGCCCTGGAAGCGGCCCGCCAGCTCGATCAGGCGCTCGGTGGCATCGCCGCCGTCCCGGGGGGCGCGATTGAGGACCACGTCCTCCACCGCCTCGCGCAGCTCCGGATCGATCTCATCATAGATCGCCAGTTGTCCGGCGTTGACGATGCCCATGTCCATGCCGGCGCGCACGGCGTGGTAGAGAAAGACGGCGTGGATGGCCTCCCGCACCGGGTCATTGCCCCGGAAGGAGAAGGAGACGTTGGAGACGCCGCCGGAGACCAGGGCCTGGGGCAGGCTGGCCTTGATGGCGCGGGTGGCCTCGATGAAATCGACGCCATAGTTGGCGTGCTCCTCGATGCCGGTGCCGATGGCGAAGATGTTCGGGTCGAAGATGATGTCCTCGGCCGGGAAGCCGAGGCCTTCCGTCAGTAACCGGTAGGCGCGTGTGCAGATCGCCAGCTTGCGGGCCTGGGTGTCGGCCTGGCCCTGTTCGTCGAAGGCCATGACGATGACGGCGGCGCCTAGGCGGCGGCAGAGTTTGGCCTGGTGGAGAAATTTCTCCTCGCCCTCCTTGAGGGAGATGGAGTTGACGATGGGCTTGCCCTGGACGCACTCCAGCCCGGCGGCGATGATCTCCCACTTGGAGGAATCGATCATGAAGGGCACCCGGGCGATGTCGGGCTCGGTGGCGCAGAGGTTGAGGAAGCGGCGCATGGCGGCGACGCCATCCAGCATGGCCTCGTCCATATTGAAGTCGATGATCTGGGCGCCGTTCTCGACCTGAGCCCGGCAGACGTCCAGGGCCTCTTCGTAGTTGCCGTCGAGGATCAGGCGCTTGAACTTGGCGGAGCCGGTGACGTTGGCGCGCTCGCCGACGTTGACGAAGTTGAGGGCCTTGTCGATGTTGAGGGGCTCCAGCCCGGACAGCCGGCAGGCCGGGGCCAGGCTGGGCAGGCGGCGGGGCCGCTTACCCGCCACCGCCTGGGCAATGGCGCGGATGTGGTCTGGAGAGGTGCCACAGCAGCCACCGACGATGTTGAGCAGGCCTGCCTCGGCCCACTCGGCGATCTCCTTGGCCATCGCGGCGGGGCCCAGATCGTAGCCGCCCATCTCGTTGGGCAAGCCGGCGTTGGGGTGGGCGGAGACATGGGTCTCGGCGACGCGGGCCATCTCGGCGACATACTGGCGCAGCTCATAGGGCCCCAGGGCGCAATTGAGGCCAATGGAGACGGGCTGAACGTGGCGCAGGCTGTTATAGAAGGCCTCCGTCGTCTGGCCGGTCAAGGTGCGGCCCGACTGGTCGGTGATGGTGCCCGAAATCATGACCGGCAGGCGTTGGCCCTGCTTCTCGAAGACCTGCTCGCAGGCGACGATGGCCGCCTTGGCGTTGAGGGTGTCGAAGATGGTCTCGATCAGCAGCAGATCGGCTCCGCCCTCGATCAGGCCCTCGGCGGCCTCGACGTAGGCCGCGACCAGGGTCGGGAAGTCCAGGTTGCGGAAACCGGGGTCGTTGACGTCCGGTGAGATGGAGAGGGTACGGTTGGTAGGACCCAGGACGCCGGCGACGAAGCGCGGCTTATCCGAGTTCGCGGCGGCGTCCGCCAGCCCCCGCGCCAGGCGCGCGGCGGCGACGTTGAGCTCGCGGCTCAGGTCCTCCATGCCATAGTCGGCCATGGAGATGCGGTTGGCGTTGAAGGTGTTGGTCTCAAGGATGTCGGCGCCGGCCTCCAGGTAGGCCTGGTGGATGCCGCGGATGACCTGGGGTTGGGTCAGGGTCAGCAGGTCGTTGTTGCCCTTGAGGTCCCGGGGCCAGTCCGCGAAGCGCTCGCCACGGTAGTCTGCCTCGCTCAGGCCGTGACGCTGGATCATGGTGCCCATGGCGCCATCCAGGATGAGGATGCGCTGGGTCAGCAGGGCCTGAAAGCGGGGCGACAAATCTTGCATGGGGAGAACCTGTCAGGTGATGGGCGCCGGGGCTGGGGACCCGGGGACTTTAGATCTGAATTATATACCGAAGCCCCACGGCCAAATCCGGTCAGACCAAATGATGACCAAAGGGGGGAAAAGGCGACGCTATACCTATATCATGTCCCGAAGCGGCCCGGGTGGGCCCCATCCCCTATGAGGTATCCGAATATGACCGATCGACTCATGATCCTGCCGAGCAAGGACCCCGGGCGGGTCCGGCTGGTGACCATTCCCGCGGACATCTCCCCCCACGAGGCTTACCGCTATATTACCGGTCTCGTAAGCGAAGTACCCCGCGAGGACGAGGAGCGCTGGCTGGAAGCCGTGATGGACACCCTGGAGGATAAGGGCTTCGGGCAGGTGCCCTTCCTGCTCGGTCCCTCCCTGGACTGAAGGGGGCGGTGCGCATCCATCTGTTGAGCGTCGGCCGGCGCATGCCGGTCTGGGTGGATGCGGGTTACCGGGAATACGCCAAACGCCTGCCCCCCGAGTGCGCCCTGCGCCTGGTCGAGATCGAGCCGGGACACCGGGGCAAGGGGGCCAGCGCCGAGGTAGCCCGGCGGGAAGAGGGGCTGCGACTACTGGCGGCCCTACCCAAAGGCGCGCAACTCGTGGCCCTGGATGAGCGGGGCACCGCTTGGAGCACGGCGCAACTGGCGCGGGAACTGGCGGGTTGGCTGGGGGAGGGCCGGGACCTGGCCCTGCTGATCGGGGGTCCCGAGGGCCTGGACGAGGCCTGCCGCGCCCGTGCCGACCGTCTCTGGTCCCTGTCGCCCCTGACCTTCCCGCACCCCCTGGTACGGGTTATTCTGGCCGAACAGCTTTACCGGGCCTGGAGCCTCCTTGGGGGCCATCCTTACCACCGGGCCTAGGGGTTGGGCCTGCCGCTCCACGCGACGGCGCTCTTGCTCGCCGAGGAGGGAATTCTTTTGCTGGGCGATGGCCTAACCGGGTGTTCGTCCCCACTTTGCACTTCATAAACCGCTACTGAATCCCAAGGGCCGCCATGAGTGAGGAAATCCTGGTCAATGTCACGCCGCCGGAGACCCGCGTCGCCGTGGTCGAAAATGGCGTGGTGCAGGAAATCATCATCGAGCGGCTGGAACGCTGCGGCCTGGTGGGCAACATCTACAAGGGCCGCATCTGCCGGGTGCTGCCGGGAATGCAGGCGGCCTTCGTCGAGATCGGCCTGGAGCGGGCCGCCTTCCTGCACACCTCCGATATCGTCGGCGTCGAGGGCGAGCCCCGCGGCGATCAGATCCACGATCTGGTGAGCGAGGGCGACACCCTGGTGGTGCAGGTGGTCAAGGACCCCCTGGGCACCAAGGGCGCTCGCCTCACCACCAATATCTCCATTCCCTCGCGCTACCTGGTCTTCATGCCCACCCTGCAAAACACCGGGGTGTCCCAGAAAATCGAGGACGAGGAGGAGCGCCGCCGCCTGCGTGACATCCTTCAACGCTTCGTCAACGAGCATGAAGGCGAGGGCGGCTTCATCGCCCGCACCGCGGCGGATGGCATCACCGAGGAGGCCCTGATCAATGATATGAGCTTCCTCGCCAAGCTCTGGCATGACATCAAGGAACGCTGTCGTACCGCGCGAGAGATAGGTCTGATCCACGAGGATCTGCCCCTGGCCCTGCGCGCCCTGCGCGACCTGGTGGGCCCCGAGGTGGAGCGGGTCCGTTTCGACTCCCGCATGACCATGGACAAGGCCATCGCCTTCGCCGACCAATACATCCCCGATATCCGTGAACGGCTGGAGTATTATCAGGGCGAACGGCCTCTCTTCGACCTTTATGGCGTGGAGGAGGAGATCCAGAAGGCCCTGCAGCGTAAGGTGCAGCTCAAGTCCGGCGGCCACCTGGTCATCGACCAGACCGAGGCCATGACCACCATCGATGTCAACACCGGTGCCTTTGTCGGTCACCGCAACCTCGAGGAGACCATCTTCAAGACCAACCTGGAGGCGGCCCAGGCCATCTGCCGCCAACTGCGCCTGCGTAACCTGGGCGGCATTATCATCATCGACTTCATCGACATGATGGACGAGGACCACAAGCGGCAGGTGCTCCGCGCCCTGGAAAAGTGCCTGTCCCGGGATCACGCCAAGACCCACATTAGCGAGGTCTCCTCCCTCGGGCTGGTAGAGATGACCCGCAAGCGCACCCGCGAGTCCCTGGAGCATGTCCTCTGCGAGCCCTGTCCCTGTTGCGGGGGCCGCGGCACCGTCAAGACGGCGGAGACCACCTGCAACGAGATCTTCCGCGAGATCATGCGCGAGGCCCGCCAGTTCGAGGTCGAGACTCTGCTGGTGCTGGCCTCCCAGGATGTCATCGATCGCTTGTTGGACGAGGAATCGGGGCATCTGGCGGAGCTGGAGGAATTCATCGGCAAGCCGATCCGGCTGCAGGCCGAGGCCCTCTACCCCCAGGAACAGTACGACGTCGTGCTGATCTAGTCCGTCCCCGGTCGCGATTTCCCGCTTCATGTCCCCTGTCCCGAGGCCCCTGGCCTCGCGCCTCTGGCGTTTCCTCGTGATCTTCAGCCTGGTCGTGGGTCTGCCCCTGGCCGCCGTCAGCCTGGCCATGCCGGTTGTTGAGGACTGGCTGCGGGCACCCCTGGCGGCGGCCCTGACCGAGCGGCTGGGGCTGGAGACGCGCCTGAGCCGCTTCCATCTGGGACTGGCCGGCCTGGTGCCCCGGGTCACCCTGGAGGAGGTGGACCTGCTGGCCCCTGGCGACCCCCTTCCCCGACTCCATCTGCGCCGCCTGCACCTGGACCTGGATCCCCTGGCCAGTCTGGGCACCCTGAGCCCCCGGGTGACGGATATCACCCTCGAAGGACCGCGGCTGCGGCTGGCGCGCGCGGGGGATGGCCAGTTCGCCACCGCTGGGCCAGGGGCGGGCGGAGGCTGGGAGTTCGGTAAGCCGGCGGCCTTGGTAGCCTTTCTCGAACAGGGCCGGTTGCGGCTGACGGATGGCGAGATCGAGTGGCTGGATCGGGACGCCGACGCCCCCGTCCTCATCCTGTCGGAGATCCACCTCGACCTCGACAATCGGGGCTCCGCCCATCGTCTTGATCTGGAGGCGCGCCTGGCCGCCGCTCCCAGCGCCCGGCTGCGGGTGACGGCGGATCTCCAGGGCGATGCGGGCCAGCTCGATGACTGGTCCGGGGTGCTGGATTTCACCCTGGACGCCGGCGACGACCCGGGGCCGCCAACGGCGGGGCTCCTGCCCCAGGGCCTCCAGGTGGCCGAGGAGCGGCTCGCCCTGGAGGGCCATTATCGGGTCCAGGGCTCGCGCCTGGCGGCGGGCCAGGCGCGGCTGCGCCTGGAGGGCCTGTCGCTCCAGGGTCAGGTTCCCGGCCAGGGTGCCGTGGGGTTCCAGGCGGCGCGGCTTGATCTGGACCTGACGACGGACCTGGCGGGCGGGCGGCTCCAGATCGCCGGGGAGGGCTTGTACCTGAGCCTGCCAGGGGTCTTTGGCGACCGGCCACCGCTCCGGCTGGATCGCCTGGTCGGCCCCGTGACCTGGGTGCCCGCCGCCGATGGCGCGCTGCGACTGGCCAGCGACGGCTTGGATGCCCTCAACCCGGACCTGGGCCTGAAGCTGCGTTTTACCCTCCAGGATCTGGGGGCAGCCGCCCCCGGGGGGGCGGTCCTGGATCTCCAGGCCGATATCCGCAACGCCCAGGCCGATGTCATCCGCGACTATCTGCCGGACGCCAAGCTCAAGCCCCGGGCGCGCGCCTGGCTGGAGCGGGCCTTCCCCGCCGGCCGGGTACCCCGGGGGCAGGTCATCTTCCGGGGCCGGCCCGCCGATTTCCCCTTCCGCCAGGATGAGGGCTATTGCCATGTCCTGCTCTGGGTCGAGGAGATGGCGCTGGATTTCCACCCCGACTGGCCGCCCCTGGAGGGGCTGGAGGGCCTGGTCCATTTTTACAACCAGGACATGAGCATCGCCACCACCGGCGGCGAGATCCTGGGCTTTCCGCTCGTCGAGGCCCAGGCGGAAATTCTGGATCTGGCGGATGCCCAGCGGGTCAGGGTGCGGGGTTCCGCGCGCGGCGATTTTAATCAGGCCCTGGCCTTTCCCGAGGCGACGCCGCTGCGGGCCTCCCTGGGCGGCATTTCGGATCTCTTCAGCGCCGAGGGTCTGGTGGCTATCGATCTGAACATGGACATTCCCCTCGGCCATGATCACCCCGAGGAGCGGTTGGGCCTGACGGGGGCCCTGTCCTGGCCGGGCGCGGCCAGCCTGACCCTCGCGGGGGCGGACCTGGTCTTGGCGGATGTGCGGGGTGTCCTGGGTTTCAACCAGGACGGGGTGATGGCCTCCCGCCTCGAGGCCCAAGCCCTGGGCGCGCCCCTGAGCGTGACCCTGGATCGTATCCGGGCTGACAAGTCCCCGGCCAAGCTGACCGAGTTGAGGATGACGGGCGCGACGGCCGCCAAGGCCCTGGCGGAGCGGCTGCCTCATCCCCTCTGGCGCCATCTGGAGGGCGAGATCCCCTGGGAGCTGAATATCAGGATTCCCGACCCGCGATCGCCCGCGGGCATCCGCGCCCTCCAGGCCGATTTCAGCCTGAGTTCCAGCCTCCAGGGGCTCGCGGTCAAGCTGCCCCAGCCATTAGGTAAGGCGCGGGCGGAGGCGCGGCCCCTGAGCCTGAACTGGCAATCCCAGGCGGGTCGGGATACCCAGGTGCGCGGTCGCTACGGCGATCTGGCCCTGAATCTGCTTTTCGCTCGCGACGGCAAGGGGGGGGCGGGGCTCAAACGCGGCGCCTTCGCTTGGGGGGAGGAGCAGGTGGAACTGCCCGGTGGCGATGGTCTGCGCGTGACCGGCCAGTTGCCGGAACTGGATCTGAACGCCTGGCGGGACTGGGTAGCGGGCCTGAGGGGCAATGCGGGTGGCGGTGCGGGAACGGGCGACCTCCGCTGGACGGTTGCCGATCTGGGCATCGACCGGCTGCAAGTCGGCCCCGCGCGACTCCAGGAGGTGCGCCTCGACCTGGAACAGGGCGCCCAGGCCTGGGATGTCCGCGTCAAGGCCCAGGAGTTGGTGGGCCGCCTGTCCCTCCCCCACAAGACCCGAGCCCAGCCCCTGCGCGTTGAACTGGAGCGGCTGGACCTTAAGCCCCTGCTGGGCGCGGACCCGGCCAAGACTCCGGCCGAGACCTCGCCCAAGACCCCCGCCAGGCCGGCTGCCGCCAAGGTCAGCGGCCAGACACCCCCGCCGAATGGGTTGGGTTCGGCAACCCCAATCACCGCTGCTCCAGCTCCCTCCCCTCTTGCGGGGGAGGGTTGGAGAGAGGGGGCTGATTCCAAGGCGCCGCCCCGGTGGGCCGATCCGCGCCAGGCCCCGGCCCTGGACCTGGCGGTTGGTCGGCTCCACTGGGCGGACAATGATCTAGGCCGCCTCATCCTGCGAGCCGCCGCGACACCGCGGGGACTCGCCATCGAAGAGCTACGCCTGACCGGTTCCCCCCGTATCAAGCTGACGGGGACGGGCACCTGGTCCCAGGAGGACGCCGGGCCGAGGACGCGCCTGGACCTGGATGCCAGCTCCGCCGATCTCGGGGAGTTGCTGCGGCACCTAGACTACGCCAGCTACCTGGAACAGGCCCCCGGCGGGGTTCTGGCCCGGCTGTCTTGGCCCGGCGGTCCCGCCGACCTGAACCGGGCCGCTCTGGAGGGCGAGGTCGAGGTGAAAATCGGCAAGGGCAGCCTGTTGGAGGTGGATCCCGGGGTGGGCCGGGTGCTGGGTGTCCTCAATCTGGGGGCCTTGGGGCGCCGTCTCACCCTGGATTTCACCGATCTGTTTGACCGTGGCTTTGTCTTTGAGGGCATCACCGGCAAGCTGGCGATCCATGCCGGCGGGGCGGAGTTGCGCGACCCCCTGGTCATCGAGGGGACGGCAGCGGAGGTCCGGATCACGGGGCGCGCCAATCTCATCGACGAGACCCTGGATCAGGTGGCCACCGTCACCCCGAGCCTGGGTGGGGGGGTGGCCCTGGCCAGCGCCATCGTCGCCGGTCCCCTGGTCGGCGCCGCCGTCCTGCTGGCCGACAAGGCTAGTGGGGGCGCCCTCGATGTGATCGGTCGGCATAGCTACGACATCCGGGGCCCCTGGGCCAACCCCGACATCGAACCCCGGGCCCGGCTGGAATCCTCCCCCGGGGACGAGGCCTCCGTGGGCGCGGACGCCTCCCCGGAGGCGCCCCCGAAGCCAGGGGTCGGCGCTGGATCATTCCCTGGCGCCACCCGCCCTGAACTGGAGGAAAACATCTTTCTCAACCAACCCTGAGTGACGATTCAGACACAGGTAACTCAGGCCAGGCGTCCCCATGGATCCCATGGTACCCCGAGGTCCTACCGGCCCTTTTCCCGACCCCTGACCGAGAAGCTCGGTTCTCCTTGCGGGCGGAGGCCAGGGGCAACCGGACCCGCCGGCCTTTGGTGTCGGGCCACCAAGATGTTATCTTTCCTGGACCCGAACGCGGCCCGACCGCTTGAGTTGGAGACCTACCGCCTGCCATGTCGAGAAAACCCCGAGTCGCGGCCATTCAGATGGCCAGCAGTCCGCATGTGAGCGCCAATCTCCTGGAGGCGCGGCGCCTGATTCAGGAGGCCGTGGATGAGTCCGGCGCCAACCTGGTGGTCCTGCCGGAGAACTTCGCCTTCATGGGGGAACAGGATTGCGACCTGCTGGATTTGTGCGAGACCGAGGGTCGGGGGCCGCTGCAGGATTTTCTCGCCGAGATGGCGGTCCGGTATCGCATCTGGCTCGTCGGCGGAACCCTGCCGCTGACCGCTACCCAGCCGGACCGGGTGCGCGCCGCTTGCTTGGTCTTCAATGACCGGGGCGAGCGGGTGGCCCGTTACGACAAGATCCACCTCTTCGACGTCAAGCTGCCGGAAACGGGGGAGCACTACGAGGAATCCGCCACTATCGAGCCCGGCAACACCCCGGTCGTCCTGGATACCCCCTTCGGCCGGCTCGGGCTGTCGGTCTGCTACGACCTGCGGTTTCCCGAGCTGTACCGGGAGATGCTCGACGCGGGCATGGAGATCATGGCCCTGCCGGCCTGCTTCACCGCCATCACCGGCAAGGCCCATTGGGAGGTGCTGGTGCGGGCGCGGGCCATCGAAAATCTCTGCCATGTGGTCGCGGCGGCCCAGGGCGGCTATCACCGGAACGGGCGCGAGACCCACGGCCACAGCATGGTGGTAGACCCCTGGGGGAACGTCCTGGCCCAGGTGCCACGGGGTTCCGGCCATGTCTGCTGCCCCCTCGACGTGGAATTTCTGGGCTCGGTGCGGCGTAACTTCCCCGCCATCCAGCACCGCCGCCTGACCTGCCGCGTCTAGGCTTGAATTTCGCCACATCTCCCTCCAAGTCCGGTCTCGGACGACACCCGGCCCCCTTCACGATCAGCCGCCCCCGGGCGGCCTTGCCCAGGTCCTCACACTAAACCTATGACCGACGCCATCGCCATTGCCCGCGACCAGATCCTGAGCCCGGCGGGTCTCGATACGGGACACATTGAGCAGCTCCTCGGCCAGCTCAAGACTACCGCCATCGACGCCGCGGATATTTACTTTCAATACAGTCGGCTGCAATCCTGGATGCTGGAGGATGGCATCATCAAGGATGGCAACTTCAATATCGAGCGGGGCGCCGGTCTGCGCGCCCAGAGCGGCGAGAAGACCGGCTTTGCTTATGCCGACGAGGTCCAGTTCGAGACCCTGCTGCAAGCCGCCAAGGCGGCGCGCGCCATCGCCCGTAGCGGCGGCGAAGGCCGGGTCAAGTTGGCGGGCCAGGGGCAGGGTCGGCGCCTCTACGAGCCCATCGATCCCCTCGGTAGCCTCTCGGACGAGGACAAGGTCGCCTTGCTCCACCGGGTCGATGAAGAAGCGCGGCGCCTGGACCCGCGGGTGCGCCAGGTCATCGCCAGTCTGGTGGCGGTGCGCGACCTGGTCTTGATCGCCAGCGACGACGGCCGCTTGAGCGCCGACCTCCGGCCCCTGGTGCGGCTCAACGTCAGTGTCATCGTTGAGGACGGCGATCGCCGCGAGCAGGGTGCCAGCGGCGGTGGCGCCCGGGCCGACCTGGGCTACTTCCTGGCCGAGGACCGCGCCCTGGGCTATGCCCGGGAGGCCGTCCATCAGGCCCTGATCAATCTGGACGCCGACGCCGCCCCCGCCGGCAACATGACCGTGGTCCTGGGCCCGGGCTGGCCCGGGATACTGCTCCACGAGGCCATTGGCCATGGCCTGGAGGGTGACTTCAATCGCAAGGGCACCTCCGCCTTTGCCGGGCGCATCGGCGAACGCGTCGCCGCCCCGGGCGTCACCGTCGTCGATGATGGCACCCTGGCCGGCCGCCGGGGCTCTCTCAACCTCGACGACGAGGGCACCCCGACCCAGAACACGGTCCTCATCGAGGACGGCATCCTGCGCGGCTATCTCCAGGACCGGCTCAACGCCCGCCTCATGGGCGTCGCCAGCACGGGCAACGGCCGCCGCGAGTCCTACGCCCACCTGCCCATGCCGCGCATGACCAACACCTACATGCTGGCGGGGGATCGCGACCCGGCGGAGATCATCGCCTCGGTGGACAAAGGCCTCTACGCCGTCAACTTCGGTGGCGGCCAGGTCGATATCACCTCCGGCAAGTTCGTCTTCTCCGCCAGCGAGGCCTACCTGATCGAAAAGGGTCGCGTCGGCCGCCCCGTCAAGGGCGCCACCCTCATCGGTAACGGCCCGGACGTCCTCACCCGCGTCAGCATGATCGGCAACGACCTGGCCCTGGACCAAGGCGTCGGCACCTGCGGCAAGGAGGGCCAGTCCGTCCCCGTGGGCGTGGGCCAGCCCACCCTGCGTGTCGATGGCCTGACCGTGGGCGGAACTAACGGTTGATATGATGGAAATTCCCGACATGACCCAGACCGACCCCAACGATATCGCCGCGCGCCGCGACCGGTTGGAGCGCATCGTGCGCGACCTGCTGGCGGAGGCCACCCGCCAGGGCGCCAGCGCCGCCGAGGCCGCCGCCAGTTCCGAGGCCGGCCTGGAGATCAGTGTCCGCCTGGGCGAGGTGGAGACGGTGGAGCATACCCGTGACAACGGCCTTGGTATCACTGTTTATTTTGGCCAGCGCAAGGGCTCCTCCAGCACCTCCGACCTCAGTCCCGAGGCCGTGCGCGATGCTGTCAGCGCCGCCTGCGCCATCGCCAGCCGGACTCAGGAAGATGCCTATGCCGGCCTCGCCGCCGCCGACCTCATGGCCCGCGACCTGCCGGAACTGGACCTCTATCACCCCTGGTCTCTGGAACCGGACGCGGCCATCCAGCTCGCCATCGCCTGCGAGGATGCCGCCCGCGGCTGCGACCCCCGCATCGTCAACTCCGAGGGCGCCAGCGTCTCCACCCAGGCCGGTCTCCATGTCTACGGCAACAGCCATGGTTTCGTCGCCGGCTATCCCAGCACCCGCCACGGCCTGAGCTGTGCCGTGGTGGCCCAGGAGGGGGAGAGCATGCAGCGGGACTACTGGTGGACCACGGCCCGCGCCGCCGCCGATCTGGAATCGCCCCAGGCGGTTGGTCGCCGGGCCGGCGAGCGCACCCTGGCTCGTCTCGGGGCGCGCCAGATTGCCACCCGCAAGGTGCCGGTCCTCTTCAGCCCCCTGACCGCCGCTGGCCTGTTGAGATCCCTCACCGGGGCCATCAGCGGCTCCAGCCTCTATCGCCGCTCCAGCTTCCTCCTCGATCGTATCGACACCCGCATCTTTCCGGACTTCGTGCGCATCCACGAGCGGCCCCACCTGCGCCGGGGCCTCGGCAGCGCCCCTTTCGATGGCGATGGGGTCGCGACCCGCGCCAAGGATCTGGTCAGCGAAGGCATCCTGCGCACCTATCTGCTCGACGCCTACTCGGCCCGGCGCCTGGGCCTGGCCACCACCGCCAATGCCGGGGGCGTCCACAATCTCCACATCGAGCCCGGCCCCCTGGATCGCGCCGGTCTGCTGAGGGAGATGGGCACCGGTCTCTTTGTCACGGAACTCCTGGGCCACGGCACCAATCCCGTCACCGGCGACTATTCCCGGGGGGCCGCCGGCTTCTGGGTCGAGGGCGGCGAGATCCAGTTCCCGGTGGAGGAGATCACCATCGCGGGCAACCTCAAGGAGATGTTCCTGGGCCTGGTGGCGGTGGGTAACGACTGCGACTTCCCCGGCAGCACCCGCACCGGTTCCTGGCTGATCCGCGAGATGACCCTGGCGGGGGACTAGGGGCATGGAGCACCTGATCGCCCTCGCCGACCGTTGCCGCCGCTCCGCCCCGGCCGCGGACTACTGGTCCGCGCGGCTGGTGAGCGAGGAAACGGACGAACTGGCGGTGCGCCAGGGGGTCACCGAGCCCAGCGTCCTGGGCTCCAGCCTCGGTGTCTTCCTGACCCTGGCGCGGGGGGCTGGTATCGGCTATGGCGCCACCTCCGATCTCAGCGCCGCCGGCCTGGCCGCCGCCTGGGAACGGGCGGCCGGCTCGGCGGAGCTGCACGCCCGACTGGGGCTCTTTGATGGCGGGCTCTACCCCCGTTCCAGCCTGCGGGCGGAGTACGCCAGCCCCGTTGCCGAGCCCTGGGAGTCCATGAGCCTGGCGGACAAGCTCGATCTGCTGCGGGAGGCCTGCGCGGCCCTGGAGATCGACGCCCGTATCGTTGACAGCACCGCCTGGCTGGGCCGGCGGCGGGTCCAGCAGTTGCTGGTCACCAGCGCTGGCGGCGAGATTCGGCAGGTTTTTGATCAGGTCTCCTCCGGCCTGGCGGCGGTGGCCAACGCGGGGAGCCAGACCCAGAGCCGTCACGGCGGCGGTGCCGACTGGGGCGGTCAGGGCGGGCTCGAACGCCTGGCCCGGGTAGGTTTTCGCGCGGATGCCCAGCGGGTCGCCGAGGAGGCCATCGCCTTGCTGGCGGCCCCGGAGTGCCCCGTGGGCGTCCGCGACCTCGTCCTGATGCCGAGCCAGATGGTCCTGCAGATCCACGAGAGCATCGGCCACCCCCTGGAGTTGGATCGCATCCTGGGCGATGAGCGCAATTACGCTGGCACCAGTTTTGTCACTCAGGACATGTTCGGGTCCTACCGCTACGGCTCCGAGCTGCTCAACGTCACCTTTGATCCCAGCGTGCCCGGCGAACTCGCCAGCGCCGTCGCCGATGACGAGGGCACCCTGGCGGAGCGCCAGGTCCTGATCCGCGCCGGTATCCTGGAACGGCCGCTGGGTAGCCGCCTGTCCCAGGCCCGCTCCGGCCTGCCCGGCGTCGCCAACGCCCGCGCCAGCGCCTGGGACCGGCCGCCCATCGATCGCATGGCCAATCTCAACCTGGAGCCCGGCCAGGACAGTCTGGCCAGCCTCATTGGCAAGGTCGAAAGAGGCGTCCTCATGGACACCAACCGCTCCTGGTCCATCGACGACAGCCGCAACAAGTTCCAGTTTGGCTGCGAGCTGGGGCGTCTGATCGAGGACGGGGAGCTCGGCGGCCTGGTGCGGAATCCGGGTTATCGCGGTATCTCCGCCAGCTTCTGGCGCTCCTTGGCCGGCGTCGGCGCCGCCGCCAGCCGGGAGGTGCGGGGCGTCTATACCTGCGGCAAGGGCGAGCCCAATCAGGCGGTCCAGGTGGGCCACGCCTCGCCGCCCGCCCTCTTTCGGCATGTCGCGGTTTTCGGAGGCGGGGAATGAGGGACACGGCCTTTTTCGAGCTCACCGACCGCCTGACACAATCCTTGCGGGGCGGCGAGGTCTTGCTGTGTAACCTGGACGGCGAGGATTCTGACTTCGTGCGCCTCACCGGCAACCGGGTGCGTCAGGCCGGCGGGCTGCGCGCCTGGCGTTTGAGCCTGGATCTGATCGAGGGTCGGCGCCAGGCCCAGGCCAGCTGCGATCTGAGCGGCGATCCGGAGGAGGACCTGGCCCGGGCTCGGGGCCTTGTGGAGCGCCTGCGGGAACGCCTGCCCCATGTGCCCGAGGATCCCTATCTCAACTATGCGACCGAGCCCTCCGCGAGCCACCAGGTCCTGAACAGGGGCGGTGCCGCTGGGGATGGGGAGGGGGCCGCCGGGGCCATCGCCGATCTGCACTCTGCCGCGGAGGGGCTGGACCTGGTCGGCATCTGGGCCAGCGGGGAGTTGAGCGCGGGCTTCGCCAGTTCCCTGGGCCACCGTCACTGGCACGCCAGCCGCAGCTTTAATCTGGACTTTAGCTGTTACCTGGAGGGCGACAAGGCGGTCAAGGCCAATCTGAGCGGTGTCGTCTGGGACCCCCAGGCCCTGGCCGCCAAGCTGGCGGGGGTGCGCCGGGACCTGGAGATCCTGGCCCGCCCCGCCCGCGCCATCCCGCCGGGTCGCTATCGCGCCTATCTGGCCCCAGCGGCGGTGGCGGAACTGTTCGACCTCCTGGCCTGGGGTGGTTTTGGCCTCAAGGACCACAAGACCGCCCAGACGCCGCTGCTCCGCCTGGCGCGGGGCGAACGCCACCTGGACCCCCGGGTCACCCTGCGCGAGGAACATGCCCGGGGGCTGGCCACGCGCTTCACCGGTGAAGGTTTCGTCAAGCCCGAGGCCGTGACCCTCATTGCTGGCGGTCGCTACCAGGATTGCCTGGTGGACAGCCGCAGCGCCAAGGAATATGGCCAGGCCGTCAATGCCGCCGGGGAGGGCCCGGAGTCCCTGGCCCTGGACCCAGGCGATATTCCCACCGTCGCAATACCCCGTCGCCTGGACACCGGGTTGGCGATCGGTAACCTCTGGTACCTCAACTATGCCGATCGCAACGACTGCCGCATCACGGGCATGACCCGCTTTGCGACCTTCTGGGTGGAAAACGGCGAGGCCGTCGCCCCCGTCACGGCGATGCGCTTCGACGATTCCCTCTATCATCTGCTGGGTGATCGCCTCGAAGGGCTGACGCGAGAGCGGGAATTGCTGGTCTCCCCCGAGACCTACGAGGGTCGCTCCTCGGCGAGTGCCCTGCTACCGGGTCTCCTGGTCAGCGGCATCGACCTGGCCTTGTAAGGGGGGTGACAGCCGGCGGGTGGGCCGGCTGGAGGTCCTAGGGGACGATGCGGATGCGGGTGCCATCCCGGACGGCCTGCCAGATCTCGTCCATCTCCTTGTTATTGACGGCGATACAGCCATTGGTCCAATCGAGGCGGTCATATTCGGCGAGCACCGTCGAGGAGTGAATGTAGTTGGGCTTGCCGTGGATCATGATCATGCCCCCCGGCTTGTAACCGGCCTCCTCGGCGCGTAGACGATCATCAAGGTTCGGGTAGGAGACGTGCAGGGCCTTGTAGTAGCTGCTTCTATGGTTGCGCCAGTCGAGGACATACTCCCCTTCCGGTGTGCGCTGGTCACCCTCGCGGAATTTGGGGCCCACCGGGTCCTTGCCCAAGGCGACGCGGTATTCCTTCATCACCTGTCCGCCTTTCATCAACTTCAAGCGGCGCTCCGACTTGTCCACCACTACCTCGTCGGCGGTCGTCAACTTGGCCGGCTCGGTGTCCTTGGTTGTGGAACAGCCCGCCAGCCAGGTCGTCAGGCATAGGGCCGCGCCGACCAGGGCGCTAGCCCTGGCGAATCCTCTCGCGGAGGATGGTAGGCTAAACAAGGGATTATGGGTCATGCCGCTTCTCGACTCAGTCAGTTCATCACAATACTTAAAGTAAACGACGAGCGGTCTCCGGCGTCAAGAGGTTGGAGTCCTCTCGCAACCTCCCCCGGTCACGAGAGAGACCGATTGGCGGTGCCAGGGCGAGTCAAGCCAAAACCGGGCGCCGATAGGCGAGGACAAGCAGGAGGATACCCGCCAGTATCATGGGCAGGCTCAGGAGCTGGCCCATGGTGAGCCAGTCGAAGGCCAGGTAGCCAATCTGACTGTCCGGCACCCGCACCAGTTCCACCGAGCTGCGGAAGATGCCGTAGCACAGGAGAAAGAGACCCGACACGGCCATGGTCGGGCGCGGGCGGCTGGAAAAGATCCATAGGATGAGGAAGAGCGCCAGACCCTCCAGGGCCGCCTCGTAGAGTTGGGAGGGGTGCAGGGCCAGGCTCCATTCGGTGCCGAGGGGCAGGTCGCGGCACTGCTCCGGAAAGCGGGAGCAGGGCAGGCGCAGACCCCAGGCGGCCTCCGTGGCCCGGCCCCAGAGTTCGCCATTGATGAAGTTGCCGATGCGCCCGGCCAGCAGGCCCAGGGGCACCAGGGGGGCGATGAAGTCCGTGACCTGAAAGATGCCGAGTCCGCGCCGGTTGCCAAAGAGCGTCATGGCGATCAGGACGCCGATGAGACCGCCATGAAAGGACATGCCGCCCTGCCAGACCTTCAACAGATTGAGGGGATTGGCGAGAATCTGGTCGAAGCCATAAAAGAGCATGTAGCCCAGGCGGCCACCGACGATGACGCCGATCACGCCATAAAAGAGCAGGTCGTCCACCATCGGCGCGGTCCAGCCCGCATCCGGCCGCCGGGCGCGGTACCGGCCCAGGGCCCAAAAGGCGCCAAAGCCGATCAGGTACATGAGGCCGTACCAGTGGATCTTGAGGGGGCCCAGGGCCAGGGCGACGGGGTCGATATCGGGATAGGTCAACATGGAGGCATTTTAGCGCACCCTGGCGTTCGGGGGGGTGGATTGACGTCCTCGGGCCGCGAGTTATTCATCAAGCCCGGCAGCGCCCTGTTCTGGCCCCCCCCACCCACCCACCCATCCATCCGACCGTCGCGCGGTTGAAGTTCCTATCCCTTGAAGTTCCTGTCCCTTGGACTATATAAAAAGCGAGCGGTTGGTCGTTGCTGGACAATGTAATGCAAGCATCTGTCGTCAACATAAGTATCGGCCCCGGAAAATGGAGCATCCTGGTGCCTTGGGCAGAGATAACGCAGTCGGCCGTCCGCTACGCTAGTTCAGTCCATCACAGCCGGAGGAGCAGACAACCATGTATAACGGCGACATCGTGATCCATATCGATGAAGATCTGGACGACCACAACATCCACTATTTGGAGCGCGAAATTGCAGGCATCGACGGGATTTTGAGCGCCTGCGTACACGAACGGACGCGCCACCTCATGATCGTGGACTTCGACGCGACGGCCATCAAACCGAGTACAATCGTCGACTCGTTCCGAGGGCGCGGACTCCATGCGGAAATGATCGGCTTATAGTCGCCGCGCAGCCCCGATTCCCGCCCACCGCCCGGGGAGGCTGCACGGTCGCAGCGATTGGCGGCAAGCACGAATTTTCTCCGAATTCTGCGGAGATTCTTGATTCACGGGTACTTACAGTACGGCATTTTCGTTGCGTGTGCTGACGTCAAGACCCGATCACTGCCGATTTCACCATAAGCCCGAGCAAAAAACGCTGCCTCGGGGCCGCGTCGACGCCCCACCCACCCCATCGCCACCGCGCCCAAGCCGAGCCGGTGCTGACGCGCTTGTTGCCTCCACTGGCGGCGATGTTGGTGCTATGGACCGCCGGCCGCAGGAGCACTGTTGCTGGAGTTACATCAGAGCCAACTGACCGGGAAGCCGCTGGCCCGCTGGATCATCGCGATACACTATAGGCATGCGGCGGGCGCCGCGGACAAGGCCGTGAGCCAGCATCCGTCGTCCCACAAGCTGAACGCCAAAATGACCTGCGAGGAGTTTCTCGGTCTGTAAGTGAGCTTCCAGCCCGAAGCGGTATCCTGGGCAGTCGCCTACGGGGAGGACGGCGAGCCAGAGGGCGAGGCCGTGGACATCGAGGGTGTCGAGACGGTAGTCCCCTTCGTCGTCGAGGGAGGCGCTGACCGAGGCTAAGATTTTGATTCACTTCGATAAATATCATATTCATCCGACGACGGATGCGCCGATCGAGATCAGGCTCCAGCGCGGCCGGGCCTGACCTACCTCCGCCCATCCCGATCAGCGCCGCGCCGCGACGACCTCGGTGACCAGCATCTGCATCTGCTCACCGATCAGCTTGGTGAGTTTTTCGTCGATCAAGTTGCCATCGGCATCAAACCCGCCCGCAAAGGCGTTGGCGAACACTTCCGGCTTGTTCAGGGGACGTAGGTCAAGAAAGACGCAGACCTGACGCAGGTGATATTGAGCCCGCGAGGTGCCCATGCCGCCACCGGCGCCCATGATAGCCACCGGCTTGCCGGCCAGAAGGGCGTTGTCGGGTTTGCGCGAGGCCCAGTCCAGGATATTCTTCAAAGCAGGTGCCAGTGAGTAGTTGTATTCGGTGCTAGCCAGCACCAAAGCATCGGCTGCTCCGATCTGGGCCAGCACATGGCTGACGGCTGCGGGTTTTGCGGCGATGTCCTGGTTATAAAAAGGAATATCGGTCAGGTCGGCAATTTCCAGGATGGCCTCGGCCGGCAGATTCGCCTGTGCCGCACGCAGCAGACCCCGGTTGGTCGATGCCTGACGCAGGCTGCCAGCAATGCCGAGTAGTTTTATGGAAGCCATGAAATCTCCTCGCTGAAGCGGTTGATGGGATTTTGTGAAACACAAGGGCATAGTCACGGATGATACGTTGCCATGCGACTGAAGTTTCCCAGCATTATCCCTAGAAGTTAGTCAGTTTTGTTCCGACGTCAACAGCCTGGTGTCACGCTACTATTGCTGGGGCCACCTGCAACTGCACGACCACGGCAAGCGGGGTTGGACGCCTTAAACAATTATATCTTACCCAATCACCTAGGCTTAAAACCGTGCTAGCCATCATCGAAATTGCCGCCATCTGTGCCTTTGCCGTCTCCGGCTTGATCGAGGCTGTTCGCAAGCGGATGGATGTTGTCGGGGTCTTCACGGTAGCCTTCGTGACTGCCTTCGGCGGCGGGACCCTGCGGGATCTGTTGCTGGATCGCCGCCCCCTCTCCTGGGTGCAGCATCAGGAATATGTCTGGCTGGTCTTGGGACTGACCCTGGCTGGGCCGCCCTTACTTGGTTTAATGCGTCATCGTTGGGCCGACCGCCTCATGCAGGCTACGGATGCCATAGGACTCGGACTTTTTGCCGCCTCGGGCGCGGCATTTGCGCTGGCCGCCGAGATGCCCATTATCGTTGTGGTGTTGTTAGGTGTGGTGACGGGGGTGTTTGGCGGCGTGCTGCGCGATGTTCTGTGTAACGAAATCCCAGTGGTCTTTCACGATCACCGGCCTTATGCTCTCTGCGCCTTCCTCGGTTGCTGGGTACTGGTGGGTCTGGATTCCGCCGGCGCGGCATACTGGTTCTCCCTCCTGGCAGGCGCGGGAACCTCGACCGGATTAAGGCTCTTGGCGCTGGCAATGGACTGGAAGATTCCATCCTGGCCTAAAGAGAATTAACCATTTAACTTTATGGCGTTTTCCTTATATGAATACTGTTAAAGCATTTGGTGCGTAAAGCGCTGACGTTCCCCTGGCTCCCCTGGAGATTGAGCGTCGGCAACCGGGTCCAGACGATGTCAAATCGAGATCCTTTATGGCGGCGTTTGCCATTCCGACCTGTCAATTGTCAGGAAAATGATTGCCCGCCAAGCCGGCGAGC
This sequence comes from Chromatiaceae bacterium, assembly GCA_049654905.1. GTDB lineage: Bacteria > Pseudomonadota > Gammaproteobacteria > Chromatiales > Chromatiaceae > M0108. Next base: position 27,055 of record JBASIS010000046.1, read on the forward strand.
ATATTTTTGCGCTCGACTGACAGCCACCGCGCCGCATTAGCCAGGACACCTCATCCGCCCCGCAAGAAACTCGATCAAGGCCCGCACCCGGTGGGGCATGTAGCGATTGCTTGGCAGCAGGGCATAGATGCCCAGATCGGGCGGCGCGAAGTCTTCGAGCAGGGTCACCATGCCGCGGTTCCGTAGATAGTCCTCTGCGACGAAGTCCGGGACCATGGTGATCCCCAGGTCTCGCACCGCCGCCTCGGCGAGGGCCTCGCCGTTGTTGGCCTGAAGCTTGAAGGGCAGGTAGAAGGTTTCCACCTCGCCCTTGACCCGGAAGACCCAGGGCTGCACGGCTCCCCGGTGGGTGTAGCCGATCAGGGCATGGCCAGCGAGTTCGGCGGGATGCCGTGGCTGGCCATGGTGGGCCAGATAGGCCGGGGTAGCGATGACCTGGAGCCGGGAAGCCCCCAGCTTGCGGGCGATGTCGCCCGGCTCGAGGCGAGCGGTGATGCGCACCAGCAGGTCCTTGCCTTCCTCCACCAGATTCTGTTGGCTGTCGGTGAAATCCGTCGCCAGGGTGATGGCCGGATAGGTCTGGGAAAATTCCAGCAGTAACGGCACCAGCTTCTTCAGCCCAAAGCTCAGGGGCACGCCGATGCGCAAGTGGCCGCGCGGTGTCAGGCTGTCCGCCATCACGTCCGCCTCGGCCGATTCGACCAGGTCGAGGATCTCCCGGCACTTCTCCAGGTAGGCGGCCCCGCCCGCCGTCAGGGTCAGGCGCCGCGTCGTGCGCACCATCAGCTTGATGCCCAGATGCTCCTCCAGGGCGGCGATCTGGCGCGTGATCACGGAACGCGCCACCCCCAGCCGGCTGGCGGCGGCCGCGAAACTGCCCAATTCCGCGACTCGCACAAAGGTGGTCATGGCGTCGAGACGGTTCATGGTTGCCCTTTCTGCAATAGCAAAGGGCTGATTCTGAGCTATTGGGTGCTCGGTCGGAAGTTCGGGGTGTGTTCAGATCCGATTTAACCGATCCATGACCAGCCGCTAGTCCCTGTTCGGGTCATGGAGAGTGCTGATCCGGGCGAAAAAAAAGGCGGCACAGGTGCCGCCTAAAGGTTGGTCCATCGGCTGCCGTCCCTGGCAGCTTGTTGCGTGGCTTAGACGCTCATTTCTGACGGTGACACATGCCGCAACCCACGGGGGTGCCCTTCGGGATGACCGCCGTCGTCTGACCCGCTTTACACTCCGGCAGACTGCCTTGGGTGGTCTTGCAGCGCACGGTACGGTCATCGGCGGTGCGCGACAGCACGGTGCCCGTCAGGTTGGTGCCGTGGCAGGACTCGCAGCCCGGCCCCTGGGAGCGGTAGTTGCGGTGCTGGATGTTCCAGCGGTCGTCGGGCAGGAAGCCGGTGCCGGCGGCGGGCACCAGATCCACGATCGCATGCATGCCGTGGGGACCGTTGTTGCCGAGGGGCAAGGAGGCATCCGTGGGTTCATGGCAGACCTGGCATTCGGCAATGTAGCCCGAGTGCCCCTGGAGATCCTTGGCCGGGAGATTGTCATTGGCATTCGGGTTGGCGCTCGGCCACTCCGCGTGGGTGCTGCCGTGGCAGGCCTCGCAGAAGAGCCCGCCGTGGCCAGTGCTGACCCGGTAGAGTTTCGGGTTGCCGTCCGCGGCGCCGCCCTCGGCCACCACATTCTCTGCAAAGGCCTTATTATTGGGCACGATGGGCGTGGCCTTGGCATCGCCGGCCAGGTAGGCCGTCAGCAGGCGGATGCCGTCCCGGTTACCCAGGGTATCCGTGGGGAGTTGATGAAGAAGGGGAAGTCCGTGAAGTGTTCCTGGAACACCTGAGCTTCGTTCAGAGTGTAGGGGTTGTTCAGCCCTGGCATCGCCTGTTGGGTGGCGTGTAACTGGCCGTCGCCCAGGTAGAGACGCTCCACATCGGGTACCGGGAGGCCGTTGTCGACGGTCACATCAAAACAGTTCTGTTGTGCTGGGTTCTTGGGATCACAGAGGATCGCGGGCGGGTAGAAAGGATCGTAGGCCTGGAAGGCCACGTTCCAGAAGTTCGTCTTATAGACATCGCCGTTGACCACCGAGGACAGGGCCTGGCCGCTGGCGACCTTGGCGATGGCGGGGTCATTCGGGTTCGAGGCGGCCGAATAGGAAAGGGTCACTTCACCCTCGCCCATGACGCGTGGCAGTCCGGTGCGGCCCCGCTGGACCACTTGGGCGTGCAGCACATTGAAGGGCGGTAGGATGCTGGAGATGCGGGTGTCCTGGTCACCGCAGTGCATACCCAGGTCGTTGATGGCCAACAAGGTGAAGTTGGCGTTCGATACCGGTGTCTGCTCGGGCACTGGGGTCGTCGGCAGGGCGCCATCGGCGCTGGTGGAATTGATGGAGACCTGGGCGGCGGCAGCGATGCCGATGGTCACGGTCGCCAGGTTGGAGGTGGCCTCCAGGCTGTCCTGGGCCAGATAGGTGAAGCTGTCCGAGCCATTGAAGTCGTTGGCCGGCGTGTAGTTAAACGATCCGTTGGGGTTCAGCGTAAAGCCGCCGGGGGCGGCGTGCCCCGGACCCGTCCCCAGGACCGCGGTGATGGTATTGCCGTTCGGGTCGTTGTCGTTGCCGAGGACGCCCGGGGCAGCCACCGTCAGCGGGTATTCTGCTGGGTGTTGTACTGGTCGTTCTGAGCCACCGGCGGGCTATTGCCCACCGCATTGACCTGCACGGTCATGTTGGCGGTACAGGTCTCGTTGCGGCCGTTCTTGCCACTCAGGGTCGCCGCGAAGCTGCCGGCGCTCGCGTAGCTCACCGTCACCGACTTGGAGGTGGCGCTGGCCGGCGTGCCGCCCGCAAACGCCCATGTGTAGGTCAGCGGGGACTTGCCCGTCACCGAGCCGGTGAAGGCGAGGCTCTGGCCGACATTGATCGTCGGCGGGTTCGGCGTCGTGCTGATAGAACAGGTGGCCGCCGCCTGGAGCCCGCCGGCGGCGAGCAGCAGCGTGAACCCGGCGGCGATAGCCACCCCCCCCCCTCGTTGGCGGCTTGACGACACCGCGGTATGTCTCTCGATCCATTCCAACCTCCACTCAACCAATGGTCGACGCCGGTTGTTAAGGTTCCGACGCCTTTGGGGTCGCCTCCGGGAACCGCCGCTAGGGCCGGTCCGTCAGCGTCTTCTGGCAACCCCTGACCGCGGAACGGATGTTCCCGCCGGGCAAGTCGGGCGCCAGTGATTGCGGGGTTCGCCACCTCTTACCGAGGCGATTATTCCCCCGTCTATGCTTGATGTCGGTGTGCAAGAGCGGACGCGCCAACGACGAGATATCGCTGGTCCTCGCTAGTGGCCAGGAGCGGACCGTAAGCCCTTAGCCTTGCGGCTGTCCGCTCGGGTGCCAGCCGTTTTACAAGTGAGCATACGGGAGCAGAAGGCTGTGATCAGGCTTGGAGGAGGCAGGACGCCGAGGGGGCTGCTTCATGATTCATAGGATGGATGCCATGATAATCCGCAGTCATCGCTCCACCCAGGGTTAAATTTCCCTGCATGATCATCTGGATCAAGGATTGGTTTTTCCTGGCAGGCCATCTCGTCCAGGGGTGAACGCTCGCTACAGGCCCGCGAGGAGGGGTTGTGACTTGAAGTTGATGGGGTCTTGCGGTCATCACCGGCCCGCTGCGTGACCCGATGCCGGTCATTATTGGGTCGTCCGCTCGCCTTCCAGGCATGACCTTGCCAGGGGATTGTTGCTGTTTTAGCAATACAGAATTGCTTGTTGCCGGCTATTTCGCACTCCTCGGGGCGGGTACAGTACCCCCATCGCCGACAGTCGCGGCAGAGGCCGCCAAGAGGAAGACGCTCATGAATCACCACTACACCGGTACCGCCAAGGGCCTGCACTGGCTGATCGCCCTCCTGATGCTGGGTCTGCTGGGACTGGGCTTTTACATGCACGACCTGCCCCTGTCGCCACAGAAGCTGCAACTCTACGCCTGGCACAAATGGGCGGGCGTTACCGTCTTCCTCTTGGTGATCGTGCGCCTGGCCTGGCGGGTCACCCACCAGCCGCCGGCCCTGCCAGCGGGAATGCCCAGGTGGCAGCAGTGGGCCGCCCAGGCCACCCACCTCTTGCTCTATGTGTTGATGCTGGCCATTCCGCTCTCGGGCTGGCTGATGAGTTCGGCCAAGGGCTTCCAGACGGTGTGGTTCGGGGTCTTGCCACTGCCGAATCTGCTCGCCAAGGACAAGGCCCTGGGGGATCTGCTGGCAACGCTGCATATGAGTCTGAACCTGCTGCTGGTGGCCCTGCTGGTCGCCCATGTCGGTGCCAGCCTGAAGCACCACTTCATCGACAGGGACGACGTCCTCCTGCGCATGTTGCCGAAGTTCGGCAAGGCCTGAACCCTAACCAAAGTCTCGGAGAAATGAAGATGTCACGCCTTGCCCTCTTTCTTGTCCTGAACGCCCTGGTGGCACCCGCCGCCCAGGCCGTTGAATTCACTCAGGTCCAGGCCGACCAGAGCCGCATCACTTTTGGTTACTCCCAGATGGGGGTCGGCATGGAAGGCGGTTTCAAGACTTTTAACGGCCAGGTGCACTTTGATCCGGCCCAGCCGGCCAGCGCCCAGGCCGTGATCGAGGTTGACCTGGCCAGCATCGATACCGGCACCCCGGAAGCCGATGAAGAGGTGGCGACCAAGACCTGGTTCAACACCCCGGCCTTTCCGACCGCCCGCTTCGCATCGACTAGCGTCAAGGCCGTCGGCGATAACCGCTATGAGATTGCCGGCCACTTGACCATCAAGGGCCAGACCCGGGAGATCCTGGTGCCCGTCACCTTCACGGCCCAGGGCAACGCCGGGGTCTTCGCCGGTAGCTTCACCCTGCGCCGGGGGGACTTCGCGATCGGCGAAGGACCCTGGTCCGCCTTTGACATCGTCGCCAACGAGGTCGATGTCGGGTTTCAACTCGCTGTCACACCGGGCCACTAATCCCATCCCTTCGCTCAACCACCCCCTGAACCACAATCGGAGATTACCCATGAACAAACTCAGCCAACTTTCCGCCGCCGTCATCCTTGCCGCTACCTCGGCCTCCGCCCTGGCCGCGCCAGAGACCTATCAGGTGGACGGCTCCCACACCTTCCCGAGCTTCTCCTACAGCCACTTAGGCCTCTCCACCCAGGTCAGCCAGTTCAATAAGACCACGGGCACGGTGATGCTTGACCAGAAGGCCAAGACCGGGGCCGTGGATATCACCATCGACACCCGCTCGGTGGATACCGGCTATGCCACCTTCAACGAGCATATCCAGGGCGAGGACTTTCTGGACACCGCCAAGTACCCGACCGCCACCTTCAAGTCCACGAAAGTGGTCTTCGAGGGTGACAAGCCCAAGACCATCGAGGGCGACCTGACCATCAAGGGCGTCACCAAGCCGGTGACCCTGAAGGTGAACCACTTCACCACCATGACGCACCCCATGCTGAAGAAGGACGCCGTCGGCGCCAACGCCAGCACTCTCATCAAGCGCAGTGAATTCAATGCTGGCAAGCACGTCCCTAACGTCGGCGATGAAGTGACTATCACGGTCGCCATCGAGGCAATCAAGGGCTAAGGCCAGGACCAACCCGGTGACGGGCACTCCCTGTCGAGTGCCCCGTCGCCCCGGCTTACAGCGAGGAATTTGACATGCTCGAACTCAGACCTGCCGCCGACCGGGGTCTCGCCAAGCTGGGTTGGTTGCATTCCCGGCACAGCTTTTCCTTCGGCAGCTACTACGATCCGGAACAGGGCGGCTTCTCGGACCTGCTGGTGATCAACGATGACCGCGTCCAGCCGGGCCGGGGCTTCGACACGCATGGCCACCGCGATATGGAAATCTTCACCTATGTCCTGGAGGGGGCACTGGAGCACAAGGACTCGATGGGTACGGGCTCGGTCATCCGCCCCGGCGATGTGCAGATGATGAGCGCCGGCTCGGGCATCCGCCATAGCGAATTCAATGCCTCGCGCCAGGAGTTGGTGCATTTTCTGCAAATCTGGATCATCCCGAACCGCAAAGGCATCACCCCGCGTTACCAGCAGCAGCGGTTCGAGGAAGCGGAAAAGCGGGGCAAGCTGCGCCTCATCATCTCCCCGGAGGGTGCCGAGGGGTCCCTGGCGGTTTATCAGGACGCCCGGGTCTATGCCGGCCTGTTCGACGGCCAGGAACAGCAGGTCTTGACCTTGCCGGAGAACCGCTATGCCTACATCCAGGTGGCGCGCGGATCGCTGGCGGTCAATGGCCAACGCCTGATGGCGGGAGACGGCGCCCGCCTGCGCAACGTCGAAGAGATCCGCTTCGGCAAAGGCGAGAACGCCGAGGTGCTGGTCTTCGACCTGCGCCCGGTCGAATTACCCAGTTACTGAGGGAGGTTTGGCCATGGGCGCCGAGGGGTCGAAAAGAGGAGCATCATCATGAAAGAAATCGCCTTTATCAAACGCAGCAACGGCCGTCATTGGGTCGGTAATGGTTTCCCCGTCCAGAGCGTTTTTTCCTACAACGACATTGCCGAGGAAATGTCGCCCTTCCTGCTGATGGACTATGCCGGGCCGGCGGATTTCGCACCGACTAGCGAGCGCCGGGGCGTCGGTCAGCATCCCCACCGGGGCTTCGAGACGGTGACCCTGGTCTATGCGGGTGGGGTCTCGCATCGGGATTCATCGGGTGGCGGCGGCACCATTGGCCCGGGTGACGTCCAGTGGATGACGGCGGCCTCTGGCTTGATCCACGAGGAATACCACAGCAAAGACTTCGCCCGCCAGGGCGGGCCCTTCGAGATGGTCCAGCTCTGGGTCAACCTGCCCGCCAAGGATAAGATGGCGGCACCCGGCTATCAGGGCCTCACTGCCGCCCAGATCCCCAGTGTTGAACTGCCCGGTGAGGCCGGTACGGCCCGGATCATCGCCGGTCGCTACGGCGATGTGCGGGGGGCGGCACGCACCTTTACCCCCATGAATGTCTGGGACCTGCGCCTCAAGGCCGGCCATGCGCTAGCGATCGACCTGCCCGCCGGACATACCACCGCCCTGTTTGTTCTGCATGGGTCAATCCAGATGGGCGCGCATACCGTTCGCGCGGCCGAACTGGCCGTCATGGAGCGCGAGGGTACGCAGCTCGCCTTCGAAATCGCGGAGGATGCCATCCTGCTGCTGCTGAACGGCGAGCCGCTCAACGACCCTATCGTGGGTCACGGCCCCTTCGTCATGAACAGCCAGGAGGAGATCATCCAGGCGATGCACGACTACAACAGCGGCAAATTCGGGCAGATCGTCCAATAATCCGGCAGAGACCGAGAGCTTGACAGAAAGGGACTTACTGCCGTGTTATGGACTCCCTCTGTATCGACTTGGCATTCTCGGCGTTGCATGAGAGGAGGGTGGTTTATGGCTGAGTGGACCCTGTCGGCGATGCCCCAGGCTAAGTCCAACGTGACGGATTTGGACAAGATCGCTCGCGACATCATCGATGCCACGGTTGGGGCGGTGGCGCCGGAGCGGATCGTCTTGTTCGGCTCCCGTGCCCGCGGGGATAGCGGGCCCGATTCCGATCTGGATCTACTTGTAGTAGCGCGGGATTCCTTTACCCCAGAACACACTCGCCAAGGTGACTTAAGGCGGATTCGCCAGGCAATAAGACCCTTCCGACTCCCCGTCGACGTACTTCTCTATAGCCGCGACGAGTTCGACACCTGGCGCCAATCGTCGAACCATGTGATTGGGCGCTCCTTGCGCGAAGGGCTTACAGTGTATGAAAGATCCTAAGCATGGTCGGATGATGCTGGACATGGCAACGGCTGACCTGCAAGCCATCCGCCACATGCTCAATCCGCATCAATTCACCGATTCGATTTTCGGTTTTCATTGTCAACAAGCAGTTGAAAAACTCCTGAAGGCATGGCTCAGCCTTTCTGGGGTTGCGTTCCCACGCACCCATGACTTGCGGATTCTGTTCGATCTGGCCGAGGACATCGATCCGCAGGCAGTGGCACCTTTCCGGGAACTGGAAGACCTGACGGATTACGGCGTCCAGTTCCGTTACGAGGCCCCGTTCGATCTGGAACCTCTGGATCGTTTGGCCTTGGCGGATCAGGTTGGTGCGCTTGAGAGACGGGTCAGCGGGCTACTGGCTTCGGCGACATAAACAGGATGAAGACCATTAGGCCGCCAGTCCCTTCATCTGCAGTTCCTTGAGCCGGTCGCGGACCGCCGCCGCTTTCTCGAACTCCAGGTCCTTGGCGTAGCCGTACATCTCCTTCTCCAGACCCTTGATCTTGCGCGCCATCTGCGCCGGGGTCAGGCTGGCGTACTCGGCCGTCTCCTCCGCTACCTTGGCGTATTCCCGGGCCGACCTGGGCCCGCCGGGGGTGGAGCCCTCCAGGATGTCGGCGACGGACTTCTGAATGGTCTGGGGGGTGATGCCGTGGGTTTGATTGAAGGCCGTCTGCCTGGCGCGGCGGCGTTCGGTCTCGCCGATGGCCCGCTCCATGGAGCCGGTGATGCGGTCGGCGTAGAGGATGGCCTTGCCGTTGACGTGGCGGGCGGCGCGGCCAATGGTCTGGATCAACGAGCCCTCGGAACGCAGGAAGCCCTCCTTGTCGGCATCCAGAATGGCCACCAGCGACACCTCGGGCATGTCTAGGCCCTCGCGCAGCAGATTGATGCCCACCAGTACATCGAACTCCCCCAGGCGCAGGTCGCGGATGATCTCCACCCGCTCCACGGTGTCGATGTCCGAGTGCAGATAGCGCACCCGCACGCCGTGGTCGTTCATATAGTCGGTGAGATCCTCCGCCATGCGCTTGGTGAGGGTGGTGACCAGGACCCGCTCGTCGTGGCTGACCCGGGCCCGAATCTCCGACAGGAGATTATCGACCTGGCTCAGGGCGGGTCGGACCTCCAGATCCGGGTCAACCAGCCCCGTGGGCCGCACCACCTGCTCGACGATGGCCCCGGAGTGCTGGATCTCGTAGTCGCGCGGGGTGGCGGAGACATAGATGGTCTGGGGCTGGCGCTCCTGGAATTCCTCGAAGCGCAGGGGGCGGTTATCCAGGGCCGAGGGCAGGCGGAAGCCGTACTCCACCAGGTTTTCCTTGCGCGAGCGGTCGCCCTTGTACATGCCGCCGAGCTGGGGCACGGTGACGTGGCTCTCGTCGATGATGAGGAGGGCGTTGTCCGGCAGATAGTCGTAGAGGGTCGGCGGTGGCTCGCCAGGCCCGCGCCCGGACAGGTAGCGGGAATAGTTCTCGACCCCGGAGCAGTAGCCGACCTCCACCATCATCTCCAGGTCGAAGAGGGTGCGCTGCTCCAGGCGCTGGGCCTCCACCAGCTTGTCGTGTTCGCGCAGCCAGGTCAGGCGCTCCCGGAGTTCCACCTTAATCTGGTCCACCGCCGCCAGGACCGTCTCCCGCGGCGTGGCATAGTGGGTCTTAGGGAAGACGGTATAGCGGGCGACCTTGCGCAGCACCTCGCCGGTGAGGGGGTCGAAGACCGCCAGGGACTCGATCTCTTCATCGAAGAGGGTGACGCGCAGGGCCTCCTCGTCCGACTCCGCCGGGTGAATGTCGATGACGTCGCCCCGCACCCGGAAGGTGCCGCGGTGCAGTTCCACCTCGTTGCGCTTGTACTGCAGGTCCGCTAGCCGGCGCAGGAGGGCGCGCTGGTCCACCCGGTCGCCCCGGCTCAGGTGCAGCACCATGCGCAGGTAGGCATCCGGGTCCCCCAGGCCGTAGATGGAGGAGACGGTGGCGACGATGATGACGTCCGGCCGCTCCAGGATGGCCTTGGTGGCCGAGAGGCGCATCTGCTCGATGTGCTCGTTGATGGAGGCGTCCTTCTCGATATAGGTATCCGAGGAGGGGACATAGGCCTCCGGCTGGTAATAGTCGTAGTAGGAGACGAAATACTCCACGGCGTTGCGCGGAAAGAAGTCGCGCATCTCGCCATAGAGCTGGGCCGCCAGGGTCTTGTTGGGCGCCAGCACCAGGGCCGGGCGCTGGAGTTCCTGAATGACATTGGCGACGGTGAAGGTCTTGCCCGACCCCGTGACCCCCAGCAGGGTCAGTCCCGCCTCGCCATCCCGCAGCCCCGCCACCAGGCGGCGGATGGCCTCCGGCTGATCGCCGGCGGGATTGAATTTCGAAACCAGTTCGAAGGGCTTGTCGGGGAGCTTGCTCATGAGGGCGGCGTGTTTCCGAGGCAGGGCGCTGGGTAAAGCCCTAAAGATGGTGAATCCCCGTGCCGGAGGTGGCGCGTTTCGCTATTATTGGGAGCCCCGCCCACGATTGCCAGGGCGCTAAACCTCCCCCACCGGCAAAGAGTCGAGAACAGGACCGATGAGCAGCAAACTTTCCGCCCGCGTACAATCCGTCAAGCCTTCGGCGACCCTCGCCATCACCGCCCGCGCCAAGGCCCTGCGCGCCGCGGGCAAGGATGTCGTCGGCCTGGGTGCCGGTGAGCCGGACTTCGATACCCCGGACCACATCAAAGAGGCGGCCATCAAGGCCATCCGTGATGGCTTCACCAAGTACACCCCGGTGGAAGGCACCGTCGAACTGCGGCGGGCCATCGTCGAGAAGTTCAAGCGCGAGAATGGCTTCGACTACCAGCTCGAAGAGATCCTGGTCTCCTGCGGCGGCAAGCAGAGCTTCTACAATCTGGCCCAGGCCATCCTGGACCCGGGCGACGAGGTCATCATCCCCGCCCCCTACTGGGTCTCCTATCCCGATATGTCGCTCCTCGCCGGTGGCGTACCCGTCATCGTTGACGCTGGCGCGGACCAGAGCTTCAAGATCACCCCGGCCCAACTCGAGGCGGCCTTCACCGAGCGCACCGCCCTGGTCGTCATCAACAGCCCCTCCAACCCTACCGGCATGTCCTACAGCCACGCCGAGCTGGCGGGCCTGGGCGAGGTCCTGCGTCGTCACCCCAAGGCTGTCATCGCCACCGACGACATGTACGAGCACATCCGCTGGAGCAGCGAACCCTTCGTCAACATCCTCAACGCCTGCCCCGACCTGGCCCCGCGCACCCTGGTCCTCAACGGCGTCTCCAAGGCCTACTCCATGACCGGCTGGCGCATCGGTTACGCCGGTGGCCCCGCCGATATCATCAAGGCCATGAAGAAGATTCAGGGCCAGAGCACCTCCAACCCGACCTCCATCTCCCAGGTCGCCGCCCAGGCCGCCCTGGAAGGCCCCCAGGACTGTATCGCCACCATGGGCGCCGCCTTCAAGGAGCGCCACGATTATGTCGTCGCGCGCCTCAACACCCTGGCCGGCATCGAGTGCCTGCCCACCGATGGCACCTTCTACGTCTTCCCCAAGGTGCAGGGCATGATCGACGCCATCGACGGCGTCAAGGATGACCTGGAGCTGGCCGAGTACCTCATCGAGAAGGCGGGCGTCGCCCTCGTCCCCGGCTCCGCCTTTGGCCTCGGCGGCCACGCGCGCATCTCCATCGCCACCAGCCGCGCCAACCTGGAAAAGGCCCTCGACCGCATCGCCAGCGTCATCGGCTGATGGGGTAACGTCTAACGGCGGCGTGGCCGGTCAGGACCCCCGTTGCCCTGGCGTGGCCGCGCGCGGTCCTTGACTCCGGTAAGAATGGCCAATAGAATGCCGGGCTTAAACCATTCCTCGGTAGCTCAGTCGGTAGAGCGGATGACTGTTAATCATTAGGTCCGTGGTTCGAGTCCACGCCGGGGAGCCAAATAAAACAAGGGCTTGACTCTTACAGGGTCAAGCCCTTTTTGCTGTCTGGGCTTCCGCCGGAGCGTGACCGGCGCACCGTCTGGGAGGCGGCCAAGACCCGCACCCTCAGCGTCCTGAAAGACCGCGCCCGCCGTGGCGAGCAGGGACACAGCAACCATGAGATCCGACAGATCACCCGCTACGACAGACATTATCAGCCTGGTTGTGGTTCCAGCGTTCGGCGGAGTGGACCCAGATCTCCGCAAGGTCCGCTTGCGCTCTGGCCGAAAGCCGATAGATCACGTCTTCGCGAGGCGCTCGCGGCCAGCGCGCTTGATCCGCTCGGCGAGCTTCGGTAATTCGTCCGCCGCGAAGTCGGTTGAGGTGCCACGCTCAAGGTCCGCGAGCCCCAGGTGGATTTTCGTGCGCAGTTGCTGGAGTTTGATGTCGTTCAGCTCGTCGTACTCCTCCTTGGAGAGGACGACAGCAACGGCTCGACCGTTGCGATCGATGATCACGGGCTCGCGCCGGGCCCTGTCCAGCAGTTGGCCGAAGTGTGCTTTGGCATCGTGGGCGGAGATGTTCTGCATGGGGACTCCCGGGAGCTTTGTCCAATTGGGCTAAATTAGGCCAACATCCAGCGGACCGCAAGCAACGCACACTCGCTGCTCGGCCCGCACTCCAGGGGGCGCCCGGGGTCTACCGTACCGTTCCCGCCCTGACTACCCTGCGATCGCGTCTGCAGCTTACGCGGGGTTACTGGCCGGCGGCCGGCGGATGCTCACCCGGCTGCTCTGGGCCTGCGGGGTTGGTGGCGAGCCCGCGGGCCCCGGTGTGAGCCTGGGCGTGCTTGATGAGGTTGTAGACCAGTTCCCGGGGGGGCTGGAACAGGATCACGCGGGGCTGGATACCTACTCTAAAGCCGCAACGCCCATTGCTGGCGTGCCTGATGTTCGTCATTGTGAGAACCCCGCGGGTGCTCGACAATCTTCTCCACGCCATCCCAGCGATAGATCCTGGGTCGCCAGTGATCATGAGGTCTCTTGCGCTGATGGCGTCGGGGCAAATCAGCGTGACTTCTGATCGAGATCTCCTTTTTAACTTTCAGGACAAAGGCTTATGAAAGAATTGGTATGGGACCGGACGCTGAGTGTCGGTGTTCCTGAAATCGATGAAGATCACCGCAAACTGGTGGACCTGTTTAATCTTCTCAACCGTGCCGTCGCGGAAGGGGCGTCCCGAGACTACACCGAAGCGCTGGTGGATGAGCTAATTAGCTGTACTGTATGGCATTTCAAGCATGAGGAGCGACTGATGCTCAAGTATGGCTACCCGGGCCTGGCGGAGCACCGGTCCGAACATACGGAGCTGATCGACAGTGCTCAGGCACTCCAGCGGAAGTTCCAGAGCGGGGCGAGTCCGGCTGCGAGTGAAGACATCGAATTTGTCGAGCATTGGTTGACCGGGCATATCTACGGGGCCGATATGGATCTGGGCGCCTATCTCGGTGAGGTGATGTGAGGGCTGTTTGCCCCAGCGGGCGTTCGGCCCTATCAGTCCGCCGGGGCCCTCGAACAGTGGCGGCTAAAGCAGCTAGAGTTGTTCGGTTCAGAAGTTAATCATCTCCCGGGTTTTGATGGCGTCCGCGGAGCCCTGGTTATTGATCAAGCCGAAGCATGACCTTGCCGTTGCGGTGTTCCTCCCGAGCCCGGGTAACGGCCGCTTTTACCTGCGCCAGTGGGTAATTCGAATCAATCGCTTGGTGTAATTCGCCGCTCGCCATCCACCCGGCCAGCCGGTCATAAAGCTGCTCGATGTCCGCCGGCGGTTGTTGGTTCAGCCATGCCGTGATCCACAAGCCTTTCAGTTCAAGCCCCTTAAAAATGAAAAAACTGTTGGGCACCTTCACGCTCTGTTTACTCATGGCCCCATAGGTCACCAGCGTGCCGCCAGAACCCAGCACCTGCATCAAGCGCGTGGCACTCTCGCCACCCACCGCATTCAACCCCAGCAGGGGCCTTTCCTCTTTCAGATCCTCCAAGACCCGCTTGACCCCCTGTGGATCATCCTCCCCCACGACCCTATCCGCCCCCAGGGTCCTTAATTCCTCGGCCCACCGATCCGCTCCGCGGACAAAGTTAATGGTTTTGAATCCCAGCTGCCGGGCAATCTGGATCACACAGCGCCCAACGCCGGAATTAGCCGCGTTTTGAACTAGCCAATCACCCTTTTGCAGTTCCCGGTAACCCGTCAGCAACCGATAGGCGGTAGGGGGATTGATTTTCAGCATCGCTGCCTGTGCCGGGTCGAGGTTGACCTTCAGTTTCAGGAACTGATCCGCCGCACCCGTCAGATACCTGGCCCAGGTGCCGATACCATGCAGCAGGATCACCCGATCGCCGGGCAGGAAAGCGGGCGAACGGGATACTTCGACTACGCCACAGCCTTCCAGGCCGACGCGAGCGTCAGGAAACTCCGGCTTGAGGCCATAGACACCCTGGACGAAGTTGATATCGGCCGGGTTGATGGGGGCCGCCAGCATCCGTACCTGGACTTCACCGGCCAGGGGTTCACGAACAGGGGCGGGGTGCAGCTCAAGGACCTGTTCCGGCTGACCGCATTGTGGAAAGATAACGACGGTGTTTTCAAGCATAGCGGTCAAGCCCCGGGAGATGGTTACCTTTGAAACGAACGAGTCTGGTTGCTCCTGATACCAGGACGGGCGTGCCTCCCCCGAGGGCCGAGGTGACCCGATGGCCCGCTGGGGAATGTCGCCATTGTAGACGCTGACAGGGCCTTGGAGGGTCTCCGCCAACGGTTCACCGGAGCGGCAGCGGTGGGTCGCCCGGATCGCGGCCATGCGACCCTTGCCGCCCACGGGGATCAGGGGCAAAGTCGTGGCCTTCGAGCCAGCCGTTCTCCCGCCAGGGGATGAGATAGCCGGGCACAAAAGGCTCGGGATCGACCCACAAGAGACGTGTCGCCACATCACTAACCACCATCAAGGGGAGAAATGCCGATGAGAATTCTGCACACCATGCTCCGCGTCGGGGACCTGGACCGGTCCATCGACTTCTATACCAAGGTCCTGGAAATGCGGCTGCTGCGCCGCAAGGACTATCCGGACGGCCAGTTCACCCTGGCCTTTGTGGGCTACGGGGAGGAGTCGGCACAGGCGGTTATCGAGTTGACCTACAACTGGGGCGTGAGCGCCTATGAAGTGGGTACCGGCTACGGCCACCTGGCCCTCGAAGTCGATGATGTCTATCGCGCCTGCGAGAAGATCCGGGAGCGGGGTGGGAACATCATGCGCGAGGCCGGACCCATGAACGCCGGTACCACCATCATCGCCTTCGTGGCGGACCCGGATGGCTATCCCATCGAGTTGATCGGACGGAAGGAGTGATCAGGCCTGATCGCCAACAAGAACCTAACCGGTCGCCCCGCTTATCAGCCCGCTTGCCACCCTAACGTGCCCCCATCAGCCTATCCCGTTTTCGGAACCAACCGGTCAGGCTCAGGCGTTCGCGGCGGGCGGGCAGGACTTCGTGGACAAAACGGTCACTCAGGAAGCACACCAGGCGGCCAGCGATGGGGAGCACCTGCTCCTGGCGGTTTTCGTCGGTGGGGTCGGTGTAAAGGCACAATTGGCCGCCATCCGCTTCCCGCCAGGCGGCGTTGAGGTAGAGGATGAGGGTGACGACCCGCTGGTCCGCGTCCCGGAACTGGTCCAGGTGTTTGCGGTAATAGGCCCCGGCGGGATAGAGGGCGAAATGCCCCTCGAACTCAAAGAGCCCCAGGAAGAGGGCGCGGTTGATGGCCAGGCGCAGTCCCTCTAGGGTGGCCAGGAAATGGCGTTGGGCGGGGGTGGCGGCGGCTGGGTTCAGCCACCGGATCCGGTCGGTCCGGATGGTGGCGTTGTGTTGAAAGTGCTCGCCCTGGCCGATGCCCGCGTCCTGGAAGTCCCCGCTGGTCCAGAACTCCCGCGCCCCCGCGGCCAGTTCCGCCACCCGTGCGGGCGGGAGGAAGTCGTCGATGATAGCCAGACCCGAGTTGGCCAGGCCCTGGACGATGCACTCTTGCAAGGCCTCGGCCCCTAAGTCAGCGGGGCCAGCGGCAACCAGGCTCATGGCAGTATCAGGATGCCGTCCATCTCTACCGCCGCGCCCTTGGGCAGGGCGGCGACGCCGATGGCGGCGCGGGCGGGGTAGGGCTCGCTGAAAAAGGACGCCATCACCTGGTTGACCAGGGGGAAATGGCCGAGATCGGTGAGATAGACGTTGAGTTTGACCAGGTCACCCAGGCTGCCGCCGGCGGCCTCGGCCACGGCGGCCAGGTTGTCGAAGACTCGGCGGATCTGAGCCTCCATGTCCCCCGTCACCAGGGCCATGGTCTCGGGCACCAGGGGGATCTGGCCGGAGAGATAGACGGTGTCGCCCACCCTGATCGCCTGGGAATAGGTGCCGATGGCCTGGGGGGCGCGGTTGGTGCGGATGATGGTCTTGGTCATGGGGATCCCTCGTCAGGGTGAGGCCGGTATGGTCACGGCGGATAAGGTGATGGCGATGAGCGCCCGGGTCGGGACCCGGTGGTTCGGAGAGTGGCCTAAAGGCGTTAAGCGAAGAGCTTGCGCCACCAGCGCCGGCGATTTTGGGGCAGGACACGGGTCGCGGGCAGGTCAACCGGCGGGATCAGGCTCAGGACCCAGCCGGGCAGCGGCGGGTTGTCGCTGAAGCCGCAGGAGACACCCAGGTTGTGGGGATCGTAGATCTTGATGAAGGCGGGAGCTTGGGGGTCGTCGGCATAGACGATGCCGCAGTAGTCCTCCTTGTGCTCCGCGCGCAGCAGGGTATCGATCCCGGCGATGAAGGCGAGGACCTGGTCCGGGGGGGCCGGCGTCGTTGGGGGGGTCTCCCCCAGGGCATAGAGATACCAGCCGGCGTCGGCCCGCTCGCGCAGGCGCTCCCAGAGGGCATCAAGCTGGGGCCAGCGCAGGGCGGCGGTAAAACCGCCGCGAAAGGCGGCAAGGAAGGCGTCTTGGGGTGTCCCGGTCTCTGCGGTCACGAAGGGCTCCTGGGTGCGGGGGTTGGGGTGGTCAATCACCCCTTTCCTGTATAGTTGCAGTTTTTATCCGATGGAGGCAACAACCCATGTCAGCCCTGTACGAAACCCGGCTCGCCCATCTTGAACTCCTGCATCGCGGCAAGGTGCGCGACCTCTATCGGATCGACGCCGAGCATCTCTTGATCGTTGCCAGCGATCGTCTGTCGGCCTTTGACGTGGTCCTGCCGCAGCCCATTCCAGGCAAGGGCGAGGTGCTGACGCGGGTCTCCCGCTTCTGGTTCGGGCGCATCGGCCATATTCTGCCCAATCAGCTCACGGCGATCAGCGTCGACGAGGTGGTGACGGACCCCGCGGAGCGGGCCCAACTGGGCGATCGCGCCCTGGTGGTGCGTCGTCTCAAGCCGTTGCCGGTGGAGGCCATCGTGCGGGGCTATCTCATCGGCTCCGGCTGGCAGGACTACCAGCAGAGCGGCGCTGTCTGCGGCATCTCCCTGCCGTCGGGCCTGCGCCAGGCGGACCGGCTGCCCCAGCCCCTCTTCACCCCCTCCACCAAGGCCGCCCTCGGCGCCCATGACGAGAACATCGACTTCGACCAGACCCTCGCTCTCCTGGGGGCCGATCTGGCCCATCAGGTACGCGATGCTGCCCTGACCATCTACACCGAGTGCGCCGCCTATGCCCGGGCGCGAGGCCTGATCATCGCCGACACCAAGTTCGAGTTTGGTCTGGACGAGGCCGGCCGCCTGCACCTGATCGACGAGGTCCTGACCCCCGACTCCTCCCGCTTCTGGCCGGCGGACCAGTACCAGCCCGGCAGTAGCCCCCCCAGCTTCGACAAGCAGTTCGTCCGCGACTACCTGGAAACCCTGGACTGGGACAAGACCCCGCCGGGCCCCGAGTTGCCCCAGGACATCATCGACAAGACCGCCGCCAAATATCGGGAGGCGGAGGCGCGGCTGACGCAACCCCTTCAGTCGTAGCGCTCGTCCTTCCAGCGCCGCAGGGCGGTAAAGACCTGGGCGCTCGTCTGGAGCGTCAGCCCCGCGAAGCCCTCCGCCGCAGCCTTGACCGCAGGCACGCCGGTGCGCAGGAAGGGATTGGTGGCCAGTTCCTCGGCCAGGGTCGAGGGTACCGTCGGCTGTTCGGCCGTGCGCCGGGCCTGGGCCCGGGTAGTGCGATCGGCCAGGGCGGGGCTGTCCGGTTCGACCCAGGCGGCAAAGCCGAGATTGGCCAGGGTGTATTCGTGAGCGCAATAGACCTGGGTTTCCGGTGGTAGATCGCTGATCCGCTCCAGGGAGGCGGCAAGCTGGTCGAAGGTGCCGTCGAAGACCCGCCCGCAGCCCGCGGCAAAGAGGGTGTCGCCGCAGAAGAGGGCCCCGCCCCCCCAATAGGCGATGTGGGTCGCGGTATGGCCCGGCACCTCCAGGACCTGGAAAGGGACATCCAGGCCCGGCGGCATGATGACGTCTCCTTCCCCCACCGGGTCCGTGACCGGGCGGATACGCCGGTCCCGGGGCCCAAACACCCGCGCCCGGGGCCACTGGGCGAGCAGGTCGTCCACTCCGCCGATGTGGTCCTGATGGTGATGGGTGAGCAGGATGGCCGCCAGCCCCAGGCCATGGTCGGCCAGAGCCGCGATAACCGGCTCCTCGTCGCCCGGGTCCACGACCAGGGCC
>JBASIS010000047.1:0-56952 GCA_049654905.1 Chromatiaceae bacterium
TGGTCGGATTTTCCAGGATGCGGACCACCACCTCACGGTAGATGCCTCCGGACTGGCGCTCCAGGGCGGCGCCGAAATCCTTGGCGTCCTTGGCGGCATAGGTGAGGTCCAGGCTGTCGTTGGCATAGTCCGAAACCCCGGCCGCCAGGGCATAGAGCTTGGGCTGAAGAATGAATTGATCCGGCTGGCCGCCCCCTTCCCAGCGCAGCCTGATGGTCTCGGGCGGAGAGGCGCCGTAGCGATTTTCGGCCACCAGGCTGAGGGTCAGGTCACGGCCGGGCAGGCTAATCTCCAGGATTTCCTCACCTGCCGCGGGCTGGGCAGGCTCTTCCCGCTGGGTAATGCGCTGGAGCCCCCGTTGGGCATCCAGGGGCCGGCCATCCACCAGTATTTGCAACGGGCGGAGGGGCTCGCCACTGGGATTTTTGATGCGATAGCGGAGGCTGGTCTGGCCTTGGGCGAAACCCTCGCCATCCCGGGGGCTGATGATCTGGACGAGGGGGGGCAGGGATGTCGCTACGCTCTGGTTGGGCAGGGTCTTTTCGCCCTGGGTATTGGCCTTGGCAATGGCCTGGCCCTCGTCCAGGGTCTCCAGGATGTTCGCTACCACCTGGGGACGGTAGAAGCGCTCGCGGAAACTGCTGACGGGGTAGAAGTCGGAGGCATTGGCCCTGGCCATGGCCCGCCCGACCACCGCCCCTACCTTGGGTGGGGCCTGGGGGTTCGCGCGCTGGGGATAGATGTCGAAGGTGAGATATTCCATGCCTCGAATGATATTGGCATGGACGGCTTCACCGGCGCCTGTCTGGTTAATGACCTCGATCAACTCATCGCGTGATTGGACCCGGACGCCATTGACCGATTCGATCTGATCCCCGGCGAGGATGCCCGCGGTAGCGGCGGCGGAGCCTGGGACCAGGTTGAGCACCGACAGGCCTTCCCCCATCTCGACCCGGTTCAGGTGCCAACCGATCAGCCGGTCCCCGCCGGGACTAGCATCGTAGTAGCCATCCGGGGTCCAGAGCACCCATTCCCGGGTCTCCTTATGCACGAACAGCGCCAGTAACTCCTGGCCATCGCTGTAGCGGTACCAGCGGACCGTGCCATCCCCGAAGGCGGCCGTGGCCAGGCGGCCATCGGCGCTGATGTTGACACCCCAGGCGGTATCATGGACCTGGGTTTGCCAGACCGGCTGGCCCTGGCGGTCGAAACGACGGAGATACCAGGCTGTGCCCAACAGGAAGCTTTGTCCATCAGGGGCGATGGCCAGAGCGCGGGAGGTTTCGTGCGGTGCCAGGGGCAGGGCCTTGCCATTGAGCTTAGGCCCCGGCTTGTTCTCCCAGTCGCTGACCTTGAGGCCCTGAGCCTTGATGCGGGGCGCGGCCAGGGGGCTGATGCCCAGGCCGCGGCGCACCGCATCGTCCAGGCCGCCAGGACCCATGCCTTGGGCCTGGCGCCATTGATTTAGGGCTACCTTTAATTGCGGCCCCGCCTGGCCATCAATCCCACCGGGGTCGAAGCCTGATTCCACCAGGCGTTGCTGGAGCAGCCAGGTTTCGTTGATCTGGCCCTGGAACAGCCGCTTGGCGTTGATATCGAACATGACCGTCTGTTCGCCGCCATAGCCGAGACCCATGGCAATCCGGCGCCCGTCGGCTGATATACGGAAATGCTCGCCAAGCTTATTGCGTAAATCCGGTATCACCGCCCGTCGCTGTTGGATCAGGTCCCCATCGTTATTGAACTTGAGCCAGGCGGGGTCGTTGGTGGCGGCCAGTAGCCCGCCCTTGGCCAAGGGCCTCAGGTCGGCCAGGCTGTTACCCGTGCCCTTCCAAAAGCGCCGTTCGCCCTTGCCGGCCTTTTCCCAGGCCACGATGGGAAACTTGCCATCGAGTTGGAAGCGACCTCCCGCGAACAGGTGCTGGCCATCGCTGGACCAGGCCACCTTGCTCAAATCCCCGTTGTCGATCCCTTTGCGGCTGGGGTGCTCCAGGGGTTGCAGATCCTTGCCAGAGAGCAGATTCACCACCGGGGCATCCGCGAAGCCGACGGCGATCCGGGCGCCATCGGGGGAAAAGGTGACGGCGAAGGGCTCCTTGCCACCCGGGGCCGCGCGCTTGGCCGCGAGATGGAACTTGTCGTCGTAGAGGCGGATCTGGCCGTCCAGGGAACTGGTTACCAACTGGCCCTTGGCGTCGAAGTCGCACCAGTGGCTGGCGTCGCCATAATCGCTGTCACTGGCCACCTGCCGCCACCCATCCGTGGACCAGACGCGGATGCCGTCGCCACCCAGGCTGGCCCCCAGGTAGCGGCCATCCCGGGAAAAACACAGGTGGTTGATGACATTCGGCAAACCAAAGAGGTGTTGCCGCAATTCGCCACTGACCCGGTCGAAAAGGTAGAGATGATAATTGCCTGGCCCCTCGGTCCCTGCCTTGGTCGCCCCGCCGGCGGCGATCCATTGGCCGTCGGGTGATAGGGCGGCGGCGTACAGGCGGCCTTCCTCGCCTTCGCCGATCGGTATCCGCAAGGTCTTGCCCGGGTTCCCGTCATCGAGGGTCCAGAGGCGCAGGGTCTTGTCGTCGGAGGCAGTGATCAGCAGGTCCCCCGCCTGATCGACGGAGATGCGCTTGATCGGGCCGGTGTGCATGCCTGTTTCCAGGCGAAGGATGGGCTCGGTGGGCAAGCCATCGGCCTTTAGGAAAGGCGGGGATAGGGATAAGGCAAAGCCAAGGATGCCGAATAGCACAAGGTTAGACTGACGACGCATCTGTCCCTCTCCCATTTCGCCAAGCGCGTGGGGCCTTGAACCTTGGCCAAAGCGTATTAGGTCCCCAGGGAGGGCATGAATTACCCAAGGTCTCCCCGTACCCCTTGTCGCGACCCTATAATAAAGAAAAATCCGGGCCGATGTTTGCGGCTGTTCGGACCCAGGTCGGGGAGTGAATAGCCGGCGCACCGCCATCATGAGCGAGGAATCCAGTCGATGACTTATTGCCGTTTCCTTGCCGGTATCCTTGGCCTCGGGCTCCCCGGCCTGATCTGGGGCGATTGCGCTACCCTGGCCGCTGACATCCAGAACGCCGCGCGGGCGGGGGAGGTGACGGCACTCGCCGATTATGCCCGCCAGATCCCGACCGAGCCCAGCTGCGCCGATGATTTTCGCGTCAACCTGGCCCGGGTGGCGGCCTATGGATTTCTTCGCGAGGTCCAGGGTCGTCTAGCCAAGGGCGCTACCCTGGCGGATCAGGAGCCCCTTCTGCGCCAGTCGCTGACGGTGGCCCGCACCTGGCAGGTGCTGGCCCTGCTGGGCGATCTGGAATTAGAACGCAAGCATTACGAGGTCGCGACCCTGACCTATCAGGAGGCCCTGGGTTTGATCAATGACCCGGTGGCGACGCCCAAGGCGCCCCCCGAGGCCCAGATTGAGTCCATCTTCCGCAAGGCCGCGGAGTCCCGCCTTCTGGCCGAGCGATATGTGGCCGTACCCGTCAATCACCGCTCTGGCACCGCCGAGGGCCTGGCTCTGACCTCCGTGCGCGGCTGGGCGGTGCAACGGGTACCCATCCCGGTCACCTTTGAAAGCTACTCCGCCCAATTCTCGCCCAAGGGCGAGCAGGCGGCCAGCGATCTGGCGGCCTATCTCCTCAAGCAGGCGCCGGCGGAGATTACGCTGGTCGGTCACACCGATGAGCGGGGCTCGGACCAGGAAAATCTGGCCCTCTCCAAACGCCGGGCCGAGGTTCTCGCCAAGTATC
Organism: Chromatiaceae bacterium; assembly: GCA_049654905.1. GTDB lineage: Bacteria > Pseudomonadota > Gammaproteobacteria > Chromatiales > Chromatiaceae > M0108. The sequence continues at coordinate 3,759 of JBASIS010000047.1, forward strand.
TAAAAGATCAGGGTTACGGGGGCCGTATCCGTATCGAGGGTGCCGGTGAATCCCAGCCCATCAAGCTTGACGATCCCGATCGCTATACCCAGGAGGAAATCTGGGAACTCAATCGCCGGGTCGAACTCGTGCGGAAATGAGGGCATGACCATGATCAAGCGGCAGGCTCCTGGGCACCGTTCCGCTCCAGAACCCCTAGGTCATTCCTGGTCCTTCAGGCGTTGCTTCCCAGCCGCACTGGCCCTGGGCTGGCTGATGGCGGGTTCCGCTCTGGCCGAGGTCCGCGCCCTGGTGATCGGCATTGATGCCTATCAACACGGTTCCCCGCTCAAGGGCGCCGTGTCGGATGCCCAGGATGTCGCCCAGGCACTGCGCCAACTCGGCGTGACGGATCTCACCCTGCGACTCAACCAGGAAGTGACCCGGGACCGCCTGGCCCAGGACTGGCGGGAGTTGCTCTCGCGTTCCCAGAGCGGTGATACCCTGGTGTTGACCTATGCCGGCCATGGCGCTCAGGAGCCGGAGCGGGTCGCGGGGAACGAGCAGGACGGCAAGGATGAGGTGCTCCTGCTGGCGGGCTTCTCGGAAACCGGCCCGGGGACCCGTGAACGCCTGGTGGATGATGAACTCTACCAATGGTTTCGCGAGGCCAACGACCGGGGGCTGGAACTGCTGTTCGTCGCCGATGCCTGTCACTCCGGCACCCTGACCCGGGGCGTGGATCCGCGCGCGGGTGGGGGGCGGGTGCGCTACAGCGCCTATACCATCACCGACGACGAGCTTGATCTGCAAATTCCCACCCCGGCGACTGGTGGCCCGGGTGGGGAGGACTTGCCCCGCCTCACCTTTCTGGCCGCGGGGCAGGAGAACCAGAAGGTGCCCGAGGTCGATCTGCTGGATACCCAGGGGCATCCTTCGCCGCGAGGGGCTCTGAGTTGGGCCTTCGCCCGGGCCCTGGAGGGGCAGGCCGATCAGGATAGCGACGCCCGGCTGACCCGGGACGAAATCAACCGTTTCGTGCGCGCTAATGTACGCGCCATTGCCGAGGCCCGGCAGACCCCGAACCTGCTGCCGATGGGTGATGAGGGGCGAGTTGTCCTGCCGGTGGGTGCCGCCACGACGCGTTCCGCCACCCTGGCCAGCCATTGGCCTGAGGCGCGGGTACGCATCCTGGCGTCGGACGAGCGCTCCGCGGCCGCCCTGGCCGAGGAATTGACTGGGATTGCCCGGGTGGCCGAGGGCGAGGATGCCGATCTGATCCTCGATCTGCGCGCGCGCCAGGCGATCTCCGGGCAGGGGGATGTCCTGGCGCGGGATTTGGTCCGGCCCGCGCTGCAAACCCTCATCGATAAATGGCGTGGTCTGGAAAAGCTCAAGTTCGAGCGGTTGGGGGACCGCTTGACCATGCGCGTGCTCCCCAACGATGGCACCCACCGCCAGGGCCAGGAGATGGTCTTCGAGATCGACGACATCCGCCTGCCCTATCTGGTGTTTTTTAGCCTCTCGGGCGACGGCACCCTGAATTTCCACTACCCCTTGCCGGAGGATCCCGAGACCGTGCCCACGGGCCGGCCGGTCAGGGTCGGTTTCAAGGTTACGCCACCCTATGGCGCGGATCACATCATCGCCGTGGCCAGCGACCAGTCCCTGGGTGAACTGACGGCCCTGCTCAGGTCGCTGGATGGCAAGCCCGCCCCTCGACCCGCCCTGGAGTCGGTGATCGCCGTCCTCCGTCAGGGCAGCCGCCAATTGGGGATTCAGGGCCTTTTTACCGCCCCCTGACGCGCCGCCTCCGCCCCTCGCCGCCGACTTACCTCGGGAGATTTGCCTTGTGAAAATCCGCCTCTCATCCCGGCTCCGGTTAGCCGCTAGTCCTGGTCTTGCCCGCTGTCGTTCCCTCCTGGCGCCCTGGTCGGGGATGGGTTGGCTGCTGGCGGGCCTGCTGGTGCTGTCGCCGCCACTCTGGGCCCAGGTCTCCGCCGTGGACCTGGCCGAATGGGGTCAGGAGAAGGCCGCGCCACGCCCGGAGGAGCCGGCGCCGGGAGAAATAACCGCCCTGGACACTGGCGACGAAGATGCGCCAGAGGCGGCCAAGGTGGCGGAAACCCAGCCCACCAAGCCCCGGGTGGCGGTCTACCAATTCAAGGTGCGCGGTGATCTGGGCATCCCGGACGCGGGTGACATCATCGGCGAATGGATGATCGGCGCCTTGGCCGCGACGGGCCGCTTTACCCTCATGGAGCGGGTGCTGCTCCAAAAGGTGTTCGAGGAAAATGAACTCCAGTCCAGTCATCTGGCCGACGAATCCACCCTGGCCGCCGAGGCCGGCCGGCTCTATGGCGTGGAGGCCATTGTCAGCGGCACCGCCATCAAGTGGGGCGAGACCATTTCTATCGTGGCGCGGCTGATCGATACCAATACGGGCGTCATTCGCAGCGCCGCCGAGATCAAGACCACTAATCGCAACAATATTCCGGACCAGATTGACCTGCTGGCCCGCAAGCTCGTGGGCCCCGTACCCGCTTCGGCCAAGACCGGACCCACGGCCCCGCAACCAACCGGGCCCGGGCTGGTGGCCCAAAATCCGGCGCGGCTGGCCATTCAGATCCTGCCCAAGGAGCGCTTTCGCCTCGGCCAGGAGATGCGCTTTCGCATCACCAGCCAGCAGGATGGCCATCTGTTGGTGGTGGATCTGAATGCGGACGGGGAGATGTCTCAGGTTTATCCCTTGGATGAGGGCGCGGTCGGGGCCATCGACAACCGTCTGCGCTCGGGCCGGGCCCTCACCCTTCCGGAACCCCGGTCCGGATTAAGCTTCACCGCCAGCGAACCCACCGGCACGGGCCGGCTGGTGGCTATCCTCACGGAGGAGGCGGTTGACCTTGAGGAATTGCGGGATGGGGGGCGGCTGACGGGAGCCGGGCAAGACCCCGTCAGCGGTATCCTCGATCGGCTCTCCCAGCTTCAGGCCAAAAGCCCATCCGCCGCCTCTTGGTCCATGACCCAGGCGGAGTATCTGATCGAGCCCTAGCCCGCCCTCGGCCCTCCCCCCGCCTGCCGTGGCGTGACTAGGGAATAATACAGAGGCAGGCTATCCAGGGTCCCTGAATCGTTGGCCTGGATCCGCTAGTCGGCCCGCGGCTTGAGCCCGCTCGCTGGATTTTGCCTCCCTTTGCCCCTATTCTGCCGGTCATGATGAAGAAGCTCTATATCCAGACTAATGGCTGTCAGATGAACGAGTATGACTCCGCGCGCATGGCGGATGTGCTGCGGGAGTCCCATGGCCTGGAGTTGGCGGCCTCCGCCGAGGAGGCGGATGTCCTGCTGCTGAACACCTGTTCCATCCGCGAGAAGGCCCAGGAAAAGGTCTTTTCCGCCCTGGGGCGCTGGAAGCCCCTCAAGCAACAGCGGCCGGACCTGGTCATTGGTGTCGGCGGCTGCGTCGCCAGCCAGGAGGGTGAGGCCCTGCGCGAGCGGGCGCCCTTCGTCGATCTTGTCTTCGGACCCCAGACCCTGCATCGCCTGCCCGCTATGTTGCGGGAACTGGCGGCGGGGCAGGGTCCCCGGGTGGACGTCTCCTTCCCGGCGATCGAGAAGTTCGACAGCCTGCCGGCGCCGCGGGCCGAGGGGCCGACGGCCTTCGTCTCGGTCATGGAGGGCTGTTCCAAGTTCTGCACCTATTGCGTGGTCCCCTATACGCGGGGCGCCGAGGTCAGCCGGCCTTTCGACGACGTCATCGCCGAGGTCGCGGGCCTGGCGGCGCAGGGGGTGCGCGAGGTCAACCTGCTGGGTCAGAACGTCAACGCTTATCGCGGCCCGCAGCATGACGGCGAGGTCGCGGACCTGGCGCTGTTGATCCGCTATTTGGCGGCTATCGAGGGCATCGACCGTATCCGCTATACCACATCTCATCCGGTGGAGTTTTCGGACGCCCTGATCGAGGTTTATGGCGAGGTGCCGGAACTGGTCGATCATTTGCATCTGCCGGTGCAAAGCGGATCCGATTTGATCCTGGCGGCCATGAAACGCGGTCACACGGCGGCCCAATATCAGGACAAGATTCGCCGGCTGCGCGCGGTGCGGCCCAACATCAGCATCTCGTCGGATTTCATCGTCGGCTTTCCCGGCGAGATGGACGCGGACTTTGCCGCCACCCTGGCGTTGATCGAGGACATCGGCTTCGATGCCAGCTTCAGCTTTATCTACAGCCGCCGCCCGGGCACCCCGGCGGCGGATTACCCGGACGAGACCCCGCACCCGGTCAAGCAGGAGCGCCTGATGCGCCTGCAGGCGCGGCTGGCGAACCAGGCCCAGGGCATCAGCCGGCGCATGGTCGGCACCCTGGAGCGGGTCCTGGTGGAGGGGCCCGCCCGCAAGGACCCGCGCGAGCTGGCCGGTCGCACCGAGAATAACCGGGTAGTCAATTTCGCCGGACCCGCGGATCTCATCGGCCAGTTCGCCGAGGTTCGCATCACCCAGGCCCTGCCCAATTCCCTGCGTGGGGAACTGGCGCCAGCGCCCCTGCCCTGAGAGCCTGCCGCAGACCCTTTGTCCCAGATACCCGAAACCCTCGACCTCCGGCTCGCGCCCGAGGACAACATCCGTCTCGCCAACCTCACCGGTCAGCTCGACGCCCATCTGCGCCAGATCGAGCGCCGGCTGGGCATCGAGATCGCCAATCGCGGCCACCTCTTCCGCCTTATTGGCGAGGGCCAAGCGATACGGGCCGGCGAGCAGGTCCTGGAACGTCTTTATGCCGCGACCGCGGAGGAGGTCCTGACGCCCGAGGCCATTCATCTGCAATTGCAGGCCTCCGGCGTCGAGGCCCTCCTTGAGGATGGGGACGCCGAGCGCCCGGAACTGGCCGTGCGGCTCAAACGCGCCCTGATCCGCGCTCGCGGGCCGAATCAGCAGGCCTATCTCGATGCGGTGATGCGCCACGACATCAACTTTGGTGTTGGCCCCGCCGGGACCGGCAAGACCTATCTCGCCGTCGCCTGCGCCGTGGAGGCCCTGGAGACGGACCGCGTTCGGCGGGTCTTGCTGGTGCGACCGGCGGTGGAGGCCGGCGAGCGCCTGGGCTTTCTGCCGGGCGACCTGGCCCAGAAGATAGACCCCTATCTGCGCCCCCTCTACGACGCCCTCTACGAGATGCTGGGTTTCGAGAAGGTGACCCGGCTCATGGAGCGCCATGTCATCGAGGTCGCGCCCCTGGCCTACATGCGCGGGCGCACCCTCAACGATGCCTTCATCATTCTGGACGAGGCCCAGAACACCACGCCGGAGCAGATGAAGATGTTCCTGACCCGCATCGGTTTCGGTTCCACGGCCGTTATTACCGGCGACGTTACCCAGGTGGACCTGCCCCGGGGCCAGACCTCGGGTCTGCGCCAGGGCATCGAGGTCTTGCGGCATGTGGAGGGCATCAGCTTCACCTTCTTCAATGCCCGTGACGTGGTGCGCCACGCGCTGGTGCAACGCATCGTCAATGCCTATGACGCCTTCGATCGGGGCCTGCCGGCGGAGTAGGGGTAGGGGGTGAAGATCAAGCTGGCTATTCAGCAGGCCTCCGCCGCGAGCCGGGTGCCGGTTAAGGGGGAGGTGAAGCGATGGGCGGCGGCGGCCTTAAAGGGGCGGCGCAAGCAGGCTCGTCTCAGCCTGCGCATCCTCGATGAGGCAGAGTCGGCCGCCCTGAATCTGCGCTATCGCGGTAAGGCGGGACCGACCAATGTCCTCTCCTTTTCCTTCGAGCCCCCACCGGGCCTGCCGGGCCCCCAGCCATTCATCGGCGATCTCGCTATCTGTGCCCCGGTGGTGGAGCGCGAGGCCCTGGAACAGGGCAAGTCCCTGGAGGCCCACTGGGCCCACCTGGTGGTCCACGGCATCCTGCATCTGCTGGGCCATGACCACCGCGACGAGGCCGAGGCCCAGGAGATGGAGACGCTAGAGACCCGTATTATGGAGGAGCTAGGCTTTCCCGCCCCTTACGAGGCGTGAGGGGCGAGGCGCGCTGCCGGGCGGAGCTCAGCCGTTACACCGGGACATGAGGCACTCGATGATGGGCTGGAGGATGATCTCCATGGCGAAGCCCATCTTGCCGCCGGGGACTACCATGCTGTTGCGGCGGGTCATGAAGGAGCCGTGGATCATGGACAGGAGATAGGGGAAGTCCACATCCCATTTATTCGGATTGCGGAAGCGAATGATGACGAAGCTCTCGTCCGGGGTGGGGATGTCGCGGGCGATGAAGGGGTTGGAGGTATCGACCGTGGCCACGCGCTGGAAGTTGATATCCGTCAGGGAGAACTGGGGGACAATGGTGGTGATGTAGTCCGGCATGCGGCGCATGATGGTATCGACGATGGCCTCCGCCGAATAGCCGCGCTCCGCGTTGTCCCGATGAATCTTCTGAATCCACTCCAGGTTGACAATGGGCACCACGCCTATGCCCAGGTCAACGTGCTTGGCGACGTTATGGTCCTCGGTAATCACCAGGCCATGCAGGCCCTCGTAAAAGAGCAGGTCCGTGCCTTCCGGTAGGTCCTCGAGGGGGGTGAACTGGCCCGGCTTGAGACTGGTGCCGAGACGGGCATTGAGCTCGACAGCCTCTTCCTCGCTATGGATGTAATACCGTTTCTTGCCGGCGCCTGACTCGCCATAGGTTCTGAACAGCTCCTCAAGCATGTCGAAGCGGTTGGCCTCGGCGCCAAAGTGACTCAGGTTGCGGTGGGCGGCGGAGGCCTTGGCCGTTTCCAACTTCATCTCGGCACGGTCGTAACGATGGAAGCTGTCACCCTCAATGATGGCGGGGGTGATACCGTCACGGTAGAAGATGTGTTCGAAGGCCCGCTTGACAGTGGTCGTACCGGCGCCCGAGGAACCGGTGACCGCGATGACAGGGTGTTGGGTGGACATGAAGGTCTCCTCTGTTCTATTGCTCTCAGGATTATGGGCGCCGGCCACGACCCGCAGGGGTGTCGGCCGAAGGTGAGTGGGTTTAAACCCTGCTTGAAGTTGAAAGGAAGCCCCGCGGTGGCGGACTTGCGCGCGCGGGGATCTTGAAGTAATTACTAATATACCACGGGGCTCCCCCAAGTCTTGGGAAAAGCGCGGGGGGCTGGCGGGTCACGCCACTCCGGTGCTGGGCATGGGTACCTCGCCAGAGGTCATCAGGCTTTCGTACTCCAGGGCCTGGAGGCGTTCCAGCACCTCGCCGGACTGATCGGTGAGTCGCCGGATGAGGAGGGTGATCTGGTCACTGGGCTGGCCTTGCTCGACCGCGCGCAAGAGCTCCTGGCCCAGGCGATGCACTTCATTATGGGGGTCTTCGAGGGCATCGAAGGCGGGCAGACCGGCGAAATACCGACCTTGGTCCTGGAACCACTGGCCGAAACGGCAGCGCCGGGGGTCCATCTCCACTTCCAGCCCCTTGATGGTGTTCCCGCCCTCCTTGCCGAAGGCCTTGGCAATGGCATAGTCGATGAGCGAACGCCGCCAGTGGATGTGATCGATCTGGGCGATGTGGATCAAACCGGTCGGTACGCCGGACCAGCGCTCATCGCGTTTCAGGTAGGTCAGGAAATCCGGGAAGGCCATCGGCCGGCCCAGCCAAAAGCCCTGGGCCTCGGTGCAGCCGGCTTTCAGCAGGAAGTCAAAGACCTGGCGGCTCTCCACCCCTTCCGCGACTGTCTTGATGCCCAGTTGATGCGCCATCTGAATGCTGGAGCGCACCAGGGTGGTACATTTGTCCGATGTCTCCATGCGCCGGATCAGACCCTGGTCGATCTTGACCGCCGAGAAGGGCCATTGGCTTAGGACCTCAATGGAAGAAAAGCCCGTGCCGAAGTCGTCCATGGCCAGTCCAATGCCCATGCCCGTCAGTTCGAGAATGTGATCGCGGGTCTTCCCCGAGCTATTGATGACCGAGGATTCGGTTAATTCGGCCTGCAGCAGGCTGGGGTCGAGCTGGAATTTGGCGATGGCCGTGCGTAGGGCCTTCACCATCTCGTCGGATTCCAGGTTCCAGGCCGTCAGGTTGAAGGACATGACCAGGCCCGGGAGTATGTCCTGAATGATGCTCAGGTCGGCCATGAGTCTGGGAAGCATGGCCAGGGTCATGTGCTTGATCAGACCCGATTCAATCGCCAGGGGCAGGAAGTCGTCGGGCGGTAGGACCTCTTCATCCGGCTTGACCCAGCGCATCAGGGCCTCGGCGCCCGATACCTTGCCCGTGAGCAGCGATATCTTGGGCTGGTAGTAATAAACGAACTCCTCCCGGGCGAGCGCCTGCTTGATTTCCGCCAGTTGAATGCCAGGGCCAGGGCCAGTGCCTGGGCCGGCCGGCGCGGGACTGAAATCCGCGGCGATGCTGGTATGGAGTTCGGGTACATAGCCCGTGACGCAATCGCGACCGATCTTCTTGGAGAAGGCCATGGCTACATCGGCGTTCCTGGCCAACTCCTGCTCGTTTTGGCCATGATCGGGGTAGATGGCGATACCCACGCTCAAGGATACCGATAGCGTCAGGGCGTCCAGGGTGATGGGTGGCCGGATGGCCTCGCGTACCTTGTTGGCCACCTCGATGGCATGCTCTTGGCTGCCGATATTCGGCAAAAACAGGATGAATTCGTCACCCCCCATGCGCCCGAGGGTGTCGGAGTTGCGCAGCGTCCGGGAAATCCGCTGGGCGATCTCCCGCAGGACCCCATCGCCGATGGCGTGGCCGTGGTTGTCGTTGATGCGCTTTAAGCGGTCGACATCCAGAAAAATGAGGGCCAGTCGCTGATGCTGGCGGTGGGCGCTGGCCAGGGCTCGCTCCACCAGGAGGGAGAAGAGGGCCCGATTGGGCAGTCCCGTGAGACCGTCATGCTGGGCCATGTGCCGGACACTCTCCTCCATCCCATGCCAGGCCGTGATATCGCGGGTCACGCCATGAATCTCGATCGCGCCCGTGGCCGGATTGCGGATGAAATGCATCCGCATCTCGGTCCAGACGAGGGTGCCATCCTGGCGGGACTGGGGTAGCTGTTCCGTGAAGGGCGTACGGGCGGAGAGGGTCCCCGCGCGAAAGGCCGCCCTTTTTTCCGCTATTAGGGCCTGGATCCGGGCCCGACCTTCCGGCGTCAGGGCCGCATCCAGGGGCTCCGCCATGACCTCCTCGGGGGTATAACCTCGCAACCCCAGGATCGAGGGGCTGACATAAAGAAACCGGAGGGTTTCGGCATCCAGGACCCACACCACGTCGCGCATGGTGTCGCCGAGGGTTTGGAGTTGGCGCTGACTGGCGGCAAGATGGGCTTCAGCCGTCTGGCGTACCGCGCTCTCGGCACCCAGGCGTTCCCTGGCCGCCCGGAGTTCCTCCTGGAGTTCTTGGACCAAGCGGTTATCCAGCGCCCTGTCCGACGGATGCTGGACCTCGCGAGGTGCCCTGGAACGGGAGAGCGGGTCGAGGATCCTGCCCAGCAGGGATTTGATGGCTGATTTCAACGCCAGGACTTCCTGTTTATGCCTGCCTTGGGCGGGAGTCCCAGGGCTGCGCTGGAAATAGTCGGATTTTCCGCGGGAGGGGTACCCACTCCGGGGCAAGGCTCGGGTCGAGCTGTCATGGTGGAATCCGGTTGGGGATAATGCCGGGCGGCCTGAAGCAAAACATAGCACGAAAAAACCATCATGACGTAACCACGCCCCGCATGGCGCTAAGCCGGGTGTCGATAGCCCGGTGTCCTCGCCTCGGCGCGGGTCATGGCGTAATCTTGGCAACCTTGATAGCCAACGAGGATTGGAGCTTGAACTCAGACATCAGCAAGCGGATAGCCGGACGGAGCAGGCCAGGGAGGTGCCAGGGCGGCTTCATCGCCGGGCTGGGCCAGTGGCTCGACCGTAACATTCTGGAATTGGGGCGGGAACTGCGGCTCTCCTACCTGCCGCCGCTGATGATCTACGTCGCCTACGGCATCCAGGGTCTGACCGCCATCGTTGGCACCTTCTTCGTCAAGGATTACCTGGGGCTGTCCGCCTCCTTCCTGGCGGCCCTGGGCTTCTGGGCGGGCATCCCCTGGGCCCTCAAGATGCCCCTGGGGCACCTGGTCGATCTGATCTGGCGCCATAAGTCTGCCCTGGTCTATCTGGGCGCGAGCCTCCTCACCGCCAGCCTGCTGATCATGATCGGCCTGCTGGGGCACCGGGTCGCCCTGGCCGCCATCATGCCGGTGGAGGCCTGGTACGTCCTCGCCGCCCTGTTGGCGCCGGTGGGCTATGTGATTCAGGACGTGGTGGCGGATGCCATGACGGTGGAGGCGGTACCTCGGGTGGACGCCGATGGCCGGCCCATCGATCCGGCGACGCGCAAGCTGATGCACACCACCATGCAGACCCTGGGGCGGGTGGCCATCATCGGCGGTGGGGTCCTGGTGGCCCTCGCCAATGTCTATCTCTTCGCCGGGGTCGAGGCGATGTCGGAGGCGGACAAGGTCGCGACCTATATCCTCATCTACGAGATGGCCTTGGCGATTCCCCTCGTCTCCATTCTGGGCGTGGCCCTGGCCGCTTTCATCAAGCGCCGCGACCTGCGCCGCCTGATGGCGAAGGGACTGGGACGCGCCGAGGCCGTCCGCCGCCTTGAGCACCCACTGGAGAAGACCTATCCGAATTGGTGGATCCTGGGCGGCAGCCTGGTATTCGTCGTCTTCACCCTGAGCCTGGGGCTGACGGACGTGCCCTATAACCAGGAGATCATCTTCGTCGGGTCCATGGTCATCATCCTCTTCCTGATGTCGCGCCTGCTGCGGGCCCTCGACCCGGAGGCGCGGCTCTATCTGGTGGGCACCGCCTTCATCATCTTCGTCTTCCGGGCCATGCCGGGGCCGGGCTCGGGCCAGACCTGGTGGATGATCGATGAATTGGCCTTCGATCAGCAATTCCTGTCCGTCCTGTCGCTGATCGGCAGCAGCCTGACCCTGCTGGGGCTCTTTATGTTCCGGCGCTTCATGGCCGAGCGCTCCATCGCCTATGTGGTGGTCTTCCTGACGGTGATTTCCAGTCTCCTCTATCTGCCCATCATCGGCATGTACCACGGGCTCCACGAATGGACGGCGGCAATGACCGGCGGCCTGGTCGATGCCCGCGTCATCGCCATCGTGGATACGGCCCTGGAGTCGCCCCTGGGGCAGATTGCCATGGTGCCCATGCTGGCCTGGATCGCCAATTCCGCCCCGGAAAATCTCAAGGCCACCTTCTTCGCCGTCATGGCCTCCTTCACCAACCTGGCCCTGTCGGCGGGTCAGTTGGGGACCAAATATCTCAACGAGATTTTCCTGGTGACGCGGGAGGTCAAGGACCCGGTCAGCGGCGAGATCACGGTACCGGCGGACTATAGCGAGTTGGGAATCCTGATGACGGCCTCACTGCTGATCGGCCTGCTATTGCCCCTGGCCGCCGTGGCCCTGGTCAAGATGACCCGGCTACGGACAGCCTGAGGGCGAGAGCAAATGCCCGGCGAGTTTTTTACCGATGCCGGGTGCTGCATACCAGCGTGATTCCGCAATATCAAGAGTGCCGTCGAGCAGTCGGTTGGCATTCCATTCTATACAAACGACTGGAGCCAACCACGTCATCCCGGGATCAATGAAATGAGGGGAAAGTTCTCGGGTTTGCGAATTGACTCAACGGAAAGGTCAACGTCAAGTTCAGGCCAATATAGATGATTTTCCGTTGGCCGTTCAATCTCGGAGATCTGCCCGATGGTTGCCGACTTAAACCACGGAAACTCTGAAAAGGGTACCGCCAGTTCCTCCTTGTCATCCAGCAGAATCCAGAAGCAGTGCCTGGACACATGGGTGACTTCAGCCGATAAAGTGGCGATGCCAGGCATCTTGAATCTCCTGAATGTGTCCTTCAACAACGGCTTGCGCTTGATAAATCTGCGTCTTCGAAAGCCCAATATTCACTGCCAAGTGTACCGACGGAGTCAGCCAGAATTTCGCTTCACCATCCGGGTGTGCGACGTGGACATGGATACGGGGCTCCTCGCGAGAGAAGAAAAACAATCTGAACTGGCCATCACGAACAATTGTTGGCGCCATATAGACTAAATGCCGTGTTGGTGGTTTTTTGAAATGGCCTGACGACTGGCTAGCCGGCCCCCGATACCGCGCCGGTATGGCCTTGAGATTTAGCACTGAACTCACGCGCGGTATTGGGTCGGTGCTGAGCTAATTATCGCTAAAATAGTCGGAATCAATCTTATGAACCTGGTAGGTAGCAACGGGATTCACGCCTACACCAAAATCGATCATGAGCTTCGCGAGAGTTGCGCCATCAAGCAGAATAATCTTGGAGTCGATGCGGGATACGAAATCCAAAGCGTCCTTCGTGAAATCAGACGTGGTAATGAAAATACCTTTCCGCGCCCGTTGGCCTTGAAGCGCCCCAGCAAACTTCTGTATCTCCGGTCGTCCAATCGTAGCTTCCCATCGCTTCGCCTGGATGTAGATGTTGTCCAGACCGAGGTGGTCTTCCTTGATGATTCCGTCAATGCCTTCGTCGCCGCTGCGTCCTATGGCCCGGCCTGCGTCCTTCCTGCTTCCACCGTAGCCCATCTTGACGAGAAGTTCGACGACGATCTTCTCGAATAGAGTTGGGTCACAACCTCGAATGCTCGATAGAATCTCGCTGGCGAGTTCGGACCGTAGACGTTCATATGCGGATTCGAGGGCTTCATGGGGAGTTTGCCCGAGGGCAAGCTCGGGCGTATCCGCGCGATCCTCTTCGGTTTTCTCCCGTCGAATACTCTTGAACTGGATGAACTCAGGAAATCGTTCGAGATACTTTTGATTGATTGCGCTCGGATGTTCTTTGAGAATGTTGCGGCCACGATCAGTTATCTTGAAATGCCCTCTTCTGGGTGAAGATAAGAGCCCAGCTTTCTTCAAATAGGTGCGTGCCCATCCAATCCGGTTTGTGAAGACCGGTTGTAGACCACTGGGGAGAAGTTCGTTTCGCTCTTCGTCACTAAGAGAGAACCTTTCGGCTAGTGCGGCAATGGCACCCTTGAGCTGGTACTCGTCTCCGTCTCCTGCGAATCTGAGCAGAGGCAGCATGCAGGATTGATAATCGGGGATGGGCATATTTTGGTTGGCTCAGCCGTAGGGACACCGGTTACCCGGCCCCCGGGTAAAGTCCCGGACGTATGGTTTTCCCGCATCCGGTTCCGCCTCCGGTGCTCCTGTCCTAGGTGACGGCCGGGGAGATCGCAGGCTACTTTCGGCAGGCGTCAGCCCAGGCACAACGGATCAATTGGCAGTTTCGACAACTCGTCGATGCCTTGCAACTGCTGTTCGTTAATTTGGCTCAATCTTCTGCCGGAAACGAGACCGATTGGGATGGGTGGAAGGCTGGCAAACTTCCCTTGGGCGCCAACCATCCGCCGCCCGGCCCGAGGGCACTAACCCCCAATGATCGTTGCCGAAATCGTCTGTGGTATGGGCATGGCTACCCTGTGCACCCGTGTGCTCAGGCCGCAAAATAATTCGTAGTTGATCGTGCCGGCGGCCTGGGCGATCTCCTCCACCGGCAGGCCGCGACCCCAGAGGATGACCTCGTCGCCGGGCTGGGTTCCGGGGGCGAGGCGCAGATCCAGGCTGATACTGTCCATGGAGACCCGCCCGATCAGGGCTACCCGCCGCCCCCCCACCAGCACCGGCGTGCCGGAAGGGGCATGGCGGGGGTAGCCGTCGCCATAGCCGATGGCGGCCACGCCCACCGGCATGTCTTCCGGGCAGGAGAAGGTGCCCCCATAGCCGATGCGGTCCCCGGCGTGGAAGTGATGGACGGCGGCAATCTGGGTTTTGAGGGTCATCACCGGCTCCAGGCCCACTTCCCCCGCGCTCAGACCCGCGAAGGGCGAGCCACCGTAAAGCATGATGCCCGGCCTCACCCAATCAGCCCGGGCAGCCGGACAGGCGAGGAGGCCGCCGGAGTTGCCGATGTTCAAGGCCTGGCCCGGCCCAGCCAGGGCCCGCAGGCGCTGACATTGGCGGTCCGTCAGGGGGTCCTCGGGGTTGTCGGCATTGGCCAGATGGGTCATGAGACCCGGCAGCGGTGCCACCCGCGGGCAGGCGGCCAGTCGCGACTGGATGGCGGGCACCTCCGCTGGATCGAGGCCCAGGCGGTGCATCCCTGTATCAACCTTGATCCAGATGCGTAGCGGGGGGCCGGGTGGCAAAGTCTCCAGCCAGGTCATCTGTTCGCCTTGGTGCAGCGCCAGGTCGAGTCGGTGCGCTTGGGCGGCGGCGGTCTCGTCGGTGGAGAGGGCGCCGCTCAGCACCAGGATGGGTTGCCCAACCCCCGCTCCGCGCAGGCGCAGGGCCTCCTCGACCCGGGCCACGGCGAAGCCATCCGCCGCCGTCAGGGCCGCCGCCGCACGCTCCAGGCCGTGGCCATAGGCATCCGCCTTGATGACGGCCCAGATGCGACTGGTGGGGGCCCGCTGGCGCGCCACGCCCAGGTTATGGCGCAGAGCCGCCAGGTCGATCAGGGCGCGGGGGCCGCTGAACCTCACCGGTAGCCTTCGTCGCCGTAAACGTCCGAGATGTAGTTCTCGAACTTGGTGTACTTGCCCAGGAAGGTTAGCCGCGTGGTACCGATGGGCCCGTTACGCTGCTTGCCGATGATGATTTCGGCGACCCCCTTGTCCTTGCTGTCCTCGTGATAAACCTCGTCGCGGTAAATAAAAACAATGAGATCCGCGTCCTGTTCGATGGCTCCGGAGTTATGACTGATGATGCCGTCCGCCAGCCAACTGGCAGAGCCGGGGACCGTGAGATCGAAGACCTCCTCCTCCCCAGCCTCCTCAATGGCGACGATGCGATCCCAGAAGATGTCGCTGCTGGCCTGATTGCGTAGTGGCTCGTCGTCCAGGAGTTCGGCATAGCTCGCCAGAGTTTGACGCGATGGCGCGAAGTTGAAGTGTGCCTGGCCGCCATAGGAGGTACCACGCATCTGGGCCATCCCTCGGGTAGTGACACCTTGGGAACGCATGACCGCACGAACCTGGTCGAAGACCTGGACAGGTAAAGTGTCCAAATTAGTGTTGGGGACTGTATGGGCAATCAGGGCGCTAAGCAGCTTGGCCTGGTTTTCTCTGGGGCCAAAGGCCCCGACCTCTCCGAGAAAAAGCCGTTGCTGTTCCGCGCCCCTGATCCAGACCATATAGGTAGTGCGGTATTGCTCGCTCGTCACGGCCTGGATGCGTCCGCGGATACCCAGGCGGAGCAAAAGGGCCATGACATCGTCAGCCAGGCCTTGACTGTTGGTGCTCAGGTGGACACCGTGACTGCCTCGCTGACCCGGTTTGCGGGGAGAGATGGTACCGTCGGTAGCCCATAGATGTCTCAGGAAGAGGGCGATTT
Source organism: Chromatiaceae bacterium (assembly GCA_049654905.1). GTDB lineage: Bacteria > Pseudomonadota > Gammaproteobacteria > Chromatiales > Chromatiaceae > M0108. The sequence goes on from JBASIS010000047.1 coordinate 19,166, forward strand.
GCTCGTTGGCGAGTTGGAAGAGGGCCGATGGCACCCGCTTTTCGTGAGACCGTTGGCCAAAAATCCCCAGACTGCGCAGCCAGAGGTTGATACCCGCTGGATGCCAGCGATTACCATTGCCGCTGAATACCAGTTGATGCCAAGCCCCCTTGCCTTCATGGCGATTGACCTGAACGCCGAAGTGCTGGATTGCGGAATCAGACACTATCCGGCTATTGGCATCGGATGCCGTGGTATAGCGTAAGGGCTGGCCCTTGAGGTAGCTGCCGTCACCCATCAGGTGGGCAAGCAGAATGATTTCCGGCTCGGGCCAAACCAGGGCTGTGGAGGGTTCTGGCACTTGCCGCGCGGTACCCAGGCGGTCACCCGCACGGAGTTCACCGATGGTACGCCAACCCTCCGCGCCATAAAGCCGGTGGTTGGCCGTGCCACGCAGGCGGCGTCCACTGGCTAGTCGGACCTCGAATACGGGTTTAGGGCCAACACGCCAAACCTTATCCGAGGTGGCCTTGATCAGCCTGCCCTGTTCATTCATCGAGAGCACTTCCGGGGTCTGGCCGACCAGGTCGCGAATGGGAACCCGGCTGCCATCGGCCAGCAAGACTAAGGTATCCCCGGTCACGCACTCGCGCAGATCCGACATCACCGGCCGCTTGTTGGGGCGCTGCTCCAGGCTGCGGTTGAGCTGGGAGAGGGCGACGACGGGGACCTTGAGTTCCTTGGCCAGGGCCTTGAGGGAGCGGGAGATGGCGGAGATCTCGGTGGCGCGGTTCTCGCTGTTGCCCGGCACCTGCATGAGTTGGAGGTAATCCAGGACGATGAGCGCCAGGTCGCCGTGCTCGCGTTTGAGGCGGCGTGCGCGGGCGCGGACCTCGGTCGGCGATAGGGCCGGGGTGTCGTCAATATAGACGGGGGCGTCTGCCAGCATGTTCACCGCCGAGGTCAGGCGCGGCCACTCGTCCTCCTCCAGTTTGCCGGTGCGCACCCGGTGCTGATCAATGCGTCCCAGGGAGGACATCATGCGCATGGCCAGGGCGTCGCCGGGCATCTCCATGCTGAAGATGGCGACCGGCCGTTTCACCTCCAGGGCCACGTTTTCCGCCAGGTTCATCGCGAAACTGGTCTTGCCCATTGAGGGCCGCCCCGCCACGATGATGAGGTCCGAGGGCTGGAGACCGGAGGTCATCTCGTCGAAATCGGCAAAGCCGGTGGGCAGGCCGGTGATGGGCTCGTTGCGCTGAAAGAGGATCTCGATGCGCTCCACGGCCCGGCCGAGGAGGCCGCGCAGGGACTGGAAGCCACCACCGCCGCGCTGTTCCTGCTCGGCGATTTCGAAGACCCGCCGTTCCGCCTCGTCCAGCAGCTCCGCCACCTCCCGGCCCTCGGTGTTGAAGGCGATGTCGCTGATGCCGGTGCCGACGGAGATGAGCTGGCGCAGCACCGAGCGCTCGCGCACGATCTTGGCGTAGGCCTTGACGTTGGCGGCGCTGGGGGTGCCGGTGGCGATGACGCCCAGGTAGGGCAAGCCGCCGGCGTCCTCGAGTTGGTCGGTGCGCTCCAACATTTCGGCCAGGGTGACGACGTCGAAGGGCTGGTCACGGGCCGCCAGGTCGCGGATGGCGCCAAAGATGAGACGGTGTTCGCGCCGGTAGAAATCGCCCTCGCCCACCTTGTCGGCCACCGAATCCCAGGTCTGGTTGTCCAGCATGAGGCCGCCGAGCAGGGACTGTTCCGCCTGGTTCGAATGGGGGGGGATGCGCAACCGTTCGCCGGACGGCAGTTCCTGTTCGGGGTAAGGCAGGTCGTAGGGGTCGGACATGGATTGCTCGAAGCCGGGCGCAAGCGGGAAGGGCGCCGCGAGGGAGGTAGGTCTTAGACCTGGACCTGGCCCGGGGGGTGATGCGCCCCGGGCCAGGTCGCGCGACTAGCTCGCGGGGACGATCTCGATCTTGAGGGTGGCGTCAATCTCGGGATGGAGATGAACGCTGACCTCGTAATGGCCGGTGGCCCGGAAGGAGCCTGCGGGCAGGCGCACTTCTTGCTTGTTGAGCTTTAAGCCCAGGGCCACCACCGCCTCGGCGATATCACCGGTGCCCACGGAGCCGAAGAGACGGCCCTCGTCACCAGCCTTGCGGGCGATGGTCACGGAGCGGCCATCGAGTTCTTCCCGGCGTTCGTCGGCGATGGCATAGGCCTCGGCGGCGAGTTGTTCCAGTTCGGAGCGACGCTCCTCGAAGCGCTTGAGGTTATCCGCCGTGGCGGGTACCGCATAGCCCTGCGGAATGAGGAAATTGCGGCCGTAACCGGCGCGAATGTCCACCTTTTCGCCTAGGTTGCCGAGATTGGCGACCTTTTTCATCAGGATGACTTCCACTTGGGTACCCCCAGTAAGATTTTCAGTAGCGGCGGACCAGGTCACGGGGTGGCGCGGTCCACGATGGATGTCGAAGGCCGCCCCGGGGCGGCCCTCTTCAGTTCTTTTCGGCTTGGCGCGGTCTGACCCTAGCGCGCACGTTTACCCAAATATCCGCCAAACCCAGGCCGGCGGTCAAAACCTGAGCGTGGGGCAGCGCCAGCAGGAAAAGGGCGTATAAGCCAATCAACCAGCCCCGGTTGGCCTGCAGCGCCTTGACCAGCCAGTGGATCAGCGCCAATCCCTGGAGCAGAAACAGGGGGGTGATCAGGATGAGCAGATCCGCCGCCCACTGGCTTTCGCTCTTGACCAGGATGAAGGCCATCAGGGCCAGCCCCAGGACCCCCAGCCCCTTGCCCAGGCGCAGATCGCGAAACTCGGCGCCGAATCCGCCGGGATTGTAAAGCAACGACTGCCACCAACGCCCCAGGAAGAGCGCCAGCAGGGCCTGGAAGTAAAAGGTCGCGGCGAAGGCTCCCGTCATCCAACGGGCCACCTCCAGGATCAGGGCTTGGCTTTCGGCATCGGTCAGAATGCCACCCTCGATCAGGCCCTGTCGCACCGGCTCCATGAGTTCGGCCCAGTAGGCGGCGGGATCGGTCAGGCCCACCTTCAGCCCGATCAGGATGGCCAGACCCATGAGACCCGCCGTCGTCACCGTCAGGGCTGGCAAGCCGCTGTTGCGCAGCAGCACCGCCAGGACCCAGACCGGCAGCCAGAGGGCCAGGGCGAAGCCCAGGGCGGGCCCGGGGCTGCCCAGTGCCGCGAAGGCGAAGAGACCGCTCGCCAGTCCGGCGAAGAGCCCCACCAGCAGGCCCTCGACCGGACCCTGGCGCAAGGTGGCCAGGGCCAGGGTCGCGGAACTGAGCAGGCCTGTCAGCGGGAAGAGCAGCGACAGGAGCGCGAACACCGCGGCCACCAGTGCGGCCTGGGAACGGCCACGCATGATGAAAGAGGCCAGACCTAGCATGGCGCGTCTCGTCTCGTCGGACCTGGGTCCAGGCCACCCGGCATCCGCGTCCGGTGTAGCCTGGACGGGCGCCTGATCAATGGCCGTCTGAGTAAGGCAGCAGGGCCAGGAAACGCGCCCGCTTGACGGCTAGGGCCAGTTGACGTTGATACTTGGCCGAGGTGCCGGTGATGCGGCTGGGCACTATCTTGCCCGACTCGCTGACATAAGCCTTGAGGAGATTGAGATCCTTGTAGTCGATCTCGGTAATGCCCTCGGCGGTGAAGCGACAGTAGCGCTTGCGGCGGAAAAATTTTGACATGGCAACCTCTTACTCAAGCTCGTCTTCGTCGTCCATTTCCTCGATCCGCTCCACGCGCTCGGGGCGGTCGCGGCGGCGGCGCTCGCCACCAGAATCATCGGAGGAGGGTTCCTCCTCGGACTTGGCGAGGGGCGAGGGCTCGGTAACGGCCGCGTCACGGATGAGGATGAGGTTACGCAGCACCGCGTCATTGAAGCGGAAGGCGCTTTCCAGTTCGTCCAGGGTGGGCTGGTCGCATTCGACATTCATCAGAATGTAGTGGGCCTTGTGGATCTTGTTGATCGGATAGGCCAGTTGCCGGCGACCCCAATCCTCGTAGCGATGGATCTTGCCGCCGGACTTTTCGACGCTGGCGCGATAGCGCTCCACCATGGCGGGCACCTGCTCGCTCTGGCTGGGGTGCACCAGGAACACGATTTCGTAATGACGCATGTGGTCTCCTTACGGGTTAAACAGCCTCGCATGGGACAGTGAGGCAAGGAGTAGCCTCCCGAAGCCGGGAGGATCGGGCATTATACGGAAATACCCCGCCGGGTCAAAAACCATCGAAGGGGCGAGGGCGCGGGGTTAAACTCCCCGACGACTGATTGCACCCCCCGCGAGGACACCCTATTGCCCACATCACCCACCAAGGTCCGCCTGGCCTATGTCTGTAGTGGTTGCGGCGCCAGCCTCAACAAATGGGCTGGGCGCTGCCCGGATTGCGGCGCCTGGAACTCGGTCGAGGAGATCCCGGACGCGCCGGCGGCGGGCCGCGGCCGGCAGGGTTATGCGGGCGCCGCTGCCAGTGCCGGGGTCCTGTCCCTGGAGGCGGTCAGTCCGGAACGGGAGACGCGCACCAGCAGTGGCATCGCCGAGCTGGACCGGGTCCTGGGCGGTGGTCTGGTGGCCGGGTCCGTGGTCCTGATCGGTGGCGACCCGGGCATCGGCAAGTCCACCCTCCTGCTCCAGGCCTGCGCCGCCCTCAGCGCCAGCCTGGGGCCCGAACGGCCGGTGCTCTACGTCACCGGGGAGGAATCGCCCCAGCAGGTGAGTCTGCGCGCCCGACGCCTGGGCCTAAGCGGCGCCGGCATCCGTCTGCTGGCGGAGACCGGGGTCGAACGGATCCTCGCCGCCGCCTCCAGCGAGCAGCCGCGGGTCCTGGTGGTCGACTCCATCCAGACCACCTACACCGACCTCCTGCCGTCCGCCCCCGGCTCCGTGTCCCAGGTACGGGAGACGGCGGCGCAACTGGTACGCTGGGCCAAGCAGGGCGATACCTGCGTCTTCCTGGTCGGACACGTCACCAAGGAAGGGGCACTGGCCGGCCCCCGGGTGCTGGAGCACATGGTCGATACCGTCCTCTATTTCGAGGGCGAGGCCGGCAGCCCTTACCGGCTGGTGCGCGCGGTCAAGAACCGCTTCGGCGCCGTCAACGAACTGGGCGTTTTCGCCATGACGGACCGCGGCTTGAAGGAGGTTCGCAACCCCTCCGCCATCTTCCTCTCCCGCCATGACCAGCCCGTGCCCGGCAGTCTGGTCATGATCACCCGCGAGGGCACCCGGCCCCTCATGGTCGAGGTCCAGGCCCTGGTGGACGAGAGCCCCCTGGCCAATCCCCGACGCGTGGCACTGGGTCTGGAGCAGAATCGGCTGTCCATGCTGCTGGCGGTGCTCCACCGCCATGGCGGCCTGGCCATGTTCGACCGGGATGTCTTCGTCAACGTCGTGGGCGGGGTGCGCATCACCGAGACCGCCGCCGACCTGGCGGTGTTGCTGGCGGTGCTCTCCAGTTATCGCGACCGGCCCCTGGACCTGGAGCTGGCGGTCTTCGGTGAGGTGGGCCTGAGCGGCGAGATCCGCCCCGTGCCCAACGGCCCCGACCGGTTGCGCGAGGCCGCCAAGCATGGCATCAAGCGCGTCATCGCCCCCAAGGGTAATGTCCCCAAGGGCGGTGTCGAGGGTCTGGAGATCCTGGAGGTGCGGAGCCTGAAGGAGGCGATCGACGGGGTCTGAAGGCATCCTTGCCACGCGAACTGACGGACGGGACAGCCGACTCCCGGCTATGGGTCCTCTTTCTCCCTACACCCGGTTCGATATCTAGGAACGGAATCGCATTGACCTAGCTGCCCGGCAGTTCCGTGCCGCGACTCATGATCTCGATATAGCCCTCGTAGCTGAACAGGCGGTTACGCTTTTGGGCGGTGAGCTCTTTGACGATGCTGAGCTGCTCCAGATGGCCGAGTGCCTTGTTGACCGTAGCCGGGGTGATGCCGGTCCTCGCCACCAGCGAGCCCGAGGTGGCGATGGGGTGCTCCATCAGCGCCCGGTGGACCTGTAGGGTGGAGGCCGCCGCTCGGCCGAGGCCACTGATCTTGTCGCGATCCCGTTTGGACAGGTCGAGGAGCTGTTGGGCGGTTGCCACCGCCTGGGTGGCCGTGACGATGACCGCCTCGGCGAAGAAGTCGAGCCAGACTTCCCAGTCGCCGGTCAGGCGGACCTGGTTGAGCAGCTCGTAGTAATACGGGCGGTGCGTCTTGAAATAGAGGCTGAGGTAGAGCATGGGCTCCCGCAGTATCTTTTGCTCGCACAGCAGCAGGGTAATCAGCAGTCGCCCAAGACGGCCGTTACCGTCGAGGAAGGGGTGAATGGTCTCGAACTGCACATGAGCCAGCGCCACCTTGAGCAGCGCCGAGGTCGGCTCCGGCTGGTCATGGAGGAAGAGCTCCAGCCTGCTCATGCACTCCAGCACCTCTTCGGCCGGAGGCGGGACGAAGGCCGCGTTGCCCGGCCGGGTGCCGCCGATCCAGTTCTGGCTGCGCCGGAACTCGCCCGGGGTCTGATGGCTGCCCCGGCCCTTGGTCAGCAGCACGCCATGGATCTCGCGGAATAGCCGCAGCGACAGCGGCAGCCCTTCCTCCAGCAGGCGCAGGCCATGGACGAGGGCGGCGACATAGTTGCTGACCTCCCGCACGTCATCCAGCGGCACACCCGGTTCCTGATCCAGTTCGAACAGCAGCAGGTCGGATAGCGAGGACTGAGTGCCCTCGATCATGGAAGAGAGTACCGCCTCTTTTCGGACATACAGGTAGAGGAACAGCGAGGTGTCCGGCAGCAGGGTCGAGACGCTATCCAGCCGCCCGAGCGCCAGCAGCGCTTGGTCGAATTTGCCGCGCAGCTTCGGGGTCCAGTCGATGGGTGGGCGCGGCGGCAGCGGGGCGGGCACGAAGGCCTTGGCCTTCTCACCCACCGTCGAAATGGTCACATATCTGCCTTGGAGTGCTCGCTTCATCCTGCCTGCCTCGAACCTAAAATAAAATTCGTCTTTATTTTACATTAAATGCATATATTAAAATAAAAAGCCGGGCAGGGAGAAATCAATCAGCTTTCCCGATTGGACGTTTCGATTTCCCCAGATGGGCGTTTGAGGTCGCGGCCTTGTTCATAAGCCGGGCCAAGACCCACGATTCCGTTAGGATCCGGCGCTATCACTATACATAAGATCAATATGTTACGGCGAGTTCCCGGAGATCGACTCGGCGGGTGGGGGGAGTAATGAATAAGGCATCCAGTTCGGCCACCGGATGTCGCGCAGGGACATGGGCGTGGCCCGATCTCGGTACGGATGACCTTGAAAGGCCCGGCGATTTGCGCGGCCGTCCCCTGATTACTGGGATGGTTGCCGCGCCGCCGCCAGGGAGGCGCCCCGAAGAGGATGGCCAGTCCCCTTGCCCATCCTCTTCGGGCGCGGTCGCGACCGCGCTTACCAGTAGGCCAGGAGCCTCCCGCCCTCGACCTGGTGCTCGAAGCAGCGCAGGGGCCGGTTGCCGACCTCGACGCATTCGCCGGTGGTGAGGTCGAAGGCCCAGTGATGCTTGGGGCAGGTCAGGCGGCCATCGACCAGGGCCAGGTGGGGGATGTTGGTCTCCTGGTGGGGGCAGCGGGAGTCATAGACCCGGAAGTCGTCGCCGGTGCGGTAGATGTAGAGGGAGCGGCCATCGGCCTCGACGAAGGAGACCTTGCCATCGGCCAGGTCGGCTAGCGCGGCCAGGTCGTGCCATTCCGGCTGGGCATCCAGGTTTTCCGGACGGAATTCGGGCAGGTCCATCTTCAGGAGGATATCCGTGGCCCAGACGATCTTGGCCAGGCCCAGGACCGGGAAGGCCATGAGCAGGGCGTCGATGATCTCGTGAGGGCTGGCGCCATTGCGCATCGCCCGCGTCAGGTATTGCTTGAAGCCGGGCTCGGTCTGGACCGCGACCTTGGTGATGACCGAGATGAGGTCGCGCGTGCGGACATCTAGGTGGTCGCCGGCCTTCTTAAGAAAGGTGAAATAGCTGGTCATGGCCTCCGGGCGGACCTTGACCAGGTAATTAAGGGCGTCGCTCATGCTCTTACTCCCGCGTGATGGACTGTCACCCCGGAAATGGGATGATGGACGCATTATCCGCGCCAAGGGGAGAGAATTCGAGGTGGCCAGGTCATGAAAATCGCCAATTCCCGCCCAGTCCCCGCGCCAAGGAGGGGCGGCTCTGCTATCTTTCCCGGACCATGAATGCCGCCCACTTCACCGACCCGCAAACCGGTTTCGCTGCCTATGACCCCGTCCAGGCCGAGGCCGCGCGCCGGCTCGCGGCCTTGCATGCCACTCTGGCGCAAACGCCCATCCCGGGTCCGGCCCGGCGAGGATTAGCGGGCCGGATCAGGTCGCGCTTCAAGCCGCTGCCCGCGCCGGCGCCCGTCCCGGGCCTGTATCTCTGGGGGGGCGTCGGGCGGGGCAAGACCTATTTGATGGACTGGTTTGCCGAGGCCCTGCCCCTGCCGGGTAAGCAGCGGCTCCATTTTCATCACCTGATGCGCGACCTGCATGAGGAGATGGCGGGCCTGCCGCGCCAGCCGGACCCGCTGGAACTGGTCGCGGAGCGGCGCTGCCAGGATCTGCGGGTGCTGTGCCTGGATGAGTTCGTGGTCACGGACATCGCCGACGCCACCCTGCTGCATGGCCTGTTGCGCGCCTTCTTCCGCCGGGGCGTGACCCTGGTGACGACCTCCAACACCCCGCCGGACCGTCTCTATCTCAACGGCCTGCAACGCCCACTCTTTCTCCCCGCCATCGCCCTCCTCAAGCAGCATACCCAGGTGTTCGAGCTGGATGGCGGCGTCGATTACCGGCTGCAAACCCTGCGGGAGGATGGCGTTTATCACCATGCCGCGGAGGGCGACGCCGATGCCCATCTCTCCGCTACCTTCGCGCGCCTGGCGGGTGGGCATCAGGGCGGGCCGGCGGCACTGCATATCAACGGCCGCGACATCCCGGCGCGCCGGCTGGGGCCCGACCTGGCCTGGTTCGATTTCGAGGTGCTATGCGGTGGCCCCCGCGCCGCCGCCGATTACATCGAGATTGGGCGGGAGTTTCACACCGTTCTGCTCTCCGGGGTGCCCCGCCTCACCGCCCGTCAGGACGCGGCGGCGCGGCGCTTCCTGCACTTGGTGGACGAGCTTTATGATCGCCGTGTCAAGCTCATCCTCAGCGCCGCGGTGCCCCTGGAGGAGCTGTATTCCGGCGAACTGCACGAATTTGCTCATGAGCGCCTGACGAGCCGGCTGGTGGAGATGCAGTCAACCGGCTATCTCGCCGCCGGGGGCGATGCGCGAGCGCCTTAACTCGGGGTTGGGGCGTCGCCCTGGTAGGTCGCGAGCAGCCGCCGAAACCGGCCCCAGTCGAAGGCCGGACCCGGGTCCGTCTTGCGTCCGGGGGCAATGGCGCTATGGCCGACGATGCGTTCTGGGGTGATGGCGGGAAAACGCGCCAGGAGGTCGCGGCTGGTCTCGGCCAGGACCTGGTACTGGGCGGTGGTGTAGGGCACCTCGTCCGCCCCCTCCAGTTCGATGCCGATGGCGTAGTCGTTGCAGCGCTCCCGGCCCCTGAAGCTTGAGGCCCCGGCGTGCCAGGCGCGTTTATGCAGATCGACGTACTGGATGAGTTCGCCATCGCGGTGGATCAGCAGGTGGCTGGAGACGCGCAGCCCGGCGATAGGGCGAAAATAGGGATGGGCCTCGGGGTCGAGGCGGTTCTGGAAGAGGGCGTCGATCCAGGGGCCGCCAAAGTCTCCGGGCGGCAAGCTGACCCCATGGATGACCAGCAGATCCACCGAGATACCGGGCGGGCGCTCATCCCAGTTGGGGGAGAGGCGTCGCCGGGCCTGCGGTAGCCAACCGGGGCCCAACTCTCCTGTGGGTGCCAGGCCCGGGTCCCTGTCCATGCGCGGCGCTCAGAGGTGGGGCACCAGGCCCTTCATCACCAGGTCGGTGAGGCTCACCACCCCTAGCACTTCCCGGTCCTTGACCACCGGCGCCCGACTCAGGTCGAAGCGGTCGAAGAGGCGGGCGCAATAGCGGATATCCATGTCGGGATGCACGGTAATGGCCGGCTTGACCATGATCTCGTAGATGTTGACGCGGTCCGGGGCCCGGTCTTTGGCCAGCACCTCCCGGGCGATATCGGACAGAACGACGATGCCCAGTTCATCGTGCTCGCTGCGCGGCTTGACGATCAGGGTCTTGGTATCGATGTGGCGCATGGCCTCCAGGGCGGCGGCCACCGTCGCCATGCCATCGACCAGATCGAAATGGGGCTTCATGACATCGCGGACGCGGATCAGGGGTCGGGTGCTCATGGCTCAAAGCTCCTCTTCAACAAGTTCCGTCAGCTTGCGGACCTGGTGATCGATGCCGACCGCGTCCTCCACATCGACCTGAAAGGCAATGCCGGACCCCGGTCGGTCGCGGAAGCCACCGGCCTGGGCGATGGTCTCCAGGATGTGCCGGCTGAGGTGCTCCTCCACCAGCAACAGGATGACATCCCGTTGGGTCTCCAGGGTCAGACCGAAGAAGGTCTTGGTCTTCTCGGCCCCTTCGCCCCGGGCCTGGTTGATGACGGTGGAGCCCGTGGCGCCAGCCTTGCGGGCGGCATCCAGGACGGCCTGGGTCGATCGGTCCTCGACGAAGGCCAGAATCAGTTTGAAGTGCATGGATCTTAATCCTCGCGATACGGGGGGCTGGGTGTTGGACGGCCAGGGGCTTGGGGTCAATCCCCCGATGCCGCCCGTGCCGCGGGGGAAGGCGCTTCCTTCTGGGGGGAGTTTGTCCTGCGCAGCCACCAGTGGGCAAGCATGCCGTAGGACATGACGATGATCATGGGTAGCAGGGATGCGAAGGCAATCAGACCAAAGCCGTCTATCATGGGATCGCGTCCCGGAGTGCGTTCGGCGAGACCGACGCCCAGCGCTGTGACCAGCGGCACGGTGACCGTCGAGGTGGTAACGCCGCCGCAGTCGAAGGCGATCGGGACGATGAAGCGTGGCGCCAATTTGGCCATGGCCAACACCAGCAGGTAGCCCGGGATCAGCCAATAGGCGATATTGGTGCCATCAACGATGCGCGCACAGCCGATCATAATGCCGATCCCGACGCCGACCGAAACCAGGGATCGCAGCCACAGGCCGTTCAATTGGCCGACACTGACCTTATCGGCCTTGATTGACAGGGCGATCAGCGCGGGTTCGGCCATGGTTGTGGCAAAGCCGATCAGAAAGCCATAGAGATAGAGCACCCACAGGGAGACACCGTCGCGCATCAGTCCCTGGGTCATCTCGTCGCCCAGCGGGAAGAGCCCGACTTGCAGGCCTTCGTCGAACATGTAGAGCCCCAGGGCCACCAGCAGCATGCCGACCGCCAGGCCCTTGGGGTTGGCCAAGGGCCGCCGCAGGATGACATAACTCGACAACAGGACCACGGCGATGATCGGCAAGAGATTGCGGACCATGTGCAGAAAGTCGGTCAATATTTCCAGGGCGGGGTGGAGGTGGTGGGGCTCCGGGGGCAAGGCTAGCGCGATGGCGGCCTGATCGGCGGGCACGAAAAAGAGAATGCCGTAGATCTGGATAATGATCATGGGTGCCAGGGCACCGAAGGCGATGAGGCCGAAGCCATCGAGCATGGGATTGCGGCCGCTGATCGTCATGGCCAGGCCGACGCCGAGCGCCGCCAACATGGGCGCGGTAACCGTGGACGCGACCACCCCGCCGGAATCAAAGGCCAGGCCAACCAGTTCTGGCGGCGCGAAGGCGGTGGAAATGATGACGATCAGGTAACCGGGGATCAAATAATGGGCGATAGAATGTCCGCGCACGATGCGCCAGACGCCCACCATGACCGCCAGACCCACGCCCAGGGCCGCCACCATGCGCAGGGTCAGGGCGCCCATGCTCCCACCCGATACCGCCTCGGCCTTGTAGGCCACCGCCATCAAGGCCGGCTCGGCGGCTACCGAGGCGAAGCTGATGGAGAAGGCGAACAGCATTAGCCAGAGGAAGGAGCCCCGGCGGGCATAGTCGTAAGCCATCGTTTCGCCGATGGGAAAGATGGCCACGTCGAGGCCCTTGACGAACAAGGCCAGGCCGAGGAGCACGACGGCAAAGCCACCGACGAGCGCTACAGGGTTATCCGGCAGGTGCTGAATAAAGAAGGCCTGGAAAATGACCACGACGATCAGGGTCGGGGCCAGATCCCGAGCCGCGTCGTAGAGCAGTTCGCGGACGGCGTGGATCAGTGCGACAGCCATGCCTGCCCCGTTTCTTGAAGGCCTTGCGCGGGCGACATCCCGCGGGATAATCGGGCGGGGTACTGCTGCTGGTCTGTCATCGGCTCTTGAAGAAATCCAATAAAATTATGTAATAAAGCGTTGCTGGCAGTAACAGCCCTTACCGAGGCCAAGGGCCATGCCCAACAGAAAGATCCCTCGGCTGCGAGGTTTTGGGGGGTCGCCGGTGGCCTTGGCGCGGGCGGTTCAGGCAATCTGTCGGTACAATGCTGGCTGGATTGTAACAAAATAATTAAAAATGGCGAGGGCCTAGGGTTGCCGCCAAGAAGAGGTAGATTTTTCATGAGTCAAGACATGTCTTCCCCCCTGCCGCCAGGGGACGCGCCCGCACCCCTGGACCACCGTATCATCACCGACCAGGTCCGCGCCGCCCTGGTGGAGGACCTCGGAGATGGGGATCGCACCGCCCGCCTGCTGCCGGCGGACCAGGTCGCGCGGGTGGAGCTGATCACCCGCCAGGAGGCGGTCATCTGCGGTCGCGCCTGGTTTGACGAGACCTTCCACCAGATCGATGGCCGTGTCGTCAGCGACTGGCGGGTGAGCGACGGGGATCGCGTCGGCCCCGGCGACTGTCTGTGCCGAATGCAGGGCCCCACCCGTGCCCTCCTCACGGGGGAGCGTACCGCCATGAACTTCCTGCAGACCCTGTCTGGCACCGCCACCCGTGCCCGCCATTACGCCCAGGTCGTCGCGGATCTGCCGGTGCGCCTCCTCGACACCCGCAAGACCATCCCGGGTCTGCGTCTGGCCCAGAAATACGCCGTGCGCTGTGGCGGCTGCCACAACCACCGCCTGGGGCTGTTTGACGCCATCCTGATCAAGGAGAACCACATCCTGGCGGCGGGCTCCATCGCCGCCGCCCTCGCCGCCGCCCGCGATCTGGCCGAGGGTCTTCCGGTGGAGATCGAGGTCGAAAGCCTCGCCGAGGTCGAGCAGGCCCTGGCGGCGGGCGGTACCCACCTCCTCCTGGACAACTTTAGCCCCGAGGCCCTGCGTCAGGCGGTGCGCCTGGTCGCGGGTCGCGCCCGTCTGGAGGCCTCCGGTGGCATCACCCTGGAGACCCTGCGAGTCATCGCCGAGACCGGCGTGGACGACATCTCCATCGGTGATTTGACGAAGGATCTGGTTAGCGTCGATCTCTCCATGCGGTTTTTGCCGGCTTGAGCCCAATAGCGAGCTTTGGCCGACCAGTCCCAACAGGAGCTTGGGTGCCTGGATTCGTCCTTTGGTCCAGTAAGAATTGAGAAATTACCTCGGCTATCTAGGCGAGATCGCCCCGGGTGGCAAGCCGCCCGGTTCCCCCGCAAGCGATCAACCCTGACGAAAGGATCGCGCCATGCCCCGCATTTTCGACAATATCGACCAGACCCTGCTACCGGCCTTGCGGGAGACGCTGACGGTGGGCGAGCGGGCCGACTTCTGCGTCGGCTATTTCAACCTGCGGGGTTGGCGCTATCTGGCGGATCTCATCGACCGCTGGGCGGGTGGCGAGGGCCACTGCTGCCGGCTCCTTGTCGGGATGCAGTCCACGCCCTCCGAGGAACTGCGCCAGGCCATGCGTATCCCTCTGGGCGGCGAGTCCTTGGAAGAGAGCCTGGACAATCAGACCGCCCTGCGCGAGAAGCGCCGGCTCGCCGAGGACTTCCGGCGCCAACTCTGTTTCGGCGCGCCCACCAACGAGGACGAGGCGGCCCTGCGCCAACTTGCTTTGCAGCTCCATCGGCGCCGGCTGCTGGTCAAGGTCTTCCTGTCCCACCCCCTGCACGCCAAGCTGTATCTCGTCCACCGGCGGGATGCCAACAACCCCATGACGGGCTTCGTCGGTAGCAGCAACCTCACCATGGCCGGCCTGGCCAAGCAGGGGGAGCTGAACGTCGATGTGTTGGACCATGATGCCTGTGCCAAGCTGGCGGATTGGTTCGAGGACCGCTGGCGGGAGCGCTGGTGCCTCGACATCTCCCAGGAACTGGCCGCCATTATCGACGCGAGCTGGGCCGCCGACCGCCTGGTCCCGCCCTATCACGTCTATCTCAAGATGGCCTATCACCTGGCCCAGGAGGCACGTACCGGACTGCTGGAATTTCGCATCCCGGCCATCTTTGGCGACGCCCTCTTCGATTTTCAGGTGGCGGCGGTGAAGATTGCCGCCCACCATCTCAACAAGCGCGGTGGCGTTCTCATCGGCGATGTCGTGGGCCTGGGCAAGTCCCTGATGGCCACCGCCCTGGCCAAGATTTTCGAGGACGACTTCGCCACCGAGACCCTCATTATCTGCCCCAAAAACCTGGTGACCATGTGGGAGGACTATGTCCACCGCTACCGGCTCCATGCCAAGGTCATGTCCCTGTCCCGGGTCCTGACTGAGCTGCCGGAGCGGACCCGCCGCTACCGGGTGGTGCTGATCGATGAGTCCCACAATCTGCGCAACAAGGAGGGCAAGCGCTGGCGGACCATCCGCGACTACATTGATCGCAACGACAGCCTGTGCATTCTGCTGTCCGCCACCCCCTATAACAAGACCTATCTGGACCTGTCCGCCCAGATCTCGCTCTTCCTCAAGGAGGATGCGGACATCGGCATCCGCCCGGAACGCCAGATCGCTGCCATGGGTGGCGAGCACGCCTTCGCCGCCCGTCATCAATGCCCGGTCTGTTCCCTGGCCGCCTTCAATAAGAGCGAGGACCCGGACGACTGGCGGGAGCTGATGCGCCTCTACATGGTGCGCCGCACCCGTGGCTTCATCATGCAGAACTATGCCCAGGAGGATGAGCGGGGGCGTTACCTGATTTTCCCCGATGGCACCAAATCCTATTTTCCCCGGCGCCTGCCCCGGAACATCAGCTTCCCTATCCGGGACGAGGACCCCGACGACGCCTACGCCCGCTTCTATTCCGCCCCGGTGGTCAACACCATCAACACCCTGATCCTGCCCCGCTATGGCCTGGGCAACTATCTCGCTCCCCAACCGAAACACCCGCCCACCCCCCACCAGGAACGCCTGATCGCCGGCCTGTCCCGGGCCGGGACCCGCCTGATGGGCTTTTGTCGTACCAACCTCTTCAAGCGCCTGGAGAGCGCTGGCCCTGCCTTTTTGCTCTCCATCGAGCGGCACATTCTGCGCAATTTCATCGTCCTGCACGCCATCGATGCGGGGTTGGAAATCCCCCTGGGAACCCAGGCCGCCGCCCTGTTGGACCCCACCTATTACGACGGGGATGCCGATGACATCCTGGCGCCGGGGGTCGGGACCGGTGTGGAAGAGGACGACAACGAGGAGGGGATCCCGGATGGGCGGGCAGCGGAAGAGGGTGCCCGTCACGGAGGTACCCATGAAGCGGGTGGTGACGCCCCCGGACCTGTCGCGACTTCACCCTCGGGCCTGCGCACCGAGGCTGACTTCCGAGACCGCGCCCGGTTGGTGTATGCCAGCTTCGGCGGTCCTCTCAAGAGCCGCTTCAAGTGGTTGCCTTGCCATCTATTTATCCCAGACCTCGCCCAGGACCTGCTCGCCGATGCACGCGCCCTGATCGGTGTCCTGGCGACCTGTGGTGATTGGGACCCACGCCGGGATGCCAAGCTGGCGGAGTTGCACCGGCTCATCAGCCAGGTCCACTCCGAGGAAAAGCTGCTGATCTTCACCCAGTTCGCCGATACGGCGCGATATCTGGCCAGCCAGCTCAGGTTGCGGGGCGTCAAGGCCATTGACCAGGCCACGGGGCAGAGCGCGGACCCGACGGCACTGGCCTGGCGCTTCGCCCCCGACGCGAACGCCAAGCGCGCTCAAATCCCCAAATCCGCCGAGTTGCGCGTGCTCATCGCCACCGATGTCCTCTCCGAGGGCCAGAATCTCCAGGACGGCGCCATTGTCGTCAATTACGACTTGCCTTGGGCCATCATCCGCCTCATCCAACGCGCCGGCCGCGTGGACCGTATCGGCCAGCGCGCCGACCGCATCCTCTGCTACTCCTTCGTCCCCGCGGACGGCGTCGAGCGTCTCATCCGCCTGCGCCAGCGCGTCCGCCAGCGTCTGGCCCAGAACGCCGAGGTCGTGGGCTCCGACGAGAGCTTTTTCGAGGATGATCCGGACGATCAGGGTATTCGCGATCTCTACACCGAACGGAATGGCATCCTGGATGACGACAGCGACACGGAGGTGGACCTCGCCTCCTTTGCCTATCAGATCTGGAAGAATGCCACCGACGCCGATCCCAGCCTGGTCGCCCGGATTGAGGCCCTGCCCGATGTTGTTTACGCCACTAAGGCCCATGCCCCGCTCCCCGCCGCGCCCGCGGGCATCCTGGTGTACACCCGTACCGCCCAGGGCAACGATGCCCTAGCCTGGATGGACGAAGCCGGTAACCCGGTTACTCAGTCCCAGCTCACCATCCTCAAGGCCGCCGCCTGCCCCGCCGATACCGAGGCCCTGGCCCGGGGCGAGCACCATCACGCCCTCACCCAGCAGGGACTCAGGCACATCATGGACGAGGAAAAATGCTTTGGGGGCACCCTGGGTCGGCCCTCTGGCGCCCGCTACAAGACCTATGAGCGGCTCAAACGCCATCGCGCCCACTTGGGCGACCGGCGCGACCTCTTCGTCACCGACGAACATATCCGCCAGCTTGACCGGGCTCTGGAGGAGATCTATCGCTACCCCTTGATGCAGAGCGCCATTGATACCCTCAACCGCCAGCTCAAGGCCCGGATTGAAGACCACCAGCTCGCCGACCTGATCCTCCGCTTGCGCGAGGATGGGCGCCTCTGCCTGATCAGCGACGAAGAAGCGTCCCATGAGCCCCGGCTGATCTGTACCATGGGCCTGACCCGGCGTGACTCAAACTAGAGAGAAGTACCCATGATCATGGATTCTTGCGCATAACCATGGACAAACTCCAGATCGAGCGGGTACGCGACCGGCTGCAGGCCTTCGACTTCAAGCGCCTCTTTATCGAGGAGTTGGGTTGGTCCCACGCCCGCGGTGCCAAACCCGTCACCCTAATGATTGCCAACGAAAGCTGGCAGGCAACGCCCATCGCGGAGCTTTCGGGTGTCGTTGTCTTTCTCCTGGCTGGGCTGCCGGACCGGTCAACCCGGTTAGCCATTCACAAGGCCCTGTCCGAGCATGCTCATGAAAATCTAGTCATTTTCGTTGACCATGCCTTTGAATCCACTCAAAGCCTTTGGCTCTGGGTGAAGCGCGAGGGCAGCAAACGCTTCCCGCGCGAGCATCTCTATGTCAGGGGCCAGCCGGGCGATCTTTTTATCTCCAAGCTGTCCGGCATCGTTGTCGATATCAATGAATTGGACGAGCGGGGTCGCTTTCCCCTCGCCCAACTCGTCGAGCGCATGCGCTCCGCTCTGGATGTGGAGCGCATCACCAAAAAATTCTTCAGGGAATACGATGCGCAGCGACTGGCCTTCGTCGAATTGATTCAAGGTATTCCCGACGAGCGCGACCGCCGTTGGTATGCCTCGGTCCTGATGAATCGCCTCATGTTCGTCTGGT
Organism: Chromatiaceae bacterium; assembly: GCA_049654905.1. Lineage (GTDB taxonomy): Bacteria > Pseudomonadota > Gammaproteobacteria > Chromatiales > Chromatiaceae > M0108. Next base: position 36,994 of record JBASIS010000047.1, read on the forward strand.
TCCTCCAGCGCAAACACTTTCTGGATGGCGGCAACCCCAACTATCTCTTGGACCGGCTCAGGGACAGCCAGCTCAGCGCCAAGGACGCTTTTTTCAGTGGCTTTCTGCAAGCCCTGTTTTTCGAGGGCTTCGCCAAGCCACCGGAACAACGTTCCAGTGCTGTCAGGCGGCTGATCGGCGATATCCGCTACCTCAACGGCGGCCTCTTCATTCCTCACCGCCTGGAGCGCGACTATGGTCCCGCCATTCGCATCCCGGATAGTGCCTTCGAGAACCTGTTTCACCTGTTCGGCGCCTACTCCTGGAACCTCAATGACTCGCCCGGAGGCCTGGATAACGAAATAAACCCGGATGTACTCGGCTACATCTTCGAGAAGTACATTAACCAGAAGGCCTTTGGCGCCTACTATACCCGCCCGGAGATCACCGAATACCTCTGCGAGCGCACCATCCACCGGCTGATCCTCCAAAAGGTCAATCAGCCCGCCGTGCCGGAGTTAGGACTGCCCGCCCGCCGCTTTGCCGGTGTGCCCGAGCTGTTGATGGGTCTGGATGCCACCCTTTGCCGGGAGCTGCTGCATACCATTCTGCCCGGTCTCGCCCTCCTGGACCCGGCCTGCGGGTCCGGCGCCTTCCTGGTCGCCGCCATGAAGACCCTGATCAATATCTACTCGGCGGTGATCGGGCGGATCAAATTCCTCAACGACCAAGGACTCAGCGAACAGCTCAAGCGTTGGGAGACCGAACATAAAAGCCTCGCCTACTTCATCAAGCGCAGCATCATTACCGATAACCTGTTCGGCGTGGACATCATGGAGGAAGCGACCGAGATCGCCCGATTGCGGCTGTTCCTCGCTCTGGTAGCATCGGCCCAGACCGTCGACCAACTGGAGCCCTTGCCTAATATCGACTTCAATATCCTGGCAGGCAACTCACTCATCGGTCTGATCAGGGTCGATGCCGAGCAATTCGACGCGAGCAAGGGTGAGTTCGGGGGACAGATCGATCTATTCCGCAAGAGCTACCGCGAAATTCTGGCCGAAAAGAATCGCTCGGTGGACAACTTCCGCCATACCGCATCCTGGGCGGGAGATACGGACCTGTCCTCGCTCAAGATCAACATCGAAAAACAACGGCAAGAGGCCCAGGCCACCCTTAACGACCTGCTGCTCGATGAGTGGGATCGGGCTGGGATCCGTTTCGAGCAAGCGACCTGGGATGGGGCCAAGGGCAAGGTCGGCAAGGCCCAGAAACGCAAGCTCAAGATCGAGGACCTGGCAGCGCTGCACCCCTTCCACTGGGGCTTCGAGTTTGACGAAATACTGCACCAGCGCGGGGGCTTCGACGCCATTATTACCAACCCGCCCTGGGAGATCTTCAAGCCCAACGCCAAGGAGTTTTTTCAGGAATACTCCGATTTGGTCACTGAGAATAAGATGACCATCAAGGATTTTGAGAAAGAACAGGCCCGTCTTCTCAAAGATCCCAAAATCCGTGCCGTTTGGCTGGAATACCTGTCGCGCTTCCCACATGTCTCCTCCTGGTTCCGCGCTGCGGCACAATTTAAGCACCAGTCGGCCATCGTCAATGGTAGGAAGACCGGTAGCGACATCAACCTCTATAAACTCTTTACCGAGCAATGTACCAACCTTCTGCGAGATGGCGGAGGTTGCGGTATTGTCATTCCTTCCGGGATCTACAGCGATCTTGGGGCCAAGGGCCTGAGGGATTTGCTTTTCTCAAGATGCGCCATCAATGATCTAGTGAGCTTCTCAAATGAGCGGTTCGTTTTTCAGGAGGTTCATCACTCAGTAAGATTCTGCTTGCTGTCATTCGAGTACGGCGGTGATACAGATGCATTCAACGCTGTATTTCGAATCAATCCTCGTGAAGCCGTTGGGCCGGCGGAATTGGATAGTTTTCTACATTCGGCTATCAATCGGATCAGGATTTCAATATCGCTCGTGCGTAAGCTTTCACCAGACTCGCATTCGGTTCGTGAGTTTCGGTCTGACCTTGATATGCTAGTCGCGGAGAAGATGGTGAAATTCCCGTTGTTTGGACAGCAGGTGGACAGGGGATCGGGTTTACACCTCGCCACTGAGTTCCATATGACAAACGACAGCGGTCTGTTTAAGACTGAATCCGCCAATGGACGGTTACCGCTTTTTGAAGGGAAGATGATTCATCAGTTCTCCTGTAGTTGGGGCCATCCAAAATACTGGCTGGACGAAAAAGAGGCACGGGCAGCATTACTTGGACGCATCCCCGATACCGGACAACTGCTTGACTACCAGGGCTATAGACTTGGTTTCCGTGACGTAGCCAGGAATACTGATGCGCGAACGATGATCTGCGCCGTATTACCGAAATGTATTTTTACAAACCACAAGTTGCCTTATGTGCCGATTGCTCATTTGCAAACGATGTTATTTGTAGCTGCGATCTGGAATAGCTTGGCGTTCGATTACTTGGTCCGCCAGTGCGTCACTGCGAACATTACTTTCTTCATAGTTTACCAGCTACCTATGCCCCGCTTGACTGAGCAAGATGCAGGCTTTAGCGCCATCATGTCCCGCGCCGCCCGCCTAACCTGCACCACTCCGGAATTCGATGAACTAGCCCAGCAGGTTGGTATGCAATCCCACCGCGAAAGCGCCACCGACCCCGTAGATCGCGCCAAGCTACGGGCCGAGCTGGACGGCTTGATTGCATACCGCTATGGCCTCACCGAAGCCGAGTTTAGCCATTTACTGTCCACCTTTCCTCTGGTTTCGGAGCCGGTGAAGATTGCCGCACTTAATGCCTATCGGGATGTGGAGCGAGGTCTGATTCGATGAGGTTGCAATCCGTCCGCATACATAACTTCAAGGCCATCGTCGATAGCAAGGTCGTTCGGCTCGGCCCGCTGACCGCCTTTGTCGGCCAGAATGGTGCTGGTAAATCCAGCCTGATCGAGGCCTTGGAGACCTATCAGGCCATCGTTCGGGACGGCCTGGATCTCGCGATGCAGCGCTGGCTTGGCATTGAGCATGCCCGCCACAAGGGCCAGGAGACCAAGGAGCGCCTGGGCCAGCCGGTCAATCCGATCAGCTTCGAGTTGAGGCTTGGCTTGTCGCCGCGCCGGGTCTCGCGGTTGTCTATGTCGGTCAGCAACGACCCGGCTTTCAACCATATCTTCATCTCGGACGAACGTCTCACCTTCCAGGACGGGACCTTCGTCGGGCGGGACCCGATAGGCGCGAGCCAGACCTATGGCAGGGGCCGCTCAATACTGACTGCGCCCATGGCCGATGCCAGGGATCTAGCCGAGCATGTCCTCAACTGGCAGTTCCTGGCCCTAAGCCCCGAGCGCATGGGGCTTCCCGTTCCCCAGCAACGGACCGGCGGCGGTGTGCGGTTGGCCCGGGATGGCTCGAACGTCGCCGACTTCCTTCTCGATCTGCGCCGGCGGGATCAGAACGCCTTTGACGGCATCGTCGCAACCATGGGTTATGTGTTGCCCTATGCCAAGGACCTCCAAACCTCTCTGACGACAGAGATCGAGCGCAAGGCCTGGCTGCAACTGACCGAGGCCGATTTCAAGGTCCCCGGCTGGATGCTGTCCACGGGTACCCTGCGCCTGCTGGCCCTGTTGGCCCTGCTGCGTCACCCCAAGCCGCCACCCTTGATCCTGGTGGAGGAGCTTGAGAATGGCCTGGACCCACGGAGCATGCACCTGCTGGTGGAGGAAATTCGCAACGCGGTGCTGGACGGAGTGACTCAGGTGATCCTGACGACCCATTCACCCTATCTCTTGGACCTGCTGACGCTCGATCACCTGGTGCTGGTGGAGCGTGACGGGAGTGGCGCACCGCGCTTCCGGCGTCCCGCGAATGATGCATCCCTGGCGAATTGGGCCGGGCGGTTCGCCCCAGGGAAGCTCTATACCATGGGTAGCCTCTCGGGGAGTGGTGCATGAAGGTCGGCTTTGTGTTCGAGTGTGGTCCCAAGGGTGCCGACGTGCAGGTGTGCGAATATCTGGCCATGGCAATCCGCTCGGGGATTGTTCCCGTGTCGCGCACGCTGGACAATAAAGCCAATCTGCTGAGAGATGCTGGCCGGGTGGCCGCGGCGCTACTGGCCGACGGCTGCGAGCGGGTGCTCATCGTCTGGGATTTGCGTCCGGCCTGGCCGGACAAGAAAGCCAAACCCTGTCGCCACGACGAGCGCGCGGCGATGCTTAAAGCCCTTGAAGACGCGGGAGTCGCCGATGTCCCGGTCTTTTTGGTCTGCGTCGAGCAGGAGTTGGAAAGCTGGCTGTTGACGGATGAGACAAAGCTCGCGGCCTATCTATCGACACCGGCGCACCCATTGATCGTGCCCGGGGTGCGACAGCCGGACCGTGTCCCGAACCCCAAGGCCTTGATGATGAATTACTTCAGGGCCGCACGTGGCTGGCGCTACGAGGACCGGACCCACGCCATCCGGGTTCTCGGTGCTGGCGCTTTGGACCTGAAGAAGCTGAGACGCTCGGCCAGTTTCGCCCGATTCGAGTCCAAGCTCACCGAGGATTTTCGCTGAAGCCTGGAAAATATCTGGAGATCACCCCCCTTGCACGTCACCCTGGTCCATGTCCACGTCAAACCCGCTGATATCGACTCCTTCATCGCCGCCAGCCGCGCCAATCACGAGGCCTCGGTCCGGGAGCCGGGCAACCGGCGCTTTGATGTGCTCCAGAATCCGGAGGATGCCGGACACTTCATCCTCTACGAGGCCTATGCCTCGGCCGAGGCGGCCGCCGCCCATAAGCAGACGGCGCACTACGCCCGGTGGCGCGATACCGTGGCGGCCATGATGGCCGCGCCACGCCAGGGCGTACCCATGATTGGACTTTTCCCGATAGACTGAAATGATGAATCCCTTTTCAATTGGCCGCCTGCCGCGCATCGAGTTCGGGTCGGGCGCCATCGCCCAACTACCCGCTATCGCCGCTCGCCATGGCCGGCGCTTGCTGATCCTGACCGGTGCTCACTCCTTTACGTCATCCCCGCATTGGGAAGAGTTGCGTAAGGCGCTGGCGGAGGGCTATTTCGGGGGGGAGATCGTGCGCATCCCGGGCGAGCCATCGCCGGAAGAGATCGATAGCATCGTGCAACTCAGCCGGGGGGGCCGCATCGATGCGGTGATCGGCATCGGTGGCGGCAGCGTGCTGGACGCCGCCAAGGCCGTCGCGGGTTTGCTGAAGCCCGGCAACAGCGTCATGGACCACCTGGAGGGCGTCGGGCCCGAGCTACCCTATCGCGGTCCGGCCACGCCCTTCATCGCCGTCCCCACCACGGCGGGCACGGGCTCGGAGGCGACGAAAAATGCCGTGCTCACCCGACAAGGCCCGGATGGGTTCAAAAAGTCCTTCCGCGACGACGCCTTGATGGCCGAATACGCCATCGTCGATCCGGACCTGCTGGCGTCTTGTCCAGCGGCTTCGATCGCCGCCAACGGCATGGATGCCTTGACCCAATTGCTGGAGGCCTATGTCTCGACCCGCGCCAATCCCATGACCGACGCCCTGGCGCTGGCGGGGCTGGCGGCGGTGCGCGATGGCTTGCTGGTCTGGTATCGGGGCGGGGAGGGCGCCGCCGCCGGGCGGGAGAAGATGGCCCTGGCGGCCCTCTGGTCCGGCGTCTGTCTGGCCCAGGCCGGGCTGGGGTCGGTGCATGGTCTGGCCCAGCCGCTGGGCTCGTTCTTTCCCATCTCGCATGGCGTGGTCTGCGGCACCCTGGTGGCGGCGGCGACGCGGATCAACATCGAGGCCCTGTTGGCGCGGGCCCCGGACGTGACGGCGCTCACCAAGTACGCCACCATTGGCCGCCTGCTGGGGGCCGCGCCGGGCGTCAGCGATGACGAAGCCCGAGACACCCTGCTTGATACCCTGAAGGCATGGACCCGGCTCCTGAAGCTGCCACTGCTCTCGGAACTGGGCGTAGCGGTGGGAGATTTTCCCCGCATCCTGGCCAACGCGCGGGGCTCCAGCATGAAGACCAACCCCATCGCCTTGCAGGACGCCGAGATCGAGCGGATTCTCCAGATGCGGTTGCTGGCGGCTTAGGGGCCAAGCCGTCCTGGCGGCCCTCGTGGCCCTCCCGGTGGCTTGATTCCGGCGTGGGCATGCGCCTAGAATGAACGTTCATTCCAGTTCCGTCGCGTTGCGCGCCGAGGTGCTTCATGGGTCACCTGTTTTCTGTTGCCGCCCTGCGGAGGGCGGGTCTGATCACCACCCTCCTGCTCGCCGGCTGTGGTCAGGGTTCCCCAACCGGTGGACCAGGTGGGGCGCCGGGTCAGATGCCGCCACCCGAGTTGGGCATCTTCACCGTCGTGGCGGAGCCCGCCGCTCTGACCATGGAACTGGTGGGCCGCGCCACGCCCTACCGGATCGCGGAGGTGCGGCCCCAGGTGGGCGGCATCATCAAGTCCCGCGAGTTCCCGGAGGGTGGCGAGATCACCACCGGCCAGCCCCTCTACCTCATCGATCCCGCTCGCTACGAGGCGGTCCGGGATAGCGCCGAGGCGGCCCTGGTCCGCGCCCGCGCCACTCGGGAGCGCGCCGAGAAGAAGGCGGAGCGTTATGGCAATCTGCTGAGGAACAAGGCGGGTAGCCTGGAGCAATTCGATGATGCCCAGGTGGCCCTGAAGGAGTCGGCGGCGGATGTCCAGGTCGCCGCGGCGGATCTGGCCAAGGCCCGCATTGAACTGGAATACACCCGTATCACCTCCCCCATCGACGGCCAGATCGGCCGTTCGACCGTGACCCAGGGCGCCCTGGTGACCGCCAACCAGGCGCAGGCCCTGGCGACGGTCCAGCAACTGGACCCCATTTATGTCGATCTCACCCAGTCGGCGGCCCAGCAGTTGCGGTTGCGCCGTGCCGTGGAGGATGGCCGCCTGCGGCGCTCGGAGGACGGGCAGCCCAAGGCGACTCTGACCCTGGAGGACGGCTCGACCTATCCCCACGAGGGGCGTCTGGAGTTCTCCGAGGTCAGCGTGGATCAGGGCACGGGCACCGTCACCCTGCGGGCGACCTTCCCCAATCCCGACCATGTCCTGCTGCCGGGCATGTTCGTGCGTGCCCAGGTCGAGGAGGGGACGCGCCAGGAGGCCATCCTGGTGCCTCAGCAAGGTATCCAGCGGGATCGGCAAGGTCAGGCGGTGGCCCTGGTGTTGAATGAAGAGGACCTGGTTGAACAGCGCCGGGTCGAGACGGATCGGGCCCTGGGTAGCCGCTGGCTGATCAATGAGGGTCTCAAGCCCGGTGACCGCTTGATCGTCGAGGGGGTGCAGAAGGCTAAGCCCGGCATCAAGGCCAAGGCCGTCGATTGGAAGCCGGCCACGCCCTGAATTGGCCCGCCCGCGGTTGCACTGGGTATTCGCCCGCCGCGGTTGCCTGCGTCGCTTCGTCACCTAGAGAGACTCCCTCATGGCCCATTTTTTCATCGACCGTCCCGTCTTCGCCTGGGTTATCGCCATCCTGATCATGTTGGCCGGGCTGCTGGCGATCTGGACCCTGCCCGTCAGCCAATATCCCGCCATCGCCCCGCCCGCCATCTCCATTACCGCCAACTATCCCGGTGCCTCGGCGCAAACGGTTCAGGACTCGGTGACCCAGATCATCGAGCAGCAGATGAACGGTCTCGATGGCCTGCGCTACATGTCCGCCACCAGCGAATCGAACGGTCAGGCGACGGTGACCCTGACCTTCGCTAACGGGACCAACCCCGATACCGCCCAGATGCAGGTGCAGAACAAGCTGCAACTGGCCAGCGTGCTGTTGCCGGAGGAGGTACGGCAGCAGGGGCTGACGGTCGCCAAGTCGGTGCGTAACTTTCTCATGATCGTGGCCTTCGTCTCCCGGGATGGCCGTCTGACCAAGGCCGATCTGGGCGACTATGCCAACAGCATGGTCAAGGACCCCATCAGCCGGATCCCGGGCGTGGGCGAGGTGACGCTCTTCGAGACCCAATATGCCATGCGCATCTGGCTCGATCCCAACAAGCTGAACCAGTATGGCCTCACGCCCGCCGAGGTCTGGAGCGCCATCGAGGCCGAAAACGCCCAGGTCTCCGCGGGTCAACTCGGCGCCCGCCCGGCGAACCAGGATCAACAGTTCACCGCAACCGTGAACGTCCAGAGCCGTCTGGCGACACCGGAGGAGTTTGGTGAAATTCGCCTGCGCACCCAGGAGGACGGGGCCGTGGTGCATCTGCGCGACGTGGCTCGGGTCGCCCTGGGCAGCGAGAGCTACAGCCGTAACGGCCGCCACCTGGGTAAGCCCGCCGCGGGCATGGCGATCCGCCTGGCCACCGGGGCCAATGCCCTGGAGACCGCCGATGCCGTCAAACGCAAGGTGGCGGACCTGGCCGCCTACTTCCCGGCGGGCATGGAGTACGTCTTCCCCTACGACACCACGCCCTTCGTGCGTATCTCCATCGGCAAGGTGGTGACGACCCTCTTCGAGGCGGTGGCCCTGGTGTTTTTGGTCATGTACCTCTTTCTGCAGAATTTCCGGGCCACCCTGATCCCGGCCATCGCCGTGCCCGTGGTGTTGCTGGGCACCTTTGGGGTCCTGGCGGCCTTTGGCTATTCCATCAATACCCTGACCCTCTTTGCCATGGTACTGGCCATTGGCCTGCTGGTGGACGACGCCATCGTGGTGGTGGAAAACGTCGCGCGGGTGATGCACGAGGACCATCTGCCACCCCGGGAGGCGACGCGGAAGTCCATGGACCAGATTACCAGCGCTATCATCGGCATCGCCCTGGTGCTCTCGGCGGTCTTCGTCCCCATGGCCTTCTTTGGGGGTTCCACCGGTGTTATCTACCGCCAGTTTGCCGTAACCATTGTCGCGGCCATGCTGCTGTCGGTGCTAGTGGCCCTGACCCTGACCCCGGCCTTGACGGCGACCCTGCTCCAGCCCCTCGATCAGGATCATCATGAGCGGCGGCGGGGCTTTCTGGGCTGGTTCAACCGCGGCTTCAATCGCAGCGTCGGTTTTTACACCCGGGGCACGGGCTTCATGCTCCAGCGGCGCTGGTTCTTTCTCGCGGTCTATCTGCTGCTGGTGGGTGCCCTGGCCTGGTTATACCCGCGTCTGCCGAGTGCCTTCCTGCCAGACGAGGACCAGGGCATCCTCATCATGCAGGCGGTACTGCCCGCTGGCGCCACCCTGGAGCGCACCGAAAAAGTCCTGGAACAGATCGAGCGGCACTTCCGCGACAACGAGGCCGAGGCGGTTCAGGAATTCATCACGGTGGCCGGCTTCAGTTTCGCTGGTCAGGGTCAGAACATGGCCATCGGTTTCGTCAAGCTGAAGGACTGGTCGGAGCGCAATCGGCCGGATCTGGGGGTGCGCGCCGTCGCGGGGCGGGCCATGCAGGCCTTCGCGGGCATCCGCGATGCCCAGGTCTTCGCCTTCCCGCCGCCGGCCGTGATCGAACTGGGCACCGCCACGGGCTGGAACGTCCAGCTCCAGGACCGGGTCGGGGTGGGACATGAGGCCCTCATGGCGGCCCAGGGCCAATTCATGGGCATGGCGGCCAAGGACCCGCGCCTCATGGCGGTACGGCCCAACGGGCGCGAGGACGAGGCTCAGCTCCAGGTTGACGTGGATCGGACCCGCGCCGGGGCCCTGGGCCTGTCGCTGGCGGACATCAACCGGACCCTGGCGGTCGCCTGGGGGAGTGCCTACATCGATGACTTCGTCCATGAGGGCCGGGTCAAACGGGTTTATCTCCAGGCCGATGCCCCCTTCCGCATGTTGCCGGAGGACCTGGATGTCTGGTACGTGCGCAACAAGCAGGGCGAGATGGTGCCCTTCTCGGCCTTTGCCACTCTGCGCTGGGTCTTTGGGTCGCCGCGTCTGGAACGCTTCAACGGTCTGGCCTCGGCCGAGATCCTGGGTCAGGCCGCCCCCGGCGTCAGTTCCGGGGAGGCCATGGCGGCGGTCGAGGAACTGGTCGGGAAGCTGCCAAGCGGCATAGGCCTGGAATGGACCGGCATCTCCTTCGAGGAGCGCAGCGCCGGGGCCCAGGCACCCCTGCTCTTCAGCTTGTCGGTGCTAGTAGTTTTGCTGACCCTGGCCGCGCTTTACGAGAGTTGGTCCGTGCCCTTCGCCGTCATTCTGGGGGTGCCCATCGGCGTCCTGGGCGCGGTCCTCGCGGCCATGGGGAGGGGTCTGCCGAGTGATATCTACTTCCAGGTCGGGCTGTTGGCCACCATCGGTCTGGCGGCCAAGAACGCCATCCTCATCGTCGAGTTTGCCCGCACCCTGCAGGAACAGGGTCGGGATGCCGCGGGCGCGGCGCTGGAGGCGGCCCGGCTGCGTATCCGGCCCATCGTCATGACCTCCCTGGCCTTCGGCTTTGGCGTGCTGCCGCTGGCCATCAGCACGGGCGCGGGTTCCGGGGCCCAGCATGCCGTGGGCACGGGGGTGTTGGGCGGCGTCATCGCCAGTACCCTGCTGGGGGTCTTTTTCGTGCCCCTCTTCTTTGTCCTGATCCGGGGGCGGATGCGTAAGCGGGCGGACAAGGCCGTCGCCTTGCCGGAGGTCTCAGCCCATGGTTGACCCAGTGGATCAGCTCTTGGATCAGGAGGTCCGCGGCCAGGTCCGGCGGCAGCGGATCCTGGACGCCGCCGCGGCCTGCTTCGTCCGCGAGGGTTTTCATGGCGCCAGCATTGCCCGTATCGCCAAGGCGGCGGGCATGAGCGCCGGCAACCTCTATCACTTCTTCGAGAGCAAGGAGGCCATAATCGGGGCCCTGGTGCAGCGCAAGCTGGATGAGTCGCTGGCCCTCTTTGCCCAGATCGAGAACGCCGAGGACCTGTTTCATGCCATGATGGAGCGGGTCGAGGCGAGTCTCAATGAGCGGACGGACAGGGATAATGCCGCCCTGGAGTTGGAGATTCTGGCCGAGGCGGCGCGCAATCCAGCGGTGGCGACCATCGTCCGCGTCGCCGACGCCGCCACGCGCGAGCGCCTGCGCCATCTCTATCGCGCTGCCCGCCAGGCGCGGGGCCTGCCTGTGGAGGACGAGGCCGCCGCCACCGAGGTGTTGACGGCCTTGTTCCAGGGGCTGCCGGCCCGCGCCATCAGTCATCCCGAGCTGGACCGGGTCGGTCTGGTGCCCATGCTGCGGCTGGCCTTGGGAACCCTGTTTTGAGGCGACCCCTGTGGATCGAGGGTGGGGATATCAGAGGTCGCCGCTGGCGCCGGCTTCCATGATCTCGCGCAGGGTGTCGCGGACCTTGATGGCCTTTTCCAACAGGACGGGCGGCAAGTCGGCGGAGCGGATGGCCAGATCCAGGTCCAGGGTCACCAGCCAGTTATGGCCATCCTTGTCCTCAATGAGGGTGATGCGGCACGGCAGATAGGCGGAAAAGTCGATGTCGTGCTCGAGCATTTCGTGGGCGATGAGGGCATCGCAGAACTGAAAGATCTCCACCCGCCGGCTCTCAATATCCATGCTCCGCAATTGCTGGGAGAGGGGCAGGTGGGCAACCAGCTTGAAATTCAGGGCATTGGCGCGCAGCTTCATGGACTCGATGGCGCTGTCCGCGGTGATGCCCTCCGCCAGGGGCATTTTGAGTACGGTATCGGCAATCTTCGGCATGGGCTCCTGATCGGCCATAACGAGGGGACTGATGAGCAGCGAAAGCACTGCCAGGATGGCGATGGCGGTCAATTTGCGCATCTGTTGGAGCTCCTTGGGCGCGGCACGGGCCCATTGGTGATGGGTGGGGGAAAGGTGTCGTAGGAAGAATATTCTGGACCTTTGGCCAGGGGCTGCCAATCAGGGTTCGGCTAATGGACGTCCTGTTTCAAGATTCCCCTGTCCCCTTTGCCGCCCCTGCCGCATCCCTTGTCAGTTGTCTAACCGGTAATGCTTCTCGACGGGCTCCAGAACCTCCCAGGCGCAGGTCAGGCCGGCGGGGAAGGTGATGAGGTCGCCGCGCTTGAATTCACGGGGCTCGCCACCCTCGGGGGTGACCCGAAAGCGTCCGCGCTGGATATAGCAGGTCTCGGTCTTGGCGTAACGCCAGGGAAATGACGAGACTTCCTTGCGCCAGAGGGGCCAGTGATCGATACCCAGTACCTCCAGCTTGGCGGGTGAGGGTTTGTGCTCGCAGTGGATTTCCTGGTCGCGGTCTGGATCGCTCATGGCTTGGGCTCCGGGTTGGCGGGGTGCCGGGTCACCCCGGCACGGTAAGTCCCTCTGGAGTAGGGATAGCGGCGCCGGCTTTTCAAGTCCGGACCCCTCAAGGCACCCTCTTGCGCCTTTGGCCGGCGTGTCGGAAACTCTAACTCATGAAAGCCTACCTTGAAAAGCTAGCGGAAGCGGTCGGTCATCGTCTGCTGGCGCGCCAGGCCCTAGTCGCCACGGCCGAATCCTGCACCGGTGGTTGGATCGCCCAAGTGCTGACGTCCGTGCCGGGTTCCAGCCTTTGGTTCGATCGGGGCTTCGTCACCTACAGCAATCAGGCCAAGCAGGAGATGCTGGGCGTGGCGCCGGAAACCCTGGCGGCCCATGGCGCCGTCAGTGCTCCGGTGGTGGCCGAAATGGCGGCTGGGGCTCTGAATCACAGCCAGGCCCGGTTCGCCGTGGCGGTGAGCGGCGTCGCGGGCCCGGGTGGCGGCAGCGAGGACAAACCCGTGGGTACCGTCTATCTGGCCTGGGCCTGGCGAGACCATGCGCCCCTGATCCAGCGCCGGCAATTCGCCGGTGATCGCGAGGAGATCCGTCGCCAGACGGTTCGCGTGGCCCTAGAGCACCTCATTGAATTACTCGATGTCGATGCCGATGGCTGAGCCCCTGTTCCTGGCCCTCTGGCCCGGCGCGGCCCAGCGTCTGGCCCTCGCCCGGGTCCAGGCGGCCCTGCCCCCGCGGACCGGGCGCCCGACTCACCCCGAGGACATCCATCTCACTTTAGTCTTTTTGGGCCCCGCCAGCCCGGAACAGCGCCACTGCGTCGAGGCGGCCGCCGAGCGGGTACGGAGCCACCCTTTTGAGCTGGCGCTGGATCGGGTGGGATCCTTCCCCCGGGCCCGGGTTCTCTGGTGCGGGGCCGATACCGCGCCGCCCCCCTTGGCCGATCTGGTCCTGGCCCTGCGGTCGGAACTGGCGGGCTGTGGCTTTGCCCTCGACAACCGCCCCTACTGTCCCCACGCCACCCTGGCGCGCAAGGCGCCTGCCCTGGAGGCCTATACCCTGGACCCGCCCATCCGCTGGCCAGTGGCTTCCTTCGTGCTCGCCTATGGCCAGGAAGGTCCGCCGCCCCGTTACCGCATCCTGCGACGCTGGTCTCTGGACGGATCTTGCTGAATCAAGCCTTCGGCGCCATGACGGCGCCAATCCTCTATGCGATACTTGATCCCTTGAGTTTGGGCGGGGCCAAAGAGCCGCCCAGCGACGGCAATCCTATAGCCAGGAGCTAACAAAGATGGACGAAAACCGCAAAAAGGCGTTGGCCGCCGCCCTCACCCAGATCGAGAAGCAGTTCGGCAAGGGTTCGGTCATGCGCATGGGCGACGCGGGCGCCATCCGCAACGTGGAGGTCATCTCCACGGGCTCCCTGGGCCTGGATATCGCCTTGGGTGTCGGGGGGGTGCCCAGGGGCCGGGTGGTGGAGATCTATGGCCCCGAGTCCTCCGGTAAGACGACCCTGACCCTGCATATTGTCGCCGAGGCCCAGAAACTGGGCGGCACCTGTGCCTTTGTCGATGCGGAACACGCCCTGGACCCCCTCTATGCCGGGCGCCTAGGCGTCAAGATGGACGAATTGCTGGTGTCCCAGCCGGATACGGGGGAGCAGGCCCTGGAGATCACCGACATGCTGGTGCGCTCCGGCGCCGTGGACGTGGTGGTGGTCGACTCGGTGGCGGCCCTGACGCCCAAGGCCGAAATCGAGGGCGAGATGGGTGATTCCCATGTCGGCCTGCAGGCGCGCCTCATGTCTCAGGCCCTGCGTAAGCTTACCGGCAATATCAATCGCTCCAACTGCATGGTGGTCTTCATCAATCAGATTAGGATGAAGATCGGCGTCATGTTCGGTAGCCCGGAAACCACCACCGGCGGCAATGCCCTCAAGTTTTACGCCTCGGTGCGGCTGGATATCCGCCGCATCGGTGCCCTCAAGAAGGGCGAGGAGGTCATCGGCAACGAGACCAAGGTCAAGGTGGTCAAGAACAAGGTCGCACCCCCCTTCAAGCAGGCGGAATTCGACATCCTCTACGGCGAGGGGATCTCCCGCGAGGGCGAGATCATCGATCTGGGCGCCCAGCATGGCATCATCGATAAGTCGGGGGCCTGGTACAGCTATGGGGGCAACCGCATCGGTCAGGGCAAGGACAACGTGCGCCTCTATCTGAAGCAGAACCCGGCGCTGGCCGCCGAGATCGAGGTCAAGATCCGCGCCAAGCTGCTGCCGTCCGCCGATGCCGCTCCGGCTCCCGAGGCCGTGCCGGCGGAGTAGCCTTAGGCCGCGCCCGATCCCGATCGCTATGAATGAGGACCCGGAGGAGTTCGATGATGAACTCCTTATGGAGGCCGCGGCTACCCAGGGGGCCGACGCCGTACGCAACCAGGCCCTCCGCCTGCTCGCCAGCCGCGAGCACAGCCGTTGGGAACTGGAACGTAAGCTGCTGGCGCGGGGCTATGAGGCGGCCGTCCTGGCGGGGGTGCTGGATGCCCTGACCGAGACCGGCCTCCTGAGCGACGAACGCATGGCCGAGGCCTACGTGGCCGGCCGGCTGCGTAAGGGTTTCGGTCCCCTGCGGCTGCGTCAGGAGTTGCGCGAGCGGGGCCTGGACGATGATCTGATCGGCCCCTGCCTTGACCGAAGCACCAGCGATTGGCTGGAACTCATGACCCGGGTGGCGGCCAGAAAATTTGGCCCTGGCCGGGTCACCGATCGTAAGGAACTGGCGCGCCGCGCCCGTTTCCTGGAATATCGCGGCTTTCCGCCGGATCTCGTCGGTCGCTATCTGCGCGACGGGCCAGAAGCCTGACATCGGCCGGGCCCCTAGGTCGGGAAGCGATGATTGTCATTTATTCCGTATTGAGTTTGCCGTCATGAAGAGCAGCGCCGAGCTGAGAGCCAGTTTCCTTGATTTTTTCGCCGCCCACGGCCATCAGGTGGTGCCCAGCAGCCCGCTGGTCCCGGCTAACGACCCCACCCTGCTCTTCACCAACGCGGGCATGGTCCAGTTCAAGGACGTCTTTCTGGGCCGCGACAAGCGTCCCTATCACCGGGCCACCAGCACCCAACGCTGCGTGCGCGCCGGCGGTAAGCATAATGACCTTGAAAATGTTGGCTACACGGCCCGCCACCACACCTTCTTCGAGATGCTGGGCAATTTCAGCTTCGGGGACTATTTCAAGCACAGCGCCATTCTTTACGCCTGGGAATATCTCACCCAGGTCCTCGCCATTACCCCGGAGCGCCTCTGGGTGACGGTCTTCCAGGACGACGACGAGGCCGCCGCCATCTGGCTCGACGAAATCGGCGTGGACCCCGCCCGCTTCTCCCGCTGCGGTGAGAAGGATAATTTCTGGTCCATGGGCGATACCGGGCCCTGTGGCCCCTGCTCCGAGATCTTTTACGACCATGGCCCCCAGGTCCCCGGTGGCCCCCCGGGTTCCCCGGACGCCGACGGCGACCGCTATATCGAGATCTGGAATCTGGTCTTCATGCAGTTCGACCGGGACGCCAGCGGCAGGCTGACCCCCTTGCCCAAGCCCTCGGTGGATACCGGCATGGGGCTGGAGCGCCTGGCGGCGGTCATGCAGGGCGTCCACAGCAACTACGAGATCGATCTCTTCGTTAAACTCATCGATGCGGCGGCCCAGGCCACGGGCGCCCCGGACCGGGAGTCCAAGGCCCTGCGCGTCATCGCGGACCATATCCGTTCCGCCGCCTTCCTCATCGTCGATGGGGTTACGCCGGGTAACGAGGGACGTGGCTATGTCCTGCGGCGCATCATCCGCCGCGCCATCCGCCACGGCTACCAACTCGGCCAGGCCGAGCCCTTCTTCTTCATGCTGGTCGCCCCCCTGGCGGCCGAAATGGGCGAGGCCTTCCCCGAGTTGCCCAAGGCCCAAGAGCGGGTGGCCCATGTCCTCAAGCTGGAGGAGGAGCGCTTCGCCGAGACCCTGGAACAGGGCATGCGCATCCTGGAGCAGGCCATCGTCGGTCTCGCGGGGGCCGTCATCCCCGGCGAAACGGTTTTCAAGCTCTACGACACCTACGGCTTCCCCCTGGATCTCACCGCCGACATCGCCCGCGAGCGGGGCTTGACTCTGGATACCGCCGGCTTTGACCGCGAGATGACCCGGCAGAAGGAGCGCGCCCGCGCCGCCAGCCACTTCGGCGCGGGTGCCGGCGCCACCCTGCGGCTGGAGGGCGAGACCTGCTTTACGGGCTATGAGCACCTGGATGACCTTGTTCATGTGCTTGGGATCTATCGGGGTGATGAGGCGGTCGAACGCCTGAGTGTTGGCGACGAAGGTATCCTGGTCCTTGATAGGACCCCCTTCTACGCCGAGTCCGGAGGCCAGGTCGGTGACCGCGGCTGGCTGACGGGTGAAGCGGTGCGCCTGACGGTGCTCAATACCCAGAAGCTGGGCGGCGATGTCTTCGGCCATGTCTGCCGGGTGGAGGCGGGCGAACTGCGCGTCGGTGATAAGCTCGAAGCCAAGGTGGATGCGGAACGGCGGCGCGCCACGGCCCTCAACCACTCCGCCACCCACCTGATGCATGCGGCTCTACGCCACATCCTGGGCGACCACGTCCAGCAGAAGGGCTCCCTGGTGGATCCCGAGCGGTTGCGCTTCGACTTCTCCCACTTCGAGCCCGTCAGCCGGGAGCAACTCCGGGCGATCGAGCGCCGGGTGAACCAGGAAATCCGCGAGAACCACCCGGTCGAGACCCGCGTTATGACCCTGGAGGACGCCAAGGCCACGGGTGCCATGGCCCTCTTCGGCGAGAAATACGCCGACCAGGTGCGGGTGCTGCGCATGGGCGACTTCTCCACCGAGCTCTGTGGCGGCACCCATGTCCGGGCGGTGGGGGATATCGGTCTCTTCAAAATCCTGGGCGAGGGTGGCATCGCCTCTGGTGTGCGCCGCATCGAGGCCACCACCGGGGCCCAGGCCCTGGCGGCCGTCGAGGCGGACGAGGAACGTCTGCTGCGCCTGGCCAGCCTGGTAAAGGGCGGGCGGGATGACCTGGACGACAAGGTCGCCGCCCTACTGGAGCGCGCCAAGCGGCTGGAAAAGGAACTGGCGGACCTCAAGGCCAAGGCCGCCAGCGCCGCGGGCCAGGATTTGGCCGACCAGGCGGAGGAGATGGGTGGCATCAGGGTGCTGGCGGCGCGGCTGGATGGCGCCGATGCCAAGGCCCTGCGCGATGCCCTGGATCGGCTCAAGGACAAGCTGGGTTCCGCCGTCATCCTGCTCGCCGCCGAGAGCGAGGGCCGGGTCAACCTGGTGGCCGGCGTGACCAAGGATCTGACCGACCGCTTTCAGGCGGGAGATCTGATCCGCGAGGCCGCCGCCAAGGTGGGCGGCAAGGGCGGCGGCCGGGCGGATATGGCCCAGGCGGGAGGTTCCGATCCCGCCGGCCTGCCCGCGGCCCTGGCCCTGGCCAAGGAATGGACCCGGGCTCGGGTCACTCCCTAGAATTCCATTTTCTTCCCCTGGTCGCTCCGCATCGCGGGGCGGCTGGGTATTCTTGACATTGGCAGAAGTAAGGAGAGTGCCATGGCGCTCATTGTTCAAAAATACGGCGGTACCTCCGTCGGCAGCGTGGAGCGCATCCAGAACGTTGCCCAGCGCGTGAAACGCTGGCGCGATCGGGGCGATCAGGTGGTGGTGGTCGTCTCCGCCATGTCCGGCGAGACGGATCGTCTCATCGGCCTGGCCAAGGCCTTGCAGGAGCGTCCCCTCCCGCGGGAGCTGGATGTGCTGCTAGCCACCGGGGAACAGGTCACGATCGCCCTGCTGGCTATGGCGCTGGACCAGATCGGCTGTCCCGCCCGCTCCTATACGGGTGCCCAGGTCCAAATCCTCACGGACAGCGCCCACAACAAGGCGCGCATCCGCGAAATCGAGGGGACCAACATCCGCGCGGATCTGGATGCCGGGAGCGTGGTGGTGGTGGCGGGCTTCCAGGGCGTGGACGAAGACGGCAATATCACCACCCTGGGGCGTGGCGGGTCGGACACCTCCGCCGTGGCCGTGGCCGCCGCCCTGCACGCCGACGAGTGCCAGATTTACACCGACGTGGATGGTGTCTATACCACGGACCCGCGCGTGGAGCCCCGCGCCCGCAAACTCGACCGCATCACCTTCGAGGAGATGCTTGAGATGGCCAGCCTGGGCTCCAAGGTCCTGCAAATCCGCTCCGTGGAGTTTGCGGGTAAGTACAGGGTCCCATTGCGCGTGCTCTCCAGCTTCGAAGAGGGGGAGGGCACGCTGATTTCACTTGAGGAGGACGCCGTGGAACAAGCGGTCATTTCCGGTATTGCATTCGCCCGCGACGAGGCCAAGCTGACCATCCTGGGGGTACCAGACCAGCCGGGCGTCGCCTACAAGATTTTGGGTCCCATCGCGGACGCCAATATCGAAGTGGACATGATCATCCAAAATATCGCCGCCGACGAGGCGACGACGGACTTCACCTTCACCGTCCATCGCGGCGAGTATCAGCGGGCACTGGAGATCCTCAAGGGCACCGCCGTCTCCCTGGCCGCGCGTCAGGTCCTGGGTGACGATCGCATCGCCAAGATCTCCATCGTTGGCGTAGGGATGCGCTCCCACGCGGGCATCGCCAGCAAGATGTTCGCCGCTCTGGCCAAGGAGGGGATCAACATCCGCATGATCTCCACCTCCGAGATCAAGATCTCCGTGGTCGTGGACGAGAAATATCTGGAACTCGGCGTGCGCACTCTGCATAGTGCCTTTGGGTTGGACAAAAATGATTGACCGGAGGCGATCCGTCCCAAAAAGGCTGGCTATCGCGCAAAAAGGCCTTTTTGGGGCCTCTGGCAGTTGCTAAAATTCACCGCACACGGAGTCGTACCCAGGCCTTCGTGATTGGTTGCTTCGCGGTCCCAGCGTCTGAGCCGGCAATGCCGCTCCTCGCCGCCTCTGGCCCGCGTTCTGGTTAAAGGAATAGAAAGGGAGAGAACGCGAAATGTTGATACTCACGAGAAGGGTCGGCGAGACCCTCATGATCGGAGATGAGGTGACCGTCACCGTCCTTGGCGTCAAGGGCAACCAGGTGCGCATCGGCGTCAACGCCCCCCGGGACGTCGCCGTCCATCGCGAGGAGATCTACGAGCGTATCAAGCGTGAACAGGCCGGGCAGGGCGGCGGTGGCGAAATCGATAGCGATATCGAGAGCGATTAGCTATGGCGCCAAACGGCAGGCGGGACTATAATACTCCGCCTGCTAAGGCACCCGCCACAACCGCCAAGGTTTCCAGGAGAGATGGCCGAGAGGCTGAAGGCGCTCCCCTGCTAAGGGAGTATGGGGCTTATACCTCCATCGAGGGTTCGAATCCCTCTCTCTCCGCCACTTCAAGCCAAAAACTCTAATAAAATCAGTCTTCTCTCTCTTCCGATTTCTTACCGAACCACCTTTTGAACCACCTTTGAGCCTTTAACCTTCCCCCAATCAAGGTTGGTAGGGCATGGTCGGTGGGGGTGGGTTGCTCGTCTGATTTTCTGCGCGGCGTGCCTGCTCCCGGTCGTCTGGCGCTTCACCGTCCGGTTAAAACCCGGAATATCACACTCTATTTCCTTTTGATTCAGCATCTTATGCGCTACGGGCGTTGAGGCTGTCCGTGGCTGTCTGACGCGTTGCGTGGGCGGGTAAGGGCAAAGCCAGGGGTGGGGTCTGCGGCGGGCGCTACGGGGCGCCTACGAG
>JBASIS010000048.1:0-3247 GCA_049654905.1 Chromatiaceae bacterium
CGGGCCGGTGGGCGCCTGGTGTCCTCCTGCACCGCCCCGGCGGCGGCGGGCCTGGAGGTGGAATCCGCCACCCCGGACATCCAGGCCAGTCGGCGCGCCATCCTGCAACTGCTGTTCGTCGAGGGTAATCACCTCTGCCCCGCCTGCCAGAAGACCGGCGCCTGCCAGCTCCAGGCGGTGGCCTATTACACTGGCATGCTCGCCCCCCACTTCACCCACTTCTTCCCGCGCCGCGACCTGGATGCCTCCCATCCGGACTTCGTCGTCGACTTCAACCGCTGCATCCTGTGCGAACTGTGCGTGCGCGCCAGTCGCGACCTGGACGGCAAGGACGTCTTCGCCATCAGCGGCCGGGGCATCGCCAGCCGGCTGGTCATCGAATCCCCCACCGGCCGGCTCGGCGACAGCCGCTTCAGCGCCGACGACCGCGCCGCCCACGTCTGTCCGGTCGGCGCCATCCTGCCCAAGCGCGGCGGTTACGCCGTGCCCATCGGCCAGCGCCTCTACGACCGCGCCGCCATCGACACCGTCGGCGATGTCGCCGCCAATGAAGGCAGGACCACCCCATGAGCGCCAAGATCCGGGTCGCCACCACCTCCCTGGCGGGGTGCTTCGGCTGTCACATGTCCCTGCTCGACATCGACGAGCGCATCCTCACCCTGGTGGAGCTGATCGACTTCGATCGCTGCCCCCTCACCGACATCAAGGACATCGGCACCTGCGATCTGGGCCTGATCGAGGGCGGCGTCGCCAATGCCGAGAATGTCGCGGTGCTGCGGGAGTTCCGCCACCACTGCCAGGTGCTGGTGGCGGTGGGCGCCTGCGCCATCACCGGCGGCATCCCCGCCATGCGTAATGCCTTCGCCCTGGCGGATTGCCTGACGGAGTCCTACGTCGGCGGCATCGGCATCCATAATCCCGGCGTGCCCAACGCCCCCGAGCTGCCCCTGCTGCTCAACCAGGTCCATCCCCTCCACGAGGTGGTGAAGATCGATTACTTCCTGCCGGGCTGTCCGCCCTCGGCGGACGCCATCTGGACCTTCCTCACCGAGCTTCTGGCCGGGCAGCCCATCCGCCTGCCCTACAGCCAGTTGCACTACGACTGACCGGCCCGCGCCCCGAGGATACCGCCATGCACCGCCACCCGGAAATCACCCGCCTGGAGACGGCGGCCCAGCCCGCCGGCCTCACCCGCATCGCCATCGATCCCCTGACCCGGGTCGAGGGTCACGGCAAGGTCACCCTGCTGCAGGACGCCGACCGGCGCATCCACCAGGCCCGCCTGCACATCGTCGAGTTCCGGGGCTTCGAGAAATTCATCCAGGGCCGGCCCTACTGGGAACTGCCGGTGCTGGTGCAGCGCCTGTGCGGCATCTGCCCGGTCAGCCATCATCTGGCCGCCGCCAAGGCCACCGACCAGTTGGTCGGCGTCGATGAACTCTCGCCCACGGCGGACAAGGTCCGCCGCCTCATGCACCTGGGCCAGACCCTCCAGTCCCACGCCCTGCATTTCTTCCACCTGTCCTCGCCGGACCTGCTGTTCGGCTTCGATGACGCCGTCGCCCACCGCAACCTCATCGGCGTCATCCAGGACCATCCCGACATCGCCAAACAGGGGGTGCTGCTGCGCAAGTACGGTCAGGAGGTCATCCGCGTCACCTCCGGCAAGCGCATCCACGGCTCCGGCGCCATCCCCGGCGGCGTCAACAAGGCCCTCACCGCCGAGGAGCGCGACTATCTGCTGACTGACAGCGACCCGATGGTCGCCTGGGCCGAAACGGCGGTGCAGCTCATGAAGCGGGTCTTCCTGGGCAATCCCGACTACCACTACCGCTTCGGCGCCGTCGATGCCAACACCCTGAGCCTGACTGCCCCGGACGGCGCCTTCGAGCTCTACCATGGTGGCCTGCGCGCCCGCGACCCTCGGGGCCGCACCCTTTTTGACCATCAGGACTACCGCGCCTATACCGAGCTGCTCCACGAAGAGATCAAGCCCTGGAGCTACATGAAGTTCCCCTTCATCGCCGCCCTGGGGCCGGCTACCGGCTGGTATCGGGTCGGCCCCCTGGCGCGGGTCAACAACTGCGACCGCTTCGCCACCCCCCTGGCGGAACAGGAGCGCGAGGACTTCCGCGCGGCGGGGGAGGGGCGGCCCCTGCAGGCGGCCCTCGCCACCCACTGGGCACGGCTCATCGAGCTGCTCTATTGCGCCGAGGCCATCCGCGAACTGCTCCCGGACCCCGACCTGCTGGGGGACGACCTGCTGCGGGTCGGCACGCCCCGGCCAGTGGGCATCGGCGTGGTCGAGGCCCCGCGCGGCACCCTCTTCCACCACTACGAGACCGACGCCGACGGCCTGGTCACCAAGGCCAACCTCATCGTCTCCACCACCAATAACAACCAGGTCATGAACGCCGCCATCCGCCAGGTGGCCGCCCACTACCTGGACGGCCAGGAACTGACCGAACCCCTGCTCAACCACATCGAAGTCGCCATCCGCGCCTACGACCCCTGCCTGTCCTGCGCCACCCATGCCGTCGGCAAGATGCCCCTGGAACTGGAATTGGTGGACGCCGCCGGCCAGGTGGTGGATCGCCTGTGCCAGCGCCCCAGCGGCGCCATTGAGCGGCCCGGGGTGGGCGCCTAGCGGCGGCGCCCGGGGTCCGCCCATGGCCCCCGTCCTCATCTTCGGTTACGGCAACCCCGCCCGGGGCGATGACGCCCTGGGACCCGCCCTTATCGCCCGCCTGGAGGACTTTCAGTCACGGCGGGCCGGCCCGCCGCCCTGGGATCTCCTCACCGACTTCCAGCCCCAGCCCGAGCACGCCCTGGACCTGGTCGGGCGTGAACGGGTGATCCTGGTCGATGCCGACGTCAGCCTGCCGGTGCCCTACCGCCTGGAGCCCATCGTCCCCGACCGGGATGCCAGCTATACCACCCATGCCATGAGTCCCGGGGCGCTGCTGTGGGTGTATGGCCAGATCGGCGCCGGGGCGCCGCCGCCCGCTTGGCTGCTGCGCATCCGCGGCTATCACTTCGCCCTCGGCGCGCCCTTGAGCGCGGGGGCGGTGGCCAATCTGGCGGGGGCGGAGGCGGGGATAAGGGGGTTTTTGGGGGTGGGTGAGGGTTGAGGGATGGAGGGGGGCTGAGCGGGGTTGCTGAGCGTCCCGGTCGGCTCTAGGCTGGTCGGTAACACGGCCCCTTTCCATTGAACCGCTGCGGCGGGGCGATGGCTAAGGGGTTTTTT
>JBASIS010000049.1:0-3151 GCA_049654905.1 Chromatiaceae bacterium
CAACGACGGTATCGATATTCATGAAATCGGTATCCGTCGCTGTCCTGGCATCGGCCAGCACGTAGCGGGTATTAAAGATATTTAGACCTTTATTTTCCATCGCGCCCATATTGAAATCGCCAACAGCTACAATGGTATACTGATCAAGATCACACTCCAGGCCAAAGCGCTCCTCGTCCCACCGCATCGCCTTCTTCAGGGCCAGCATGGCGTGGCCGCTTTGTGCCAGTTTACCCGGCTCCACATAGACCGCGAGTTGCAGGATCCGGCCGCTCATGGTCACGAACTCATCCCGCCGCACCTCAAGATCGGCGGCAACCGCGGCAAAGAGGTAACAGGGTTTTCTGAAGGGGTCATGCCACTGCGTCCAATGCCGGCCATTGGCCAGCGTACCCTTGCCGATCAGATTACCGTTGGACAGGAGTACCGGCAGCGTCTTGGCATCCGCCGATAGCGTAACGGTATAGAGCGACATGACATCGGGTCGATCGGGAAACCAGGTGATACGCCGAAAATCCTCGGCCTCGCATTGGGAGAAATAGCCATCCTGGGAGCGATAGAGGCCTGCCAGGCTGGTGTTGGCGTCTGGATAAACCCGCACAATGATCTCCACCAGGAATGAATCCCGGACGGCCTGGATAGTGAGCCGGGTACTACGCGAGCCGCAGCCGTTCAGGTTGAGAGGTTGGCCATCAATGGCAAGGTAGAGGGTGTTCAGCTCGCGACCCATGAGGATCAAGGGCCGCACCGGGCCATCGGGATTGCGATGAACCCGCAATAGGGAGGTAACGGTGGTGAAATCTTGATCCAGATCAAGGTTCAGATGGACCTCGTCAATGAAATAGGCGGGTGGTTCGTAGTCAGACAAATAAACGGTAGGGTCGCCGCTGGCTTCCGAATCCTCCTGGGAACAGGTATCCCCCAGGCGACCAGCACCCCCGTTATTCTCCCCGCAGCCAATAAGCAGACTCGGAGCAAAAAGCACCAGACCGCCCAATCGTAAAAATTCACGGCGGGAGGGGGATAGCAACGGCGATACGCAGGGATTCGTGACAGAGTTGTTCATGATAGGCCAATCATTGATCGAATGAATATTCGGGGTTGAAGGCCCCTCTGCCCTGCCCCTTGATGAGGTTATTCTAGCGCGCGGGTCGGCGAAATGATCCCAGGCCGTGACGCAGCGATGCACTAAAGGCAGAGCGGCAGGCTAACCCCCAAGAGGTCCCCCGCCAGGGCCACCGGCACCATATCGTCACGGAGCAGCGCATGGCCGGCATCGAGGGCGGCGGCCAGGAGCGCGAATACGCCATCGGCATGGGGCTCATGGATCTCTGTCTGCGGTACGGCGCGGTAACATCGGGGATCGATCTCAAGGAAGGGGTGGTGTGGGAGGCGATAACCGGGGCCGGGGCTGAATAGCGGCCGGCGGATCATCTTGGACAGCACCTCATCAGGCATAATGGCCCCAGGAGGCCAGGCGCTAGCTGACCTGTGATTCGGGCCAAACTGGACTTCGCGAGCCAGGGTCTGGCGTCGTCCACCTCCACCCTTGGCATACGCAGCAAGACCCCGGACTCCCGGGGTCTTGGCCGAGGGGAGGAATTCTTAAACTTTTTTCGCCTTCAATGAGAAGGGGGGTTTGGATGTTTGACTGGATATTTCTGCCCGAGGCCTGGCTGGCCCTGGCAACGCTGACGGCGCTGGAGATCGTGCTCGGCATCGACAACATCATCTTCCTCACCATCCTGGTGGGACGGCTGCCGGAACATCAGCGCCAGCGGGGACGGGTGATCGGCCTGGCGCTGGCGATGGGTACCCGTATCGCCCTGCTGCTGTCCCTGGCCTGGATGATGAAGCTGGTTACCCCCTGGTTCATTATTCTGGGGCAGGAGATCTCGGGGCGGGACCTGATCCTGATTTTGGGCGGACTCTTCCTGCTCTTCAAAAGCACAATGGAGATTCACGAGGCCGTGGAGGGGCCCGAGGCGGGCGAGCCCGCCCTGGCCGGCAAGGCGGGGGCCGGCTTTTTGTCCATCGTGGTACAGATCGCTATCATCGACATCGTCTTTTCCCTCGACTCCGTCATCACCGCCGTTGGCATGGTCAGTCAAATCCCGGTGATGGTGATCGCCATCATCCTGGCGGTGGGGGTCATGATGTTCGCGGCCAAACCCATTGGCGACTTCGTGGACACGCACCCCACCATCAAGATGCTGGCCTTGAGCTTCCTGGTCCTGATCGGCTTCGCCCTGGTGGGCGAGGGCCTCGACCTGCACATCCCCAAGGGCTACATCTACTTCGCCATGGCCTTCTCGCTGGGGGTGGAGATGGTAAATATGCGGATGCGCGCCAAGGTCAAACCGGTGGAACTGCGCAAATGGATCGAGGAGGATGCTGCCGAGGTGCCCCGCCAGGACATAGCCTGACATGGCCCTGTCAGGTCCCTTGCCTGGCCGTGGTGCCAGGCCAGGGACCCGGTTACCGCCCAGGATGTTAGCTCTGGGCCGAGGTCAGCCCCGATTTAGGGGCTTGAATCAATCTTCACGCATGAATTAGGGTTTGCGATGACTCAATGTTTCCAGCCCAGCGCCCGCCAGATGAACTGGCTGATCGCGATCGGATTCGGCTCGGTCTTCTACGCCTACTATCTGCGCTACCGGGTCATAGAAAATACCCAGGTCTTTATGGCCTGCCAGGAGGGTCTGGATACCTGGCTCTGTGCCACCCTGGATTTGGGCGTCTTGCTCTTCAACCAGGGGGCCTTTGGCGCAATGGCCCTGGTCACGGCCATTCTGCATCTGCTGTGGCCGTCGGTCCTGCTGTTCGCCCTCGCCCTCGGCGCCGCCGGCTTCGGACTGGTGATGCAGAATGGCGACATGGCCGGCCTGGCGGTTGGGTTGCTGGTGCTCAGTCTGGCTCGCCCCGCCCGCTCACCAGGGTAAGGGCCAGCACCGCCATGGCAAGGCAGAAGCTGAGGGCCTGCCAATTGGTGACCCCTTCGTTGAGTAGTATGTAAACCGCCGACAGCGCCAGGATGAGGGCGGCGGTCTTTTCCGCCACGGGCCTGGACCCCTGAGGCCGGCGCAACGCCAGCACCACAAAAGGCATGAGGCCGCCGATAAGCTGGGCGAAGGGGAAATCGACGTAACGC
>JBASIS010000050.1:0-18747 GCA_049654905.1 Chromatiaceae bacterium
AATAGGGAAGGCATGCTCAACCCGGCTGCGGGCTTGCGCCTTGAGCCGCTCGATTTTCTTGAACAGGACCTTCGCCTGACCCTCCGGCAAAGCGGCGATCTTGCCGCGCTGGGCGGCGATGTACCACGCCACGTCCTGATCCTTGAGTTCCACGCGCTGCTCGGCGCCGGTATAGCCGGCATCGGCGAACACCGCATCCTCCTCACCGTGCAGGAGGTTGCCCGTCGCGGTGAGATCCGATTTGCAGTTTCGTGGCGGCGGCACGCCGCGGCTGAGCTTTACGTTAGGCATCACAGGAGCCCTCACGCTCACTACACGCAGTCAGCCAAGGATATGATCATGCCGAGGAAACCCGGCGAGCCGCATAAAATGTTCAAAGCTGACCGGAAGCAGCGCCAACCATGAACGACGAGCAACTTCTGCGCTACAGCCGCCAGATCCATCTCCCGGCCATCGATATTGCGGGGCAGGAACATCTGCTCCAGTCGCGGGTCTTGATCGTGGGCCTCGGCGGCCTCGGCTCGCCGGTGGCCCTCTATCTCGCCGCGGCCGGGGTCGGACACTTGCGGGTAGCGGACTTCGACAGGGTGGACCTGTCCAACCTACAGCGCCAGATCCTGCACACCACGGATCGGATCGGCATGGCCAAGGTCGATTCTGCCATCCAGGCCCTCGGGACCCTCAATCCCGAGGTCCAGGTCGAGGGCTACCGGGGCCGGATTGATGCCGAGAGCCTGCCGGGCCTCCTGGAAGGCGTGGACGCCGTGGTGGACACCTGCGATAACTTTGCCACCCGCTATGCGGTCAATGCCGCCTGCCAGCGTCACCAGATCCCCCTCGTGTCCGGCGCCGCCATTCGCGCCGAGGGTCAGGTCACCGTCTTTCCCGGCACCCCCGGCGGGCCCTGCTATCAGTGCCTCTACCCCCGCGCGGGCCCGACGGACGAAACCTGTTCCAACAACGGCGTCCTCTCCCCTTTGGTTGGCATCATTGGCGCCATTCAGGCGACGGAGACCCTCAAGGTACTGACCGGCGCCGGCCGGACCCTGGCCGGGCGCCTGCTGCTGGTCGATGCCCTGACCATGGAATTTCGCGCCTTGGGCCTTCCCGCCGACCCGGCCTGCCCCATCTGCGGTTGTTAATGCCAGGGGGCCTTAACAACCCACAAGCTACCGCAGATGGTTACATAGCCAGGGCGAGTCACTTGCCAGTAGGTGGCGGGAGGGTCAGTTTGGGGCTGGCGGGGGTGTCAACAGCAGGGATGCTGCGCCAAGCCTACAGGGACCTATTCACGGCGTCCCCCGCCAGACACCACCCGGCCCGGGAAACCGAACACTCAGCTTTTTCGGTATAATTTCACCTTCCGCGCGCGCCCTCTGGGGCGGATGCGATCAACCCGGTGATTCAAAATGCGCTTCCAGGTCAGCCCCGTCGATATCAAAAGGGCCAACATCCCCCACGAGGTCTTTTTGACCAATCTGATCGGCAATCACATTCTCATGGCCGTCGGCGCCGGGGGCGTGGCGGGCAGCTTCCCCTGGATCATGGCCACTATTCCCCTCACCTCCTTTGCCCTCCTCGGCTACATCCTCTGGCGCGCGCGGCGTTCGCTAACCCGCGATCCCTGGTACCCCATGTGCCATTGGCAAGTCTGCGCGCGCCGCAGCCGCATCTTCATCCTGATGCTGAGCCTGCTCCTAGGGATCGTGCTGTTGGGCTGGATCGGCTACAGCTATCTGGGTCTAATGCGGGAGGCGGTCCTGGCCATCATTGTCGGCATGGGCATACTGCCCATCATGGTAACCGTGCTCGTCCTCATCCTCTTCGAGTCCGAGACCCTCTACCATGCCAATCAGGCCAAGCTGCCTGCGTGGGTCGTGGAACTACACCCCAACCCGCCCGATAACCCGGTCATCGAAGAAGTAAAACCCCACTACTACGACTGAAGACCGGGGCTCCCCTCGTCAAGACCTGACGGATTTTCACGTCAGCCGCCATCCCTGGCGAAAGGGACTCCCTCAGGAACCACCGGTCTCGCGAGCAATGAGTTGGTCGATCACCTTGACCAGGGCCTCGCGGCTGCCGGTCTGGGCTGGGCTGGTGCGGTATTTGCCGTTGACGACCACGGCGGGGACGCCGTCTATGCCGTAGTTCTTGGTGACATTGCGCGCGCGGTTGACCTTCATGTTGACATCGAAGGAATTGAGGGCCTTGCGGAACTCGGCCCCATCGATGCCCGCCCCCTCGGCGATGGCAACCACTACGTCTTCATCGCTGATTTTCTGCTTCTTGACATGGATGGCATCGAACATGGCCAGGGTGAACTTATCCTGCGCCCCCAATAACTCAGCGGCGTAGAAGGCCTGGGCCTGAAGATCCGGCTTGGCGCTGAATACCGCTGGCATCCGCCGGAAGGCCACGTTGGCCGGTTGGGTCTCCCGCCACTTCGCCAGGGTCGGTTCCAGATGAAAGCAGTGGGGGCAACTGTACATAAAGACCTCAAGCACCTCGATTTTGTCCCCCGTCTCCGTCGGCTGGGGGTTGGCGAGCACCGTGTATTCGATGCCCTCGTCGATAGCCCAGGCCGGGGCCGAGAGCAGGCAGGCGAACAGCAGGGATAACAGGAAGCGGAAGGACATAAGGGGGTATTCCTCTTGATAGTCAGGGGGGTTGGGCGATGCGGGTTCGACCCGCGCCACCGGTGGAAAGTTCGCGGGGCCAGCGGCCTCAGGCTAGGGCGTAATCCAGGAAGAGCCCCAGAAACAGGGCCAGGCCCAGATAGTTATTGTTCAGAAAGGCCCGAAAACAGGCCACCAGTTCCCGGTCGCGCATCAGGTACTGCTGATAGGCCGAGAGACCAGCCGCCACCGCCAGCCCGCCAAAATACCAGGCCCCGCGCCCCGCCGTCAGCCCGATATAGGCCATGAGGCCGAGAAAGACCAGTTGCAGCAGACCGATCAGGAGCCGGTCATGGCGCCCAAAGAGGATGGCGGTGGACTTGATGCCCGCCTTGAGGTCATCCTCGCGATCCACCATGGCGTACTGGGTGTCATAAATCAGGGCCCAGATCAGGGCGGCAACAAAGACCAGCCAGCCCTGGAGCGGGACCTGGCCGGTGATGGCGGTGTAGGCCATGGGCACGGCCCAGCCAAAGGCGGCGCCGAGAAAGACCTGAGGCCAATGGGTAAAGCGCTTCATGAAGGGATAAAGGACCGCCAACCCTAGGGCCACCACGGACAGGGTGATAGTTTTCCAGTCCAGCAGGAGCACGAGCAGAAAGGCCGTCAGACCAAGGACAAAAAAGACACCGAGAGCCTCGCGCGGGCTAACGAGCCCGGTCGCTAGGGGGCGCTCCCGGGTGCGCGCCACCTGGCCATCCAGATTGCGGTCCGCGAAGTCATTGATGGCGCAGCCGGCGGAGCGCATTAGAAAGACCCCGGCGATAAAGATGAGCACCACCCGCCAGGGCGGCTGGCCCTGTGCCGCCAGCCACAGGGCCCAGAGGGCGGGCCACAACAGCAGGAGGCTACCAATGGGGCGATGGAAACGCACCAGCAGGGCGTAGGCCCACAGGCGCTGACGCCAGTCCAGGGGGCTCGGGGGGCTGGTATTCGCTGCCAGAGTCATGGGCGGGCCTGGAACCTGTCCTGTCGTGAGGGGTGATCAAGGGGGAGTAGCGAGCGGGTTGGCATCGCCGCTTGCGGCGCCTCGCCCAGGCAATGGGGGTGAATTATGACACAGGGTCAGCGCCAATCGCAGTGCCAGACCCGGGCCTCAGACGCCGCCACAATGCTCCCGGGCCCCCAGCCAGCGGTCGATGAGGGGGGTGATCCGGTCGCGATACCGGTCGAGGATCAGGTCCGCCGCCCGGCGGGCGGCCGCCAGCAGGGCCTCGTCGGCCACCGGATTGGCGATGCGAAATTGCATCTCCCCGGTCTGACGGGTCCCCAGGACCTCGCCGGCACCGCGCATTTCCAGGTCCTTTTGGGCGATCTCAAAGCCATTGGTGCTGCGCCGCAGCAGCTCGATGCGCTCCCGCGCCAGGCGCGACAAGGGGGCGTGGTAGAGAAGCAGGCAATGGCTGGCCTGGGCACCGCGGCCAACCCGGCCCCGCAACTGGTGGAGTTGGGCCAGGCCCAGACGCTCCGGATTTTCGATGATCATGAGGCTGGCGTTGGCCACATCCACGCCCACCTCGATGACCGTGGTGGCCACCAGCAGATCCAGGTCGCCGCCGGCAAAGTGGCGCATCACCGCCTCCCGCTCCACCGCCTTGAGGCGGCCATGGGCGAGGCCAATGCGCGCCTGCGGCAGGGCCTCCGCCAGACTGCGGGCCGTCTCCTCCGCCGCCTGGCATTGCAGGGCCTCCGACTCCTCGATCAGGGTGCAGACCCAGTAGGCCTGACGGCCGCTGGCGCAGGCGTCCCGCACCCGGGCCATCACCTCCTCCCGGCGGCTGTCCGGCACGGCCACCGTTGTCACCGGGGTGCGGCCCGGGGGCATCTCGTCGATGACGGACAGGTCCAGATCAGCGTAGAGGGTCATGGCCAGGGAGCGCGGGATGGGGGTGGCGGTCATGATGAGCTGATGAGGCACCCCGCCCTCCCCCGACCCCTTCTCGCGCAACCGCATGCGCTGATGGACACCAAAGCGGTGCTGCTCATCGACGATGGCCAGGCCCAGGTCCTGGAAGGCGACATCCTCCTGAAAGAGGGCGTGGGTCCCCACCACCACCCGCGCCTCCCCCGAGGCGATGCGCGCCAGCAGCTCTTCGCGCTCCCGCCCTTTGTGGCGGCCGGCGAGCCAGGCCGGCTCCAGCCCCAGGGGGTCCAGCCAGGCCGCGAGATTGCGGCGATGCTGCTCGGAGAGCATCTCGGTGGGGGCCATGAGGGCGGCCTGGCGGCCCGACTCCACCGCCTGCAGGGCGGCGAGGGCCGCGACCACCGTCTTGCCCGAACCGACATCCCCTTGCAGCAACCGCAACATGGGACGCGGCCGGGCCAGATCGGCGGCAATCTCCTCCAGCACCCGCCGCTGGGCACCGGTCAGACCAAAAGGTAGCGCCGCCAGCAGCCGGGCCCGCAGGTCGCCACCGCCCGCCAGCACCGGCGCCTCCAACCGCTGACGCTGGCGGCGCAAGCGGCGCAGGGCCAGTTGATGGGCGACCAGTTCCTCGAAGGCAAGACGCCGGAAGGTCGGGTGGCGGCGCTCGTTCAGGTCCAGCCCCAGTGCCTCCAGGGGTGGATGGTGCAGGAAGCGCAGAGCCTCCACCAGACTCGGCAGCAGCAGGGGGTCCAGAACCTCGGGGGGCAACAGTTCCCGCGGCCCCAGCCCTCCCGCGGCCTGGTCCGACTCCAGCAGGGCCAGGGCCTGGGCGATCAGGTTGCGCAGGCTGGCCTGCTGGAGCCCCTCGGTCGTGGGATAGATGGGGGTCAGGCCCTCCGCTTGGGCCTCTTCCATCGCGCCGGTCAGGAGTTGGTATTCCGGATGGATCATCTCCAGCGAGGGGACCCCGGCCCGTACCTCGCCAAAGCAGCGCAGGCGCGTCCCCGGGGTAAAGGCCGCCGTTTGGGTGCGACCAAAATGGAAAAAGCGCAACTGGAGGGTGCCGGACTCGTCCGCCAGCCAGACCTTGAGGGTCCGGCGCTGGCCATGGCTGATGCGGGCCTCCCCCACCTCGCCCTCGATCAGGGCCTCTTCCCCCGGCAGGAGCGAACCCAGCGGTCGCCGCCGGGAGCGATCCTGATAACGCAGGGGCAGGTGGAACAGCAGATCCAGCACCGTCACCAACCCCAATCGCGCCAAGCGTTCGGCGAGCCGGGGGCCCACGCCCCGCAGGCGGGTGACCGGCTGGATTTCAAGCGACTGGGGTTGAGTCTCCACTAGGGCGGCGATGGCCTAGATCCAGGTCCGGGCCAACACCGCCAGGGGCCTGTCCTGCCAGGTCAGAGCCTCGGCTCCCCGACCCCCTCCAGACCCGACAGGCGGGCATCCGGGGCGCCCCCGTGGCGGGCGCGGAGGGCCTGAGCCAGTTGGTGGACGGCCATGGCGTAATAGCTGCTGTGGTTGTAGCGGGTGATGACGTAAAAATTGTTCAGCCCCAGCCAGAATTGGTAGCCGCCGGTGGCGTCGAGGCGGATGAGGCTGACCTCGTCGCCCGCAGGCAGGCGACCCTGGGGGCGGATGCCGTCGCGGGCCAGAGCATCCAGGCTGTAGCGGGTGTCAAAGCCGGCCTTGAGGGCAACGGCGCCGCTGGCGTCCGCCTTGACCGCAACGGGTTCGCCCCGCCTCCAGCCATGCACGGCAAAATAGTTGGCCACGCTGCCGATGGCATCAACCGGGTTCCAGAGATCCCGGCGTCCGTCACCGTCGAACTCGACCGCCCATTTGAGGTAGCTGGAGGGCATGAACTGGCCATAACCCATGGCGCCGGCATAGGAACCCTTGGGCTGGAAGGGGTCCATGCCTTCATCGCGGGCCATCTTGAGATAAGCCGCCAGTTCGTCGGTGAAGTAATCGGACCGACGCGGGAAATCGAAGGCCAGGGTGGCGAGGGCATCCATGATCCGATGCTTGCCCATGTACCCGCCCCAATTGGTCTCCACCCCAATAATGGCCACCACGTATTCCGGTGGCACGCCGTACTTCTCCTGGGCGCGATTCAGTTCCCGCTCGTAACGCCCCCAAAAGGTTACCCCCTTGGCGATATTGGCATCGGTGAGGAACTTGGCCCGATAGCGCGTCCAGGCGCCCGTCGGCTGGGTGGAGGGTTTGGCATCGGGCTTATGAACGAAATCGATGATCCACTGCTGGCGCTGGGCCCGAGACAGCCAGTCCGCCACCTGGGCCCGGTCGAAACCCTCGGCCGTCATGCGATCGACAAAGGCCTGGGCCGCGGGATAGTTGGCATAGTCGCCCCGCAGCCGCCCATCACTGGATGCCGGGCGCGCATAGGCCCCCGCGGAGGAACCGCCGGCGGTATCTTGCCGGGAACTCGACCCACAGGCCGCCAGTAAAATGGTCAGGGCGCAAACCAGGAGCAGGGTGGGGCGCATGGCGATCTCCAGCTTGGGGGGACGTTATTCGAATCATAGAGCATCCGGGCGCCGGCCGTGAAGCGCGGACCCGGACCCGCCTAGCGCCGCACCTCGATGCCCTCCTGGCGCAAATGCTCCTTGACCGCCGCGATCGGCACCTCCCGGCGATGGAAGATGCCAGCGGCCAGGGCGGCCTCCACCTGGGTGACGGCGAAGACCTCGGCGAAGTGTTCGACCCGGCCAGCGCCACTGGAGGCGATGACGGGGATGGTCACCACCGAACGCACGGCCTGGATCAACTCCAGGTCGAAGCCGGCGCCGGTGCCGTCGCGATCGATGGAATTGAGCAGGATCTCCCCGGCGCCCAGTTGCTCGCAGACCCGGGCCAGGGTCACGGCGTCCAGATCCCGCCCCTCGCGGCCGCCCTTGATGGTGCACTGGAACCAACACCAGCCCTCGCCCTGGGGACCCGGGGTGGTGGTGGGGACGACCCGATGACGGGGGGCCGCCTCGGGCCCTACCACATAGACCCGGCGGGGATCGATGGAGATGACGACGGCCTGGTTGCCGTAGCGATGGGCGATGACCTCAATGGCGCTATCGCCAGTGGGGCCACCCTGGGCCAGCACCTGCTCAACGGTCGTCACGGCATCGCTGCCAATGGAGATCTTGTCGGCGCCCGAGGCGAAATACTCCGCGGCCACCTCCAGGGCCGAATAGTAGCGGCCCTCGGCGTCGGTAAAGGCGCGGATGCCACCACCAATGGTCAGAGGGACAAAGACGTTTTCCGAGGTCCGCCGCAATACCTCCAGCATGGGCTGGTCAGCCAGGGGGAAGTCACGATAGGCAGTGATATTGAGGAAGGTGATCTCGTCCGCCCCCTCCTCGTAGTAGCGCCGCGCCAGGTCCACCGGCTTGCCCAGATTCCGGACTTCGCCTTCCTGACGGACGTCGTACTGATCGCCTTTGGTGACCACCAGGTCGCCGGCGTCGTTGGCGCGGACATCCAGGCAAGCGATGACGCGCTTGGCCAGCCGCGTCGGCTGCCCCGCGGACAGAACCGCCTCGGCCCCCGCGCCGGGGTCAGGGGCGCCCTTGCCCCCGGCGGCACCCAGAAAAGCATCCAGCAGGCGCAACCCCGCCGGTCCACTCTTCTCCGGATGGAACTGGACCGCCGACACGGCACCCCGGCGCACGGCGCTGATGAAGGCCCCACCGTAATCCGTCTCCGCCAGGACCCAGTCCGCGTTGGCCGACTCTGGCACGGCGCGATAGGAGTGGACGAAATAGAGTTTCTCGTCCTTGGCGCCCGCCACCAGGCTGGCGGCGCGCCGCGGGCGGATGCCATTCCAGCCCATGTGCGGCACGGCCAGGCCCGGGGCCTCGAAGCGGCGGACCTGACCGGGGATGATGCCCAGCCCCGCCACCCCCGGGGACTCCTCGCTGCCCTCGAACAGGGCCTGCAGCCCAATGCAGATACCGAGGAAAGGCCGGCCCGCCCGCAGGTAGTCGCGCAGGGGCTCGAAAAAATCCATCTGGTGGAGCCGCTGAATGGCGGAGCCATAGCTACCGACGCCCGGGAAGAGGATAAACTCGGCCTGCTGGATATCCTCGGGGGTGCGGATGACCTTAAGCTCATGGCCAAGCTTGAGCACCGCATTGCGAACGCTGCGGACATTGCCCGCGCCGTAATCGAGTAGGGAAATCATAAGACGATCCGTTTCGGGGTCCGTGGCGTAACAACGGCCTGATTTTAGCCTATTGACCGGTCCTGGCGGGAGCGGGTCCCCGCCCTGGGCCCTCAGGCCGCCTCGGGGGGCCGCATCTGGTCGGGACGCAGGACGGGCGTGAAATAGATATCCGCCTCATCCAGATCCACCTCCTGGCCATGGGCATCCTCCAGGGGCTGTTCGTAGTCTTTCCAGCCCCGCAGGCCGGTCTGCAGCGAGGCCACCCGGGTGAAGCCCAGCACCTGCATCACATGACTGGCGAGGATGCTGCGGTAGCCGGAGCGGCAGACAACCACGATCTCCCGGTCGCGGCCACGCACCAGCTCAGGGACCGTCTCCTCGTAATCCCACTCACAGGCGGACTCCAGGATACCGCGCGGGACATTGATGGAGCCGGGGATATGCATGGCATAGAACTCATAGGGTTCGCGCACATCCACGATCAACAGCTCTGGGTTGGCCGCGCGCCGCTCCTCCAGGTCCCAGGGCATGATCTCGCGCACCTCGGTCAGACAGCCGCGCACCAGTTCGATGAAATGCTTCATGTCGTCATCGCTCCGCAAATGAGCCCGGCCAGCGCCGCCCACCGGGTAAAGACCACAACCTGGGGCGCACAGGCCTCACCGGTCATCGTTCGCACAGATCCTTCTCGACCGCGATAACCGCCGCCTCCACCCGCGAATGGACCGCCAGCTTGCGCAATATCGCCTTAACGTGGAGCTTAACGGTGCCATCCGTGATGCCCAGAATGCGGGCGATACCCTTATTGCTGCGTCCCTCGGCCAGTTGACAGAGGATCTCGCGCTCGCGGGGGGTCAGGTCGGAGAAGGCCACCGGCGCCCGCCGATCCTCATGCCCCCCCTGGACCACGCGGGCCAGGATACCGGTCAGCTCCTTGGCGACCACGGTGCGCCCCGCCAAAATATCCTTCAGCGCCGTGATCAGTTCCTCCGGTTCCATATCCTTGAGCAGATAGCCCTGGGCCCCCGCCTGGAGGGCAGCGATCAGGTCACGCTCATCCGTGCTGGTGGTGAGCATGGCCACCGGCATCGTCTGATGGGCATCGCGCAGGCGCTTGAGGACCTCCAGACCCGTCATCTGGGGCATGCGCAGATCCAGCAGGACCACGTCCGGGGCCCGCTCCAGCACCCGCGCCAGGCCCGCCTCGCCATCACCCAGGGCGTCCACCTGGATGCCGCGCCGTTCCAGGAGTTCGCTAACCCCGAAGCGAAAAAGGGCATGATCATCGATCAGCAGCACGCGCATCAGGTTACTCCCACTGGCCGGAGCTGACGGCGATCCGGCAGCGAGAAATGTAGTTCCACCCGCGTCCCCTCCTCCGGTTCGCTCTCGATCCGCAGTTCGGCGCCCATGCGGCGCGCCCGTTCGCGCATGATGGACAGGCCGATATGTTCCCCCGTCTGCCCCTCCGGCTCCGGAAGCTGGAAACCCACGCCATCATCCTCGATCAGCAGGACCTGATCACCCTCGATCTTGGCTGTCAGCAGCACCCGGACGGTGTGGGCTCGGGCATGCTTGCGGATGTTGGCCAGGGCCTCCTGGGTGATGCGCGTGACCTGTAACTCCGCCGCGGCCGGCAATTCAAAGGCGCGGAGATTATTCTGAAAAAGAACCTTGAGGCCGGTGGCCTGGCGAAAAGCGGCGGTGATCCGCTCCAGGGCCGGCACCAAGCCGCGCCGATCCATGGGCGCCCGGAAATTCGCCAGGAGGCTGCGCAACTCGCGGTGCGCCTCGTCCAGGCCACCGCGCAAACGTTCCAGATCGACCCGAGCCTTATCCGGAATCGGGGTCTGGGCCAGGGATTCCTCGAACAGGTTAACCTGAAGTCGCAGGCTGGCCAAGGTTTGCGCCAGGGAATCGTGCAGTTCGTTGGCCAGGGAATTGCGTTCCTCCATGATCGACAGGCGCAGGGCATCGGCGTCGGAACGGTGCTTGGCCACGGCGATGCCCAGATGATGACCGATACTGAACAGCAACTCGAGGATATCCTCGCGCCCACCGATGCCGGGCTTATCCACGAAAATGGTGTAGTACCCCAGGAGTTCGTCTCGATGCTCCAGGGGGATGGTGACCACCTCGATCTCATCCCCTCGGAACATGCGCCGGCCATAAACCCGGGAGCAATAGCGTTGGTCGTTATCACAGAGAATGTCGCCGGAGGCCAGGACATTGCCGCAGAGACAGAGGTCCAGGGGCATCGCCGCTGGATCGCCAACCCGCGCCTCGTCCAGGCCGATGGACCCCACCAACCGCCGGCTGCCATCCGGCTTAACCAGGCGGGCCGTGGCGGCGCGTCCGTTCACCATCTCCTTGAGGACACGCAAAAACCGCAGCAGCAGGCTATCCAGGGTCTCGGCCTCGTTGATGCCCGCCGCCACGTCGTAGAGGATCTTGATGGACGCCGTCTTCTGGGCCAGGCGCGTGGTCTGGCGGGCCACCCGATTGTCCATGTCCTCGTAGAGATCCGCCAATTCCTCGTTGAGGCTATCGATGGCGTGGGTCAGGTTGGCGAGGATACCCGCCCGGTGCCCCAGTTCCCGGAGGGCGCTCCCGGCACCCGGCTCCCCCTGACAAACGCGGGCGACCGTCTCCTCCAAACCGGCCAAGGGTTTGAGCAGCCGGGTATACAGCCGCCACGCCCCCAGACCCAGCCCCCCCAGGGACAGCAGCAGGAGGCCCGGGCAGACCAA
The DNA here is from genome assembly GCA_049654905.1 of Chromatiaceae bacterium. Classification (GTDB taxonomy): domain Bacteria; phylum Pseudomonadota; class Gammaproteobacteria; order Chromatiales; family Chromatiaceae; genus M0108. The sequence goes on from JBASIS010000050.1 coordinate 11,479, forward strand.
CCAGACTAGGGGTAAGCGGGGCATTGGCGTGGATAGGGCCCAGATCAGGGTCACGACCAAGCCCAGTAACCCCGTGACCAGGGCCAGCAAGGGCACCGTCAGGCCCACCCCCCCCAAGACCCCCGCCGCCAGCCGGCGCAATGGCCCTTGGAAGGCCAAGGCCTGGGTCGAAATGAAGGGGAAGTTAGGCATATCAGGCGTTAGGTGGGGAGGCCGGGGCGGAAGGCAAGACCCATCCCATCCGTGGCGAGGGCCGAGCCGGGCGCGACCCGACGGCTAGGACACCGGGTTTAAGGGTCGTCTCGCCGTGGATCGGGGCCCCGTGGCTCATCAGCCCGCCCCTGCCCCCAAGGCCTGCTCCCGCTCGCGCCGCTGCAACTCCCACATGCCGGCATAACGGCCACCCAAGGCCAGGAGCTCACGGTGAGTGCCCTGCTCCACCAGGCGCCCGGCCTCTAGCACCAGGATCTGGTCCGCGTCCACCACCGTGGACAGGCGATGGGCAATGACCAGAGTGGTATGGTTCTCCGCCACCTCGGCCAGGGTCCGGCCGATAGCCTGCTCGGTGGCGCTGTCCAGGGACGAGGTCGCCTCGTCGAAGACCAGGATGCGCGGGTGCTTGAGGATGGCCCGGGCAATGGCCACCCGCTGCTTCTCGCCCCCGGAGAGCTTGAGCCCCCGCTCCCCCACCACCGTGTCCCAGCGCTCCGGCAGGCTCTCGATAAAGTCCCGGATATGGGCCATGGCCGCGGCTCGCTCGATCTCGTCCCGGGTCGCCTCCGGGCGCCCATAGGCGATGTTGTAATAAAGGCTATCGTTGAAGAGCACCGTATCCTGGGGAACGATGCCGATGGCCGCCCGCAGGCTGTCCTGGGTCAAGCCGCGCAGATCCTGACCATCGATCAGGATGCGGCCGCCCGTCACATCATAGAAGCGGAACAGGAGCCGGGAGAGAGTCGATTTACCCGCCCCGCTGTGCCCCACCACCGCCACCTTCTGGCCTGGGCCGATCTCGAAGCTCAGGCCCTTCAGGATGGCCCGCTCCAGTTGGTAATGAAAATCGACCTCCTCGAAGCTGATCGCACCCCGCCCCAGGACCAGGGACCGGGCGTCGGGGGCGTCCCGTACCTCCGGCTCCCGCTCCAGTAGCTTGAACACCAGGTCCATGTCCGCCAGGGCATACTTGATCTGGCGATAGACGATCCCCAGAAAATTCAGCGGGATGAAGATCTGCAACAGAAGGGCGTTGACCAACACCAGGTCACCGATGCTCATCTCGCCCGCCACCACCCCCCGGGCGGCCAGCAGGAGGATCAGGGTCACGCCCAGGGCGATGATGCCACCCTGACCAAAGTTCAGCAGGGACATGGAGGTCTGGCTCTTCACCGCCACTTCCTCCCAGGCATCGAGGGTGCCGTCATAGCGCCGCGACTCCAGGCCCTCGTTGCCGAAATACTTGACGGTCTCGTAATTGATCAGGCTATCAAAGGCCTGGCTGTTGGCCTGGGAATCGAGCCGGTTCATCTGGTGGCGATAATCCATGCGCCACTCGGTCACGGCGAAGGTAAAGAGGGCGTAGAGGGCCACGGCGCCGAAGGTCACCAGGGTAAAGGCCAGTGCGTAGCGGGACAGCAGGATGGCCCCCACCAGGCCAAACTCCACCAATACCGGCAGGATGCTGAAGGCCAGGTAGTTAAGAATGGAGCTGACCGAGCGCGTCCCCCGCTCCAAGTCCCGGCTGATGGCCCCGCTCTGTCGCTCCAGGTGATAGCGCAGGGACAGCCGATGCAGATGCTCCAGTACCCGGGTCGAGAGGCGGCGCATGGCCCGGTAACGGACCCGCGCGAAGACGATGTCGCGCAATTCGTTGAACAGAGTCGCGGAAAGCTTGAGCAGGCCATAGGCCAGCAGCAGACTGACGGGCAGGATCAAGGCCTGGGCCTGGCCCGGCGCGAAGGCATCGACAATGTCCTTCAGCACCAGCGGCACCCCCACGTTCGCCACCTTCGCCAACACCAGGCAAGCAAGGGCCAGCAGGGCCCGGCCGCGGAACTCCCACAGGTAGGGCAGCATGGCCCGCAAATTGTGGGCATCGCGGCGGTCCTTATGGACCCGTTCGGTGGCGTTGGTGATCATGGGGCTCCGCAACTGGACTGCTTGGCCCCCAACATGGGGCCCCCGAGGCGATGATGATAGCCGAGGGCGCGACCCAAGATGTCATTGCGTCTGGCACCCGGACCGCCTTTTGGCTTTTAATGCGCCTTTAGCGCCAACCCGAGACAGCCCCCATGACGGATGACACCTTCGATTTCACCGGTTGCAGCCTGAGCGAGCCCTATGCCCTCCAAGTTCTGGGTAACGAGATGGAACCGGAATTTCCGGACCAGTGCATCGTCGTCATCCGGCCCGAGGATAGCTGCACCGACGGCATGCACGTCTTCGTCGAGGTCGAGGGCGTCCGGTGGTTCCGCCAGTACCGCCGTGACGCATCCGGCCGGGAAACGCTGGTCGCCCTCAATGACCTCTATCCCGAGATCGACCTCACCGGCCTGGAGTGGCGGGTGCTCGGCGTCATCATCCAGCGCAACATCCGCCGCCAGATCAAGCACTATCGCTACCAGGTCGCACCACTGACCCAGGCCCCGGCGGCGATAACCCTCGCCCCTCCCGTCCTGCATTGAGCCGTGTTCCCGGGCCTGATGGCGCTTGTACTGGGGCCGATCCCGGAACTAACATCATCGCTCCAGGTCTTCCCGGGCGCCGGGATTTGCCAGCCATGCCCATGCGATATTCGACCACCCTCCCCCTGTTCCTGTTGACACTCCTGGGCCTGGCCGCCTGCGAACAACCGCAGGCCCCGGCCCCACCGCCCCCCGTGCCCGTGGTCACCCTACAGGTCGCCACCGAGGCCGTGCCCGTGGCGGTGGAGGAGGTGGGCCGGGCGGAGGCGTCCAATTCCGCCACCCTGCTGCCCCGGGTCGGTGGCCAGATCCTGACGCGTCATTTCGAGGAGGGCCAGGCCGTGGCCGCCGGAGATCTCCTCTATTCGGTGGACCCCGCCACCTTCGCGGCCAAGCTGCGTTCCGCCGAGGCCCAACTGGCTCGGACCCAGGCCGAGCTGAAATATGCCCAGGACGAGGCGGATCGCTACGCGGCCCTGGAGACCAAGCGCACGGTATCGCGCTCCCAGGCCGAGCAGTTCACCAATGCCGCCATGGTCCTGCGGCAGGCGATCCGGGCCCAGGAGGCGGAGGTGGAGCAGGCGCGGCTGAATCTGGAGTATTGCCAGGTCCACTCCCCCATTCCGGGCCGGGCCGGGGCCTACCTGGCCAACGCCGGAGCCTTCGTGGAGGCTTACCGGACGCCGCTGGTGGTCGTCAATCAGATCGATCCCATCCTCATCGTTTTCGCCCTGCCGGAGGCACGCTTGCCGGAGGTGCTGGAGGCCCTCAAGGCGGAACGCCTGGAGGTGACGGCGACGGTGACGGCCTCGGGTGAATCCCGGGGCGGCGGGGTGGTGCATTTCATCGACAATACCGTGGACCCGGCGACGGGGATGATCAAACTCAAGGCGCGCTTTGACAACCCGGATGCCTTTTTCTGGCCCGGGCAGTTCGTTCGGGTACGGCTGATCTTGCGGACCATCGCCGACGCTCTGCTGGTGCCCAGCGAGGCGGTGGTGAAGTGTCCCCAAGGGACCTGTGTCTTCCTGGCCGGTGCCGATGCCAAGGCGGAGCTGAGGCCCGTGAAGACCGGCAAGAATCTGGAGACGCGCACCCTGATTCTGGCCGGCCTGCATCCAGGGGATGCCGTGGTGGTCGAGGGCCAGAACAAACTCAAGCCCGCCAGCGCCCTCAAGGTCGTGGGGCGGTGAGGGCCTGACCGGGTGAATCTCTCGGAGCTCTTCATTCGACGGCCGGTGATGACCACTCTGGTCATGCTGTCGCTACTCCTGTTTGGCCTCATTGCCTACCACCGGCTGCCGATCAGCAATCTGCCATCGGTCGATTTCCCCACCATCAGCGTCACCGCCAACCTGCCCGGCGCCAACCCCGAGATCATGGCGGCGGCGGTGGCCCTGCCCCTGGAGAAGCAGTTCGCATCCATCAGCGGCATCGACTCCATGACCTCCACCTCGGCCCTGGGGACGACCACCATCAATGTCCAGTTTGCCCTGTCGCGCAACATCGACGCGGCGGCCCAGGATATCAGCGCCGCCATCGCGGCGGCCATGGGGGTGCTGCCCCCGGAGATGCCCAATCCGCCTACCTATGTCAAGGTGAACCCGGCGGACATGCCGGTCATGATGCTGGCCCTGACCTCGCTGACCCTGCCCCTGACGGAGCTGTCGGATCTGGCGGAGAGCCGCATCATGGCGAGCCTCTCGATGGTCGAGGGGGTAGGCCAGATCGACCTGGCGCCCCCACAGAAGTATGCGGTGCGGGTGCGGGTGAACCCGGACGCCCTGGCCCAACGGAACATCGGCATCGACGAGGTCGCGGAGGCGCTGCGGGCGGGCAATGTCAACCTGCCCGGGGGCACCCTGGAGGGGGACGTGACCGCCTATACCCTCAACCCGGAGGGGCGCCTGCTGGACGCGGCGGCCTATCGCGACCTGGTGGTGCGCTATCGCGGCGGCAACCCGGTGCGCCTGGGGGACTTGGGCGAGGTGGTGGATGGCGTCGAGAAGGACCTCACCCACGCCTGGTCCATCAAAAACGGTGAGGTCCAGGACGCGGTCTTCCTGCGGGTGCGCAAGCAGGCCGGGGCCAACGCCGTGCGCCTGACCGACGCCATCAAGGCCAGGCTGCCGGGGCTGGCGGCGGCCCTGCCGGGGGCGGCGACCCTGGAGGTGCTCTACGACCAGAGCGACTTCATCCGCGCCTCCGTGGTGGACGTGCAATTGACCATGGTCCTGACCCTGGCCCTGGTGGTGGCGGTGATCTTCGTCTTCATCCGCGCCTGGCGACCGACCCTGATCCCCAGCCTAGTGATCCCACTGGCCCTGATCGCGACCTTTATCGTCATGGCGGTGCTGGGCTATAGCCTCAACACCCTGTCCCTGATGGCCCTGACCCTGAGCATCGGCTTTGTGGTGGATGACGCCATCGTGGTGCTGGAGAACATCATCCGCCGCATGGAAACCGGCGAGGGGGCCCTGGAGGCGGCCCTGCGCGGCAGCCGCGAGATCGGTTTCACCGTAGTGTCGATGACCATCTCCCTGGCGGCGGTTTTCATCCCCATCCTCTTCATGGAGGGCATCCTGGGGCGCCTGTTCCGGGAGTTCGCCGTGGCCATCACCGCCGCCATCCTGCTATCGGGCTTCCTGTCCCTGAGCCTGACGCCCATGCTGGCGAGCCGCCTGCTGGCGGGGGCGGAGCTCAAGCCCACCGGGCGGCTGGCGCGGGTCTTCGAGGGCGGCTTCGCGGGGCTGCTGCGGGGCTATGACCGCTCCCTGAGCCTCAGCCTGCGCCACCGGGGCCTGATGCTGATACTGACCCTGGCGACCCTGGCCGGCACGGTGCTGCTGTTCCAGGCCCTGCCCAAGGGCTTCATCCCGACCCAGGATCAGGGCTTCTTCCGCATCTTCTCCCAAATCGACGACCGCACCTCCTTCACCGACATGCGCCGCCATCAGGAGCAGCTCAACCAGGTGCTGCTGGCGGACCCCGATGCTCGGACGGCGAACATCGCCTCCATCGTCGGCCTCATGGGCGACAGCACCGGCATCGCCTTTCTAAGCCTGCCCCCGGCGGAGGAACGGGCCCACTCCGTGGATGAGATCATCGCCCGCCTGCGCCCGCCCTTGAACCAGATCCCCGGCCTCATCGTCTCCCTGGTGAATCCGCCCCTCATCACCATCGGCTCGCGCTTGACCAGCGCCCAGTGGCAGTTGGCCCTGCAAGGCGACGACCTGACGGAGTTGCAGCACTATGGCGCGGTCATGGAGGACAAGCTCCGGGGGCTGGACGCCATCATCGACGTCAAATCGGACCTGCAGGTGCGCCAGCCCCGGGTTGAGATCACCCTGGACCGGGACAAGGCGGCGGCCCTGGGGCTGTCCCCGTTCCGGATCCAGGATGCCTTCTACTCCGCCTATGGCCGCCGCCAGGTCTCGACCATCTATGCCGCGGCGAATTATTACTACGTCATCCTGGAACTGGACCCGGCCCACCGCGAGGCCCCGGATGCCCTGGACCGCCTCTACCTGCGGGCGGAAAGCGGCGCTCTAGTGCCCCTGCGGTCAGTGGCGCGCCTGACGGAGACCCAGGCGCCACGCACCGTCAACCACCTGGGGCAACTGCCCTCGGCGACCATTTCCTTCAACCTCAAGCCCCAGGCCTCCATCGGCCCCGTCATCGAGTCCATCAACCAACTGGCCCACGAGACCCTGCCGGCGAGCGTCCATGCCGTCTTCCAGGGCACGGCCCAGGCCTTTCAGGCCTCGCTGGCGAGCATGGGCTTTCTGCTGATCATCACCCTGGTGATCATCTACATCGTGCTGGGGATTCTTTACGAGAGCTTCCTGCACCCCCTGACCATCCTCACCGCCCTGCCCCTGGCGGCCTTCGGCGCCCTGGCGTCCCTGAAGCTCCTGGGGCTGGAGCTGGACATGTACGCCTACGTGGGCATCATCCTGCTCATCGGCATCGTCAAGAAGAACGGCATCATGATGGTGGACTTTGCCCTGGAGGCGGAGCGCACCCGGGGCCTGGAGCCCCTGGCGGCCATCCATACCGCCTGCCTGACGCGCTTTCGGCCCATCCTGATGACCACCCTGGCGGCCCTGCTCGGCACCCTGCCCATCGCCAGCGGCTGGGGGGCGGGGGGCGAGGCCCGCCAATCCCTTGGCGTGGCGGTGGTGGGGGGCCTGCTGTTTTCCCAGCTCCTGACCCTCTACGTGACGCCAGTCTTCTACCTCTACCTGGGCCAGTTCGCCCGCTGGCTGGCAGGCCGGCGGCGGGCGCCCCTGGCGTCCTAGGAGTCGCCCATGGCCTTTTCGCTGCTGGGTCCCGCCTTTCCCTTCGGCCCCCTGCTGGAACGGCAGTTCAGCCTGCTGATCGCCGCCAGCCAGGAGCTGGAGACCCTGCTGGCTAACCCGGCGGCCTCGGCCCCGGCGGCGGGCCGGGTACGCGACCTGGAGCAGGCGGCGCGCCTGACCTTTCGGGAGGTGGGCCGGGAGTTGGGCCTGACGCGGCTCCTGCCCCTGGAACGCGCCGACCTCCACGCCCTGAGCCTGGCCCTGGAGGAGACCACCCGCGCCCTGGT